>NZ_JBVJMV010000036.1:0-82350 GCF_055584025.1 Streptomyces sp. NPDC104309 | reverse complement strand
CTTCGCCGAAGCCATCCGCCCACGACCAGCACGAGCATCCCGAACCCCGCGCACACCAGACCCGTGACCTGCAACTTCACGATGCACAGTGCTCACTGGTTGTGCTCGCGCAGGATGAGGCGGCAGGCGAGCACGAGGTGCTTGTAGAGCTGCCGCAGGGTGGTCGGCCTCGCATCGGCGCGCAGGCGGCGCATGGTCAGGACGACTTGGGGGAGTTCGCGGACGGCAGCGAACGCGAGTTCGCCTCGGTCGATCGTCGGCAGTTCGAGGCCGGGCGCGGTGTGCAGGACGGGGCTGCCCTGCTGGAGCTGGTGGAGGACGAATGCCAGGCGCGGGGTGAGACGCCGTGCGGTCAGTTCGCCAGGAGTGACGAGGGTGGGGCCGAGGGAGGCCGCACCGCCCAGGGCGGTCCGGTACTCCTCCAGGGCCTCGTGGACCCGCCCGATGGCCTCGTGTTCGGCGATCACCAGAAGGTCCAGGTCGGACCAGCCAGCGATCCAGCTGCCCTCGCCGGGGCTGCCGGTCAGGGCGACGAGCCGCACGCCGGATCCGTACGCCCGTACCGCGTCGGTGAAGTCGGCCGTCGCCGAGGCGACGGCGGCCGACAGGCCCAGCCCGTACGGGGTGGCTTCGCGCAGCGCTGTGGCGGCGGGCGGGGCGGCGATACGCAGGAGCCGGGCGCGGAGGGAGGCGATACTGCCGGTGTTGTCGATCACGTGGTCGGCGAGTGCGGCGACCTGGTGGGCACCGCGGCTCATCTTGATCTCGTCCTTCGCTGCGACGGCCTGGGCCGTAGTGCCGGACCGCTCGACGCGTACGGCGAAGGAGGCGTCCAGGTAGACGATCTGGAGCGTGTCGCCCATGAGCTGCTTGAGCTCGGTGATCGAGGCGTCGTCGTGGACGGACTCGATGGTGAACAGCCTCATGCCGACGTGGGCGTCCGCGAAGCGGTTCAGCTCGCCGAGCAGCAGTTTGGCCTGCCGGCGGGCCGAGAGCGCGTACGGGTCCGCGAGACCCTCCCGGTGGGCCGCCTGCCGTAGCAGGAAGCCGATCTTGAGACGCTGGGCGCCGCACGTGCGCTGGACGAACTCGGCGCTGGTGCTCTTGCCGCACTCGCTCAACCCGCCGAAGGCGAGGACCCGGCGCAGGCGCCGACTCGGCTTGATCTCCGCGAGTGCGGCGTCGTCCCGGCCGCGGCCTGCCTCCCACGCCACGCCATCCACCGAGATCACCTGGTACGACTTCGCCCTCCAGTACGTGGACACGAAGTGGTCCCGCATCTCGGCGAACAACCGCATCAGCACCGCCAAGGCGCTGACCAAGGTCACGCTCGCCCTTCTCCGGGCCGAACCCGTCCAGTACGAGGGCGTCGACGTCCGCAAGGCGCTGCGCGAGTACGCCTTCAACAAGAACCGTCGGGACGATGTCCCCTCCGAGTACCGGGCGGTCCTGGCGTGGATCCGGCGTCACTCGCTCCCGATGAGCGCCTGGGAGGACACCAAGCACGTCGACGCCGTCCTTCACGCGCTCGACACCGTCCTCGACGGCACGCCGGCCGCTGCCAGCTCCGCCAAGCGGTACCGCCGCATCCTCAATGTGGCCCTGCGCCACGCCGTCCGCCAGAACGTCCTCCGAGTCAACCCCATGCCCAAGGGAAAGGAAGAGAATGCCGCCCCGAAAGCCTCCAGCACCGTCGATAAACGATCCCTTCTCAACCTCCAGCAGGTGGCCGCCCTGCTCACCTGGATCGCCGCCCGCCCTCGCACCGGCCATCGGCTCACCGTGTTCTTCGCGACCCTGTACTACGCCGGCCTTCGCCCGGAGGAAGCGGTCGCCCTGCGAGTCGAGGACGCGGTCCTCCCGGAGACCGGATGGGGCGAACTCCGCGTCCACACGGCAGAGCCCGAGGTCGGCAGCCACTGGACCGATGACGGCGAGACCCACGAGACTCGCCACCTCAAGGGCCGGGCATCCGGCGACACTCGCACCGTTCCCGTTCACCCTGCTCTGGCCACGAGCCTTCGGGGCCTGATCGCGCGCGATCAGCTGAAGCCCGGCGACCTGCTCTTCCCCGGAGAGAAGGGCGGCCTCCTGGCCGGCTCGGTCTACCGGCGCATCTGGGCCAAGGCCCGCGAGGCTGTCCTGCCCGAGCACGAGTACAACTCACCCGTCGGCAAGCGCGTGTACGACCTCCGGCACACCTGCCTGACCACCTGGCTCAACAACGGCATCCCGCCCGCCCAGGTCGCCGAATGGGCCGGCAACAGCGTCCCGGTCCTGTTCTCCACCTACGCCCGCTGCATCACCGGCCAGATCGCCGAACTCCAGCAGCGCATCGAAGGCCCCCAGGCGCTCCCCGACATGCTCGGATCCTCGGCTGCTGCGGTGCCTTCTCCTCGAACCCCCAAGATGCCTGGGCTGGTCGAGCGACGGCCGCGCTCACCCCGACCTACCCTCCCGTTACTACCTGGCCCTAGATGTATTGCCTTGTGAGGTTGGGGACGCGGCTGGCGGGTGGTTTGCCTGCGAGTGCGGTGTGTCCGCGGTGGTGATTGTAGGTGTGTAGCCATTGCGGGAAGGCGTCGCGTCGTTCGGCTTCTGAGCGGTAGGGGCGGGCGTAGGCCCATTCGTCGAGCAGGGTGCGGTTGAGGCGTTCGACCTTGCCGTTGGTCTGCGGCCTGTAGGGCCGGGTTCGCTTGTGGGTGATCCCGGCCGCCGTCAGGGTGTCGCGCCAGGCGTGGGACTTGTAGCAGGCCCCGTTGTCGGTCAGGACCCGTTCGACGGTGATGCCACACGAGGTGAAGAACGCCTGGGCGCGGGTCCAGAAGGCGGTGGCGGTCTCCTTCTTCTCGTCGCCGTGGATCTCGCTGTAGGCGAGGCGGGAGTGGTCGTCGACGGCGGTGTGGATGTAGCTGTAGCCGGCCCCTGAGCGGGTTCTGCGGCCTGCTTGTCGGCCGAGGGCCTTGTGGCCGCCGCCGTCGGGGATGTTGCCGAGCTTCTTGATGTCCACGTGCACCAGTTCACCGGGCTGGTCGCGTTCGTAGCGGCGTATGACCCGGCCGGTGGCCCGGTCCAGATGGGCCAGGCGGGCAAGCCGGTAGCGGGTCAGGACGCGGTGGACGGTGGAGGGCACCAGACCCAGCAGGTGGGCGATGCGGGCCGGTCCCCACCGGCGCAGGACTCGGACCTTGATGATCCGTCGTTCGGTGCGGGTGGGGGTCTGGCGCGGGCTGTGGTGCGGGCGGCTCGAACGGTCGGTCATCCCGGCCTCACCATCAGCCCGGTAGCGGGCAGCCCATCGCTGGGCCGTGGTGGGTGAGACCTGGAAGCGTTCGGCGGCCCTGCGCAGGGGCCAGCCGTCCTCGACCACGCAGCGGGCCAGGCGCAGGCGTCCGGTCTCGGTCAGGGGTGCATTACGGTGGGGCACGAGGGCCTTTCGGTCGGTGTAGACGTCGCAATCCACACCGAACCCGGAAGGCCCTCACCTGTTCAAGATCCCTCAGCCGAGACCTGAATCACCCGTCCACAACCTCCCGAGACAGAACACCTAGAGCGTCGACTCGGCATCCGCTTGCCTGGCACAGCGCCCTTCGCTCCCACCCTCGTGACTGGATCGAACGAGTTCGTGGAGGAGCTGCGCTCGGTGGGCTGGCTGGGCGGTCTGACCATCGCCGCGATCACCGCCACCAGTTGGCCGGAGCGCAAGGACTACACCGCCCAGCGTTACGTCGAGCTCGCCGAGCACATTGGCGAAGCCCAGCAGACCCAGACCCGACTGCTGCTCATCGGTGGCAACTCGACCGACGGCCTTCGCATCACGGCAGAGGCCCCTCGGCGCCACGTGCAGGTCCTCCGCCTCGACGCGGTGCCAACCGACCCCCTCGTCGGCCTCTTCCCTCATTGCCACCTGGTCGTCGGCAACGACACCGGCCTCACCCACCTCGCCGCTAAGGCCCGCAGCAGCCCGCCGGTCGTCGGCCTGTACGCGCGCCACAGCCACAGCAAGTGGCGCACCGGCCTGCCACACCACCACGCCGTCGCCACCGACCTGTCCGACCGCATGCACCAGGGCGACCTCTGCCCCGTCCGCGACGTCATCGCCCCGGGCACGGACGTTCACATGGGCGCCTTCCCGCCGGCCGCTCTGGCCCAGGTCTGCCTCGGGCTGCTCAGCGAGGTGAGGTAATGACCAGACGGAGTCCCCTTCGGCTCGGTCCGGTGCGGCGCTTCACCCGCAATCTGCTCTGTCCCGTCGACCTCCTCGGCCGCCCCCTGCTCCTGAAATACACCCGCAACCCGGACGAGGCCCGCGAGGAGATCCGCGGCCACGCCCGCCTGGCCCAGCACTACCGCGTACCCGCCCTTCACACCCACCTGCGCGTACCGGGCGGGCACCTCCTCGCGTACGAACGCCTCCCCGGCGGCACCGATCAGGGGCTCCTGCTCGACCTCCTCAACGCGGACGAGCCGAGCGACGGCCTCCACACGTACATGGACCAGCTCACAAGCACGTACCGCGAGGTCATCCTCACGACGGCATGGCCGGCCGATCCGGCGCACGTCGTCCGCAAGCTGTATTGGGACCGCGCGGCATCCGGCGGCCGACTCGACACGTACTACGCCGGCAAGGACTTCCTGATCGCCGACGGTGTCATCGACGTCCCGGTTTCTCGCCTCGGCACATACACCCTGAGCATCAACGGCCGTCGGCACCACCTGGACTGGGCCTCCATCCTTCGCTGGCTCCACGCCCACTTCGCCACGGCCGAACCGGTCTGGGCGGCACTCACCCAGGGTGACCCCACCGACGTCAACCTCGCCCACCCGCTCGCGTGGTTCGACTACGACACCGCGGGGATGAACAGCATCCCCGGCGAGTTCGCGAACTTCCTCTGGTACGCCTCCGCCCTCGGCGGCTGGCTCGTACCCAGGTACAACCCGACCGCCTTCGCCGGCCACCCCGCCACCTTCGCCCACGTCCCGGCCAACGCGCCCAAACTCCGGCGAGCAGACGCCGACCACACCACCAGCACCATCCACATCGAGTACACCCCGCGCCTCTCGGCGCCCCGGCGAGCCGCCGTGACCGCGTACTGGAACCAGCTCGTACGGCCGATCGCGGGCCACCTCTGGCCCGGCGCGGATCTGGCGAACCTGCTCCGCCCCTTCCTGGCCATGCGCATCCTCGGCGTCTACAACCTGGCCGACCTGGCGCCCGCGGACCGGCTCGTCCTCCTCGCCCGGCTCGCCGAGGCCATGAGCCCCGCCTTCGCCCCCACCACCTACTTCTGCCCACTGGAGTCGCCATGCCCGGCCCGCTGAACGGCCGCACCGCCCTGGTCACCGGAGCCACCGGCGGCCTCGGCTCGACCATCGCCCGCCGCCTCGCCGCCGACGGCGCCACCGTCGCCCTCGCCCACCTCAACGACGACCAGGCCGCAGCCGAACTCACCGCCCACATCACCGACAGCGGAGGCACCGCCGTCCCCCTGGGAGCCGACCTCCGCGAGGACGAGGCCGTACGCGCCCTCTGCCACCAAGCCCACGACGCACTCGGCCCGATCGACATCCTGGTCAGCAACGCCGGTGCCTACCCCCGCCGCCCCTGGCCCGAGATGACACCCACCCACCGGGACAACGCCCTGGCCACCAACCTGACCAGCCACTACCTCCTCACCCACGAGCTCACCCCCGCCATGACGGCCGCCGGCTGGGGCCGGATCATCACCATCGGCTCAGTCCTCGCCACTGCGGGCCGCCACGACCTCACTGGCTACATCAGCGCGAAGGCCGGCCTCGAAGGACTCACTCGTGCCCTCGCCCGCGAACTCGGCCCCGTCGGCATCACCGCGAACTGCGTCGCCCCCGGCTCCATCCGCGTCCCCGCCGAGGACACCGTCGTCGACGACCCGGAAGCCATGACCGCCCGGCAGCTCGCCCGCCAGTGCGTCCAGCGCCGGGGGCGCCCGGACGACGTCGCCGCAGCCGTCGCCTTCCTGGTCACCGACGACGCTGGCTTCATCACCGGCCAGACCCTGCGCGTCGACGGAGGCTGGATCCTTGGCTGACATCTGGCTCATGCGCCACGGCGCCTACGAAGGCCACCGCCCCGGCCACCACGCCCCTCACGAAGCCACCCTCACTCAGGAAGGCCGTGAACAGGTGTGCCGCTCCCTCCCCCTCCCCGAAGACATCACCGCGATCGTCACCAGCCCGATCCCCCGAGCCCGCCAGACCGCCGCCCTCGTCTCCTACCTCACGGGCCTGCCGATCGTGGCCACCTCCGGCCTCCTCGCCGAATGGCGCGCCCCGAGCATCGTCCTCGGCCGCACCACCGAGACCTACCCGCCGGCCTACCGCACCTGGCGAGCCCGTCGCCTCGCCAACCCCTCCCTACGCTGCGAAGACGGCGAAAGCCTCACTGACCTCCACACCCGCGCCCGCCACTGCGCCGCCTTCCTCCACCACACCGCCCAACGCCACGGCCCCCTCCTGGCCGTCTCCCACACCCTCCTCCTCGGCGTCCTCACCCGCCTTTCAGAAGGCCCTGCCGCCTTTGCCACCGCCGCGAAGACGCCCTGGCAGTTCGCCGAGATCCGTCTCCTGCCCGCCCACCAGCGCGTGGGACCCGTCCTTCAGCGACCTGCCCGGTAAACGGCTGGCGCCCCGGCTGCTACGCCCGGTGGAAGACGCTCCTACCCATACGTCTCCTTCCAGCGCTCCCTGTGTCGGCGGTCGCCCTGCCCCAGACCGTTCACCGCGCCGAGCAACGACAACGAGGCGCCGTTGCGCCACAGTCCAAAGTGATCACGATGAACGGCAAGGATGCCGTTTTCCGCAGCGACCTTCTCCGCCAGCCCGCCGAAGTACATCGTGGCCACGAAGATCGCCACATCGGCCTTGAAGTGCACCTTCGCACCGAGCAGGTCACGCATCTCCCGACTGAGGATCTTGCTCTTGGGCGTGTACCGCTTGCATTGGATCACCATGCTCTGCCCATCGGGAAGGCATCCAAGCACGTCGGCCCTGTTGTCGTGAGAGCCGCCGACCCTCCGTACATCGGTGCACCCATCGCGAAGGCACAAGTCCACGACGAAGGCCTCGAACTCCGTCCCCGCCAGTGCGTCGACCTGGGCCAGCATCTGGTGCCCTGCCTTCACAGCCTCGTCATGCCGCCACTGCCGATCGCCGCCCTTGATGAACCGATCCGTGCCGCCTCAATGCCACGTCCACTCAACGCAAGTGTCGACTCCGGCCCCACCAAGCTGGGGCAACGCACGCACCCGTGCCTGGCCCGAAGCGTGATGCAGGGCAGAGATCCGGGTTCCCGCTTTTAGGAAAGGGTCGAGCGGGGCAGCACCGAGGGATCCGGAACAAATGCCCCGTGCCCAGAGGGGCCTTGGCTGGCCCATCCCACATCCATCGCGGAGAGATCGAGCCGGATTCCGAGCATTCCCGCATCCAGACTCACCGTGATGTCGGAGCCCGCCTGAGCTGCCCATCCGATCATGTGGTGGACCGGGATGTCCAGCAGTGGCCCGGGGCCCTTTGGGTCCCAGACCCTCAGCGACCGATCGTCGCTGGCACTCACCAACACCGTACGACCATCGACGACCGAGACCCATAGCTGCGCTACCCGGGCCGAGTGCCCTTCGAGGGAAGCAACCGGCTCCTGGGTCATCACATCCCAGAGCTGGATGACACCGAATTCGTTGCCGGTGGCAAGCAGCACTCGCCCACCGACTCGGACGGTGCACTGAGCAGTGAGCGACACCCGGCTGGTGCTCAACTGAGCAAGGCGCTTACCCGAACCGGGATCCCAGACTTCAATGCTCCCATCAAAGGTGATGCCCGCGATGGCGAGCCTTCCACGCATCGGTACAGGGCAGATCTCGCGCGCGCCCGCCCTGCCGACGTCGAATTCATGGACAGCGTGCTCCCGTGACAAATCCCAGAAATGTAGGGAACTCCCCAGTGACCCCACCAGCACGGGGGCCTCATCGACCTTGATTGCGCAGATCGAATTAATGGCCGTGTACCGCTTGCGCGGATGCTTGAGTACCCGGACTCGGTTACCGGTCTGCGTATCCCAGAGCTCGATTCCCATCCCGGCAACGGCTATGCGGGCCCGCCCGTCGAGCGGCACCGTACAGATCGCGTTGACTGTGTCAGTGGGCAGTCTGCGCACCGTGTTCCAAGAAGCCGGATCCCGGACGTCGAGTCCCTCCGCACCAACGCGAGCAGTCGCCATGAGCAGTCCGGATTCCACACGGACCACGCAGGCGGCATCGAAAAGTTGAGCCTCGCCGTTCTCGGCCAGCGCATGCTGTTCGCCAGTCGCTGGATCCCAGATGCGGATGGCGCAGTCGTCGCCGCTGCTGGCCAGCCTGACTTGGAATCCGGTGCGGAGAGCGCAGACCGAGTAGACCGATCCGGTGTGTCCGCGCCACGTCGCGAGCTGGCGCTGGGTGTGCGGATCCCAGAGCCGCAGCGTCTCGTCCTGCCCCGCACTGACCAGAACCGATTTGCCGTCAAGTGACGTAGCACAAACAGTGAGGACGGGGGCCTCGTGCCCTCGCAGCTGTCCCGTCTGACTACCATCGCGTGGATCCCAGAAGCGAATCACTGAGTCGTACCCGGCACCGGCAAGCAGCGTGCGGCCACGAACTCGGATGGGGCACAGTGCCCGAGTCCACCTGCTGTCCCATTCCCACGAGCCCCCGTGGGCCACGGTCCACAGGCTGGTTCCCGTAGTGGGATCCCACAGGCGTACGGTTCCGTCTTCGCCACACGAGGCGAGCAAAGCGACGCCGTCCACGCTAATCTCGCAAAGATCTGTGATCCACTCGTCATGACCGTCGAGTTCGGTGACTTGCACGCCCGTGACGGGGTCGAACAGTTGGATCGTGGCTCCCGCCGCTTTCGCCGCTGCTAGCAGGGGCCGTCCATCCTGAGTGAAGGAGCAGAGCGCGGAGTACCCGCCCGCATCTCCGTCGATGTCGTGCAAGGGCTCCCCCACTAGGGGGTCCCAGAAGCGGATCGTCCCGTCCCGGCCGGCGGAGGCGAGGGCTTCCACCGTCCCGATTCTTACGGAGACAATGGACCGGACCTCATCCGTGTGTCCCTCCATCACGTGCAGGACTTCGCCAAGCACGGGGTCCCAGATCCGCACAGTGCGGTCACCGCCTGCGCTCACCAGCAGCTCCCGACCTCCCAGAGTGAACGCACGCAGGACGTACGACCAGCGCGTGTGGCCGTCCAGGACGGCCTCCTCTGTACCGGGAACTACGGTGCACCAGCGGGCGCGGTAGGGCGCGGCCAGGGGCAGGTCGCGGTAGACCCGACCAAGACGCTGCTGCGCCTCCGTCACACTGAAAAGGGCGATCCGTTGGCTGGGGTTGACGTTGAATGCCTGGCGGGTACGCCGGATGAATTTGGTTCTGGTGCGGGCAAGGTCGGAGACCGCACGGTCAGTCACCGGGAGCAGTCGACGCAAATCCGCATGGAGGAGATACACCTCCTTGGTCAGCAGCTCGTCCAGTACGTCCCCGGCCTCAGCGTGACCAGGGAGCGATCGTTTGAGATACGAATCAGCCTCCATCCAGCCGGTCCGTTCTCCCTCGGCGATCATGGCTCGGGCGAGCGCCCGTTCGTCCTCGCGACGGGTATGCAGTTCAGCTCGGGCACTGATCAGGGTGTCGTCAAGGGCCTGATGGAAGAGCCGGTAGACAGTGTCCCGTCTTTCGCTACCGCCTGTCTCCACGAGAAAGTTCGCGGCTGAGGAACGGGCAAAGGCAGCGAGGGTGCCGTCTGGGACGACAGGTCCGCCAAGTGCGGTGATCGCCATCTGCCACAGGGAGAGCGAGAAGCCCGGGGCCTCGGCAAAGGCGAGGGCAGTAAGCACGTCTCCGGCAGAGTAACCATGCAAGGGTGGGATCCGGTCAAGATAGTCGCGAAGTGCGCCATCCACGGTGGGGATGAAAGAGATGTCCTCAGGCAGGACCGCCTCTCGGTCGTGCAGTCCGTGCGCCCTCGCCACCAGGCCAGCCACAAGGAAGTTACGGTCGGCCATGGCAGCAATGCGACAGGCGACCGGCTCGGCAGTGGCGTCATCGGCGTACGGATTGTCCTGTCGTTCGTCACCCACCATCTGGAGCGTGGCGAGGGTGTAAGATCTCAGGTCCTCCTGCTCGAAGAAGCCGGGCTGGTCGAGATCAACCAATGACAGGGCACGGCCAAATGAGGCGAGAAGATCACCGGAATCGTCCCGACGCCGGCTGCCCACGATCACCCGAATATTCAGGTCATTACATGTCTCGACCAGCGGGGTGACGATCCGTCGAATGATCAGCCGCACCTGCTGGGGGGTAGACGCCTCGTCGAGCGCGTCGATGACCACAGTGAAATCGGGCGCGCAGTAGTCCTGGTCGGACGGGGAATGACTCTCGGAATGAGAACGACCCTTCAGCGCCTCGCGCAAATATTCCGGCAGATACTCGATGTCATCGGGGAGCGCCGCCGAAGCCGCCGCAGCGATCTCGACGGCGACGTCAAGCGCTGTCTTGCCCTTGGCGTGCACTGCGCACGAAATGGAGCCGACGGGTGCTCGTACGGCGGTGTCGTCCGTCGGCAACCTGGCCGCGATCTCCCGGTCCGCCGTGGTGACGATCCGGCCCAGTACAGCTGACTTACCCACGCCAGGCGACCCGGTTACGACGAGCGCCTTTCGGGCCGGAGGGTCGTTGATCCAGCCGACGATGGCGTTGAGGGCAGCAGTCCGACCGCGGAAGCGGAACCCTTTCTCCGTCTCGATGCTGACGCCGCGGGCGCGCGGGCGCCAATGGCGGCCAGCCTCGGGATCGTCTCCCAGCGACCATCCCCAAGAGGCGAGAGCGGACTCTCCAGCCGCCTCAACCGTCCACGTGGCAAGGCCAGCGATCCCCTCTTCGGGGAAGATCCGGTTGATCTGCCAAAGCGACAGCGCACGGGCATCGCCGTCCCCGCTCGCCTGGCCGACCATGCCGACGATTGCGTCGTACTCGGGCGACCACATCGCCGATCCGCTGAAACCTGATTTGACGGTGTATCGGGAGTGTGTATCAAGCCGCACCCAGCCGTAGCCGAGGGCTTCACCGATCACACCGGCAGCCGAGTTGCCGAGCAGTTCGCCTCCGGGGAATCCGAACGCCCACCAGTCGCGGCTGACCATATCGGCCGGGACAGGGCAGCGCAGCCGGGGTACGCGGGTAGCTGGGACCGGCTTGGTCAGTCGAAGGATCGCGGCATCCTGAGAGCGCTGAAGCCCGGCAGGAGGCAGGACAATCTCGCTGACCGAGATGCGTGCCGTGTCGTTCTCCTCGGCCTTGGGAAAGGCAACCCAGAGCGCAGCCCCTGCATCGGCGGCGGCGCGCACCACATGGGCGCAGGTGAGGACCCGGCGGGAGTCCAACACAAAGGCAGACCCGAGCGAAAATTCGTCGGTTTCGGTGTGATGGATGGCAGCAACCCAGGAGTCGTTCACAGGCCTGCTGGGCTGATTATCCATGACCGGCCTACCGTAATACCGCGCCGCGTGCCCCGTCATGCCTCGCTACTGAGGGTCCGACTGCCCAGCCGGCACCGCACCATCCCGCCACGTGAGAGTGACTTCGAAGTTTGCCTCGGTCGCAGCCTTGGCAATCAGCCAGTTAGCGGTGCCGCTGACCTTGATGCCGAACTTCAACTGAACCTCGCCGGGCTTCATGGCCGCAACCTGCTCGAGCACGGTCCGTGCTGCCTGCACCGCGGGCTCGACAGCCTCGCGGACCCGGGCGATCGCGGTCTCCGTGCCTACGGGATGGAAGTTGTCACCAACCTCGATCTCAAAGCCGACCGTAGTCTGCTCATCGAGCGCGTACGAGACAACACGTGACGACATGCGACCCCCCGAATGGACTATGGACCTGCAGATGTTATCGCTCGCATCTGCATCCGTGTGGGCAAGAGCCGACTTCGAGGCCCCCTGACCGTCACCCTCCACGTACTCGCCATCCCAAAAACGCACAAAGTTTTCGGCAACAACTAGCAACCGGATGCATCTGCGCAGGTCAGAGCCACCCATCTCCTCCACCCGCCCAGTGCCTTCTAAGCGCCTGCTCTATCGCGCCGTTTCACGCGTCAAGTCGGCGCCCTGCGGGTCGGCGTAGTGATACCGGAACCAACGCGGTACGGGCTCAGGTTCGTCAAGATCACGGTGCTGTCCGGCCAAGCCAGTGACAGCGGCCACCGCATCTGCGCCACGATGCTGAGATGCACGACGAGCAGAAAATGCTGGAGAACTGGGCACGGCGACGCGAGGAACGTCGCTGCGCCTCGAAGGGCAAGCGTCGCGCAGTGCCGCTGGCCAAAGGGCCGTACTGCGGGCAACAGTGGTCACGACGAACGCGGCGGGGCGGCATTGTTCACCACAGCCAACATGTCGTCCTGATCAGGGTCGGAAGCTAATGCGGCCTCGCGATCAGAGCAGTGCGGCGGCGTCATGGACGGTCTCGCGAAGCTGATGTCCGAGGTGCCGGATAGGTTGGATACCTTCATACGGCGGGAGGGGCACCGGGTGGCGGAGCGCGGCGGGCAGGCGGCAGCAGATGGGTTCCAATACCAATACCTCGTAACGCTGGAAGCGCTCCTCGATGTCACGGATAACCGCTTCCCCGGAGTTGCTGCGGTGCTGATCGAACCCGTCATCACCCCGGATGAAGACTCGACGGACCCGGATGCAATCGACTTCGAACTCGTCGACCAGAACCGCGGCAGCGTGCATGCAGTCCAGGTCAAGTCCGGCGGTTCAGGTACAGAGATGTCTGCTCCTGACGCGTTCGGCACCCTGCTTCGGATGCTCCGCGCACGGCCGCGAGCAGGCTCGTATCGACTGATCACAAATATGCGGCTCCACCCCAAAGCGGTGCAGCTGAACCGGGCCTTAAGCCTCGACGACCCACACGAGCTCCGCGAGCGTCTCCAGCGGTTGCTGGACCGCAGCCGCTGGCGCGACGAACCGGCGAGAATGAGCGATGACGAGCTGAACCGGATGGGCCGCGCACGAATCTCGGTCGATTCCAGGCAGCGGCATCAGCTGCGTGATCAGCTCCGGGAGCGCATGCGGCGACTCCGTAACGAGCACTGCCGCGGCCTTGGCCATGAGTCGGCCGGCCGTCTCACGAACTATCTGGCATTCGAGATCCACCGCCGCGCTTCGGGTGAGTTCGACAGTGCGTTCGCCCTGGCGGAATTCCGCGCGGAACTCTTCACCCCCGGGCACCAACTGGCGTATGAGCTCGGTGAGTTCGACTGGGGCATCATGGTGGGGCCAGTGCCGGATCCACCAGACATCCCCCGCCCGGATATCATCGATCGGATCCGTGCGGCCCTGACGAGCGGTGGACGGGAACGCACGGTACCCACCTGCGCTCTACTCGGCCCCTCCGGCATCGGCAAGACGAGTACCGCCGCCGACTACGCCTACGACTTGGCCGACTCCTATGACCACGTCTTCTGGGTGAACGGCGAGAACAGCACGTCCCTACGCTCCTCTTTTCAGAGCATTCATGACTGGCTACCCCGTCGCACGGACGACGGCCCAGATACGAACAGCGGACGGCTCCGTGACCGGGTCCGCGCGCAGCTCAGCTCCTCGGCACGCCCCTGGCTCATGATCATCGATAATGTCGTCGACCGGCGTGTGGTGGACCCTTGGATTCCGACCAGCGGACGCGGCCACGTCCTCATCACCTCCACCAACCAGGTCAGTTGGGCAACCCATCAAGCCAGAGTAGCGATCCAGAGCATGACTCCCGATCAGGCCACAGAGCTGATCAGGATGCGCCTGCACCACGAGGAAGACTGGGATGCCCCCAGCCGGCAGACGGCGGCAGCTCTCGCAGAACAGCTCGAATACTGGCCACTGGCAATCGAGCTCGCCTGCGGCCATCTTGCCGGCTGCGAGCTCGGGCTCAGGGAAGCGGGCCGCTATCTGGAGCAGATCCGTGATCTGGCGCTGAACGACCAATACGCCATTCCGCACGGGTACCCCGAAACACTGGTCGGAGCCATTCGGCTGGCCCTGGGACGCTTGATCGACAAGGAAGAGTTGCAGCCAGCGTCCGAAGGCGCAGCCCTCGCACTCTTGCGGGCGGCCTATTTCGCCTCCCGGCAGATCCCAATTTGGCTGCTCTACTTTTCCACCCTGGTGTCCAGCTACGACGCCGTCCGGTCGGGCCTTCGCCATCCAAAGGTCTGCGGCCTGCAGGACCAGGTCCCTTTCACTGCCCACGAGATGCATCGCGCACTGCGTACCGAGTCGCTGGCCCGGCGCGATGAGCCGCTGTGCACGCTGCCTCAGCAAGAACGGTCCGCCGTACACTGCGAGGGCATCGACGACACGATCAACGTCAACGAGATCGTGCAGCACGTCATGCGCACGCTAGCGGAGAGCCGCACCGACATGTCCGAGATCCTCAGTCAAGCGGCGTACCACGCGCAGGGATGGCTGACGGCGTTCATTGAGGCAGATGACGACGAGCACCTCCTGGCGATCCTGCCGCACGTGCAGAGCCTCGCCGACCATGCCAGCCGACTCGATATCTCCACGGACACGATGGCGGTCATGTGGGGCAACCTGGCCGGCACCTACGTGATGCGGGGGGAGCTGGACGACGCCCGGCAGGCATTCGAGAGCGAGCTGGAGTATCTGCTGGCTCGCAAGGAACCCGCGCCCGTGCTTGAACTGAAGACCCGGGCTCAACTCGCGGACGTACTGAGAAACACTGGTGAAGCGTCGGCAGTGTGGCTGCACCATCTACAGCGCGCCCGAGACCTCGCCTTCCAACTAGCCGACTCCCGGCCCCAGGATGCGTCCCTGGCCGTCGCCAACTGCCTGACAGTGCTCCGCAGTCACACTGGCCATGGCACCCCGGAGCCAGAGGTACAAGCCCTCGCCGCCGATTTCGACTCGCTGAGCCAACGGATGCTGACCACCCCGTCCGCGCGCATTCAGCGCGAGATTGACCGGATCGATAATGCCCTGACTGCCGACCTCATGACCGACGAGGAAGTCGAGCAACGCTGCCGAACGCTCCTTGAGGACGACGGTCTGCGCGGCCCGCAGCGCCTCCAGCTAAGAGGGTTCCTCACCGAGGCACTGATGTATCAGAACCGATGGAACGATGCCCTGGAACACCTTCAATCCATCCACGCGTATTCGGTCAAGCGGCCCCTTCACCCCCAGGTGATTGCCAGGACCTTGCACGACGTGGGGCTGCATGCGGGGCTGGCCGTCGCCTCCGGCGTGCCCGAGTGCCGCGCCGCACTCATGGTCCTAGCCTGCGAAGCCGACACACCACCTGCCCCTGAGTGCCATCAAGTGCTGTCCATGCTCGTCGGCATCGCGTCACGGATGACGGTCGAGCAGCTCAGTCTCCAGGCGGGGGTGACGTGCATGCCCTTCAAGATGCAGACGCTGCGCCTCTTGGAAGCCGTGCGCGACGGGGAGCACGTCGCGATTCGCGAAATCTACAAGGGCCTTGACGGTCTCGACGCGGCGGCACTCGACCAGGCTAACGAAATCGGTTGGAGACTACTTTCCCAGGTCGTCACCATCACCGCGGTCAGCATGACGCTCCGCGGCGATTGAGCTGCTCACGCGCTTCCTGGCGGGCGCGAGCCTCCGGCATGGCCGCCATCACCACCGCCGTGCCCGCGCTGGTCTCGGCCGGCGACCACGTCATCGGCCAGAAGTCCACCTACGGCGGCACCGCGTCCGTCCTGCTGAACCTCCTGCCACGCCTGGGGGTCTCCACCACCCTGGTCGACCAGCGCGACATCGAGGCCTTCGAGCGGGCCATCACCCCCAAGACCCGGCTGATCCTGCTGGAGACGCCCAGCAACCCGCTCCTGCACATCACCGACCTGCGCGCCGTCGCCGACCTCGCCCATGCCCACCGCATCACCACACTGGCCGACAACACCTTCGCCACCCCGCTCAACCAGCGCCCCACCGAGTTCGGCATCGACGTCGTGTGGCACAGCGCCACCAAGTACCTCAACGGACACACCGACGTCTCCGCCGGCGCCCTCGCCGGGCCTGCCGACACCCTCGACCGCATCTGGGACACCAGTCTGCTCACCGGCGCCACCCTCGGCCCGATCGACGCCTGGCTGCTGCTGCGCGGCATCCGCACCCTGCCGCTGCGCATGCCCCGGCACAACGACAACGGCCTGGCCCTCGCCCAAGCCCTCGCCGAGCACCCGGCCGTCGCCCGCGTCCACTACCCCGGCCTGGACTCCCACCCCCAGCACAAACTCGCCGCCGACCAGATGAGCGGCTTCGGCGGCGTCCTCAGCGTCGAGTTCACCGCCGGCTTCGAGGCGGCCGACGCCTTCCTCGGCCACCTGCGCTACTCCCAGCGCTCCGCCAGCCTCGGCGGAGTCGAGTCCCTGGCCGTCCACCCCGCCTCCATGTGGCGCGGCATGCTCAGCGACGAGCAGATCACCGCCGCCGTCCCGCCCGGCCTGGTCCGCCTGGCCGCCGGCACCGAGGACACCGCCGACCTCGTCGCCGACGCCCTCGCCGCGGCCGACAACGTCCTCACCGCCCGGGCCTGACCCCGGACCGACCCCAGCGGCCGGCACCGGCCGCCCACCGCCCTTTCGACCGTGTACGTGCAAGGAGCGACACCATGAAAACCCTCATCACCGGCGGCACCGTCGTCACCACGGACCCCGCGCTCGGCGACCTGACCCGCGGCGACGTCCTCATCGAGGACGGCCAGATCATCGCGGTCGCCCCGCACATCGACGCGCCCGACGCCGACGTCATCGACGCGAGCGAACGGATTGTGATGCCCGGCTTCGTCGACAACCACCGCCGAAGTGCACGGGTCAGCTCGCGGCGGAGTTCTCCGCGTCCCTGGACGTAGAGGGCCTGGTAGATCGTTTCGTGGACCACGTGCATCTCCGGCCGGTCAGGGAAGTCGGTCCTCAGTGCCTGGCAGATCTGCTCGGGGCTCCACCGCTTTGTCAGGCGGTCCTGGATGAAGTCCCGCAGCTCGGCATCCTGGCCGATCGTGCCGGGCTTGGGGCGGGGCCGACGCAGGTCTGCCCGGCGCTGGGCCGCGAAGGGTCGGTAGGTCCAGTCGGTCCCGCGCCAGAGGGCGCCGTTGCGGCGTATCTCGCGGCTGACGGTGGAGGGGCTGCGGCCGAGTTCTGCGGCGATCTGACGGATGGACGCCTTCTCGCACAGCCGGTCGGCGATGTGGATGCGGTCCGCTTCACAAAGGTAGCGCGACGGACCGGCCGGGGACGCCGCCGGCCGCATGGCGGGCGGTGCCCCCTTCTTGCTCCCGGTCGGGTTGGTTCCGTGGCGCCAGCGCTTGCTGGTTCGACGGTTGATGCCGAGGATCCGGCAAGCCTCGGTGTTGCTGCTCACGCCCTGACGCATGAGCAGGAAGTATGCCTCCCGCTCACGCGTCAGTTTCTTCGAGCCCTGCGGCTTCCGGCTCTCCCGGATCTCGAAGTCCATCGCACCCCTTGAGCTGGGGTGTTGCGACGACCACTAGAACCTAAGTCTTCCGGCGGGGCGCTCGCTGGTTCTCCGTACCGAGCAGCATCAGCACGGGATGCGACGACCGTACGCCGCCGTGGTGATCCGTACCGGCCTCTCGTCCCGCGCTGGCGTGGGATCTACGGAAGCCGATCACCGCTCGTCGCTGTCCTTCGACATGGTCAAAGCCCCGCCGAGGGGCGGGCTGACCGCGAGCTTACTGGGGCGGCCCACACCTGGTGGTGGCCGAGGACTGGCACACCGAGATACGACTGGACGACGACGAGAACACCGTTCTGTGCTGAGGCCTGGCGAACCCTGCACGAGTCGCGGTGTACGGGATCGCTCACAACGTCATCAATGCTGCGCGGCGGTCTTTGAAGCTGATCGTACAGCTCACGGCAAGTCAGATGCAGTGCTGAAATCACACCACTCACGCCACAATCTGTTGCAATAGCAGGAAGATCGCGTAGCCTGGGGGCAAGGCAGCACCCAATGGTGCTACCGATCCAGGCAGATGCCAGACCGCTGAAGACTCGGAAGGGTCGCGGGACGAGGGACGGACTCGATCGGAGCTCGCCGCGTAGAGCGCGGACACACGAGACAACTCATCTATGAACGAGAGGTCTCTGATGCCGACCCCATCGACACTCGAGCGCCGGTGCGACATGCGTGAGCTGCAGGAGGACGCGGACTACGGTCATTCGATCGCGATCCGTAAGCGGATTACCGATGACGAGATGCCCGCTGTCCGGGTCGGCGGCAAGCTGAAGATCCGCAAGTCGGACCTGCAGCCGCTGGCCATGCCGGTCATCGCTTCCCGCCCCGACGAGCAGGTAGAGGAACAGGTCAAAGACGACCTCAATGCATTGGCCGCGAAACTCGTCGCGAGCTGGCCAGAACTCCCCAAGGAGCGCAGGGTCGAGCTCGGCCGCCTCTTGACTGACCCCTGACCTGACACGGCCTCCGAGGCAACGAAACACCCCGGCTCACCGGGGCGTTTTCGTGTGTGTGCTGAGTCAGCGCAGGCCGTCTGAGTCGTCGTGCTCTTCGCCGACTGGGAGTGGCCAACGGTTGTCCCCTGGGTCCTCACTGTAGATGACCGCGGAGACCGCGCTGTCGTAGGCATCGTTGAGGCTGTTGCCGCTTGTGCCGAGCATGTTCTCCCAGTCGATTCCCATGCCTACGAGCCTAGCTGTACTGCTCGAGGATCTCGGCGATGCGGGGGTTGAGCTCGTCGGCCTGGGCGAAGATCGCGGCTTCCGCTTCAGGGGTGATGCGCCCCTGAGTCCGCTAGGTCTTCCGGGTTCTACTGGGTCAGGCGCTGGTTCTCGTGACAGAAGGAACGAAGCAGAGGCGCCGCTCTGCCGCGGCGGAAGCGGCCGAGATCGCCCGTACGAGAGCGGCGTGGGGTCACGGTCATGACGTCATCGTGGAGATGTTCGACGTGCTTCGGCAGGTGCACAGTGACGGGGCCCTCTGCCTGTGGAGAGGAGTCCGGCTCCAGGTCTTGAGTAGGGGTCACCCGTCACCGTGCACAGCTATTAGGTCTTGAGCATTGCTCGTCGCGGCCCAATGCCGGTCCTGCGGCAGCGAGTCCGGCCAGAGCCTGCCGGCGGCGGAAACCCGAGACGGTGAACGTCTACGACCGCGGGTTCAACCCGGCCGCCCGCAACAGCGTCACGCGCCTGGGCCTGTGCCCTCCCCGGCCGGCTTGTTGCGGGCATCACGCATCCGGGCGTCGAGAGCGGCTTGCGTCTCAGGGTCGAGGTTGTAGTCGCCGGCGTTGTCCGGGTCGACGTCCAGCGCGTGGGAGCGGAAGGCCTCCCGCTCGGCAGAGAGCTGCTGGATGGTCTGGGTGATCTGGAGGATCTTCTGCCGCTGCTTTTCCCATTCCCGCTCGGCCAGGGCGAGCTCGGCGAGCTGATTCTGGATCTCCGCTTCGTTCTCGCGGGCGTAGTTGTCGCTCACCAGCGTGATCAGAGGGACCCCGAGAGCCTCGGCCGCGGTGACCGCTTCGTCGAGTCTGACTGCTCGGGTCTGCTGCTCGATGCGCGTAATGGCGGTGGAGTCGACATTCGAACCGAGCAGCGCGGCCATACGGCGCGCGAGCTCTGCCTGGCTGATGCCGAGGCGTTCGCGTTCTTGACGAAGTCGGCGGGCGAAAAGGTCTCCGGGCAGTGGATTCATGACGGTTCGGTACTTCCTGGTCAAGATCGCGATCGACGGGGTGTGTGGGGGTGGCCTGCCTCGAAATCGAGCAGGCGGCGTCGTAAGTAGTGCTGGAGCAGCACATTACACATCTCGCACTGCGGATTCCACAGGCCGCCATCGCGTTCCTGCGGCCGTGCGTCACGGCGTCGATTCACCTCGTTTCCGAGCCTCTTTCGACTCCTTATTGATGCGCCTTTCGAGTGGCCCTGTGATTGACTAGCCGAATGGGGTAGATTAGTCATTTCAGATGTGCACGCATACGAGCCAGCGGGGGAGTCGACAGCATGCCACCGATCACTCCAGCTTCCATCGCCGCCAGTGCAGATGAGCGGGCTGCGCTTGTCTCCTTGTGACTCACTGTCATGTCACCGAATGATTCGAAAGGCGAGAGGAAAGAACCATGACGAAGATCTACGAGGCAGCCGTCCTCACACAGACCTCCCTGCCGAGTGCAGCCTGGGACCTGACCAGCTTCCTGACGAACGCCAAGAGCCAGATCCAGCTCTGGGGCGGTCTGCTGCTCATGCTGATCGGCGCCGCCGGCCTGGTCTGGGGCGGCGTGCTCCTAATCAAGAAGCTGATGGGTGGTCAGCAACACGGCCAGGGACATGGCTGGGGGCAGATCGCGCTCCTCATTCTCGTCGGCGGAGCCCTGGGCACCGGTGGATGGTCGTTGATCTCGACGGTCGGCTCCGGCGGCCAGCAGACCATCACGGACCTCGGCGGCGGCACGGTGATCGTCCAGACCGTCGATCAGGTCGCCGGGTTCCTGACCGGCCCTTCCAAGTAAGAGGCCGTCACAAACCGCGCACACGACCGGGGACAGAGGCGTCGAGCGAACCGGGTCGGTTGAGGTGCAAGGCCTCCGCCAGCCCGGTTCGCCATATCCGGGCCCGCGGCACAGCACAGGCACGAAAGAGAGCAGAACATGGGGATCAAGGACAAGGCACTGGCCTTCAGCAGGAAGTTCAAGCTCGACTCGCACCACGCGATCGAGCGTTTTGGGGTGTTCTTCGGCATCTTCGCGGTCACGGGCGCGATCGTGATCAGTGGATCGGGGGCCTTGGCGTACCAGGCGGGGCGTGACTCGCTTTCACAGACGGCGCTGTACACCAGCGACTTCAAGACATCGAAGACGAATCTCGACGGCACCGTCGACGGGGTCTACACCAATAAGAGCGGCAACAAGGCGCTCGTGATGATGCACTTCAGCCCGACCGCTCAGATCTCGTACAACGCCGCAGACTACCGGGCATTCCTACTCGGGTCGGACACCTCACTGAACAGCGAGCCGGTCAGCACCAACGGGATCAACGGCTCCTTCTACGCCTTCGGTTCGACGGGCTACGTCGGGGTTCTCCTGAACGCCGAGAAGCCCTTCGACCGCCAGGTGCTGAATCTGACGGTCCGTGCGAATGCGGAATTGACTGCTCCTGGACAGGAACAGAGCACGGACTCCGGCAAGCTGGCCGGCGACGAGAGCTTCTCCAAGTACGACCAGTGGCGGGTCTTCTTCAACCCCGGCGCGTCCGGCGTCGAGAAGATTGCGGCGCTCGACGCCCTGACCTTCGATCCAGCGCAGGCCTACTACGAGGTCGCCCTCAAGGAGAAGGAGACCGAGGCCAGGAACGCCCTGGATCAGAAGCTCGTCGAGATACGCGCGAATCTGACGCAGATCCAGTCGTACACCTCTGATCTGCAGACGACGAAGATCGACGGCCTGTTCCTGCGTCCGCCGACCGTTCCGGTCTCGATCGCCACCGACAAGATCACGGGCGTTTCCGCGGCTGAGGCCGAGGACGGCGTCTCGACGCTGGCGCTGCAGACCAAGCACGTCGTTCCGGGTGGTTTCGACGTCAACTGGCGTGCAGGCAACGTCTACGACGGCTACCTCGACGCCCTGGTGCCGGCCGGACAGAGCTACGCCCAGTTCTTCACCAAGAAGCGTGACGAGGGCTCGGATCCGACGAGCCAGCAGATCTCGGACATGCAGTGGATCCTCTCGGACGGCACGAGCCTCATCAAGGACTACCAGTCCTCTGACGTGACGATGCGCCCCCTCATGAACATCATGAACAACCTTTCCGAGGCGTATCAGAACTACTCCCGGAACAAGTCGCAGTACGAGTCGGATCTCTCGCTCGACCTGCTCCGACTGGACGTGAGTCTGCGGGACGTGCAGTCCAACAGCACTATTCGCGACGACAAGGACTTCCTTACCACGCTGCATTGAGTGCGGCACGGAAGTGATGCATTCCGCTACCTGGCATTGAGCCGGAAAGGAAAACGACATGGCCACCGACAAGCCGAATCGGAGTCCCAAGAAGGGGCCGCCGAAGGAGACGCCGAGCACGTCGGTGAGTCAGGGGGTGCCTCCACAGGGTCGCGGGACCAAGAGTCTCGGTCCCGAGGAGAGCACCGAGAAGCTTCCCGAGGACAAGACCAGCGTGCCTAAGCAGCTCCCGGGTCAGGGGGCTGATGATCCTGGTGCGGCGAAAGCTGCACCGAAGATGCCGGAGGCCGCTCCGAAGGTGCCTGGTGCGGCGAAAGCTGCACCGAAGATGCCGGAGGCCGCTCCGAAGGTGCCTGCCGCGGCAGGCACCACGGAGACCGCAGGTAAGGCCTCTGGTGTCGCGGATGCTGGGTCGAAGCTCAAGCAGGGTATGAACGGCGTCGCCGGGAGCATGGCGGGAGGCGCGACCCAGAAGGCGGTTGAGGGAGACGGCAGCAGTGCGAGCCGGCGTGCTGCCGGGCGCTACGCAGGAGCTGCCGTCTCCGGTGCCGTGGCCGGCGCACAGGCCGGCGGGCTCCCTGGAGCCGCAGTTGGTGCTGCGAAGAATGTCGGCGTCGAGGGGGCCAAGGACACGATCGAGGGCGTGTCCAAGGTCACCGGCGGCAGTCCCGTCGCCGAGCCTGCGGACAAGCGCTTGGGTGCCGGTGGCACGGGTTATGAGCGTGGTGCCGGCAAGGACGACGAGGGCCTGGGCTCGAAGGCTGCCAAGGGCGCTGCCGTCGGCGGTGGCGCGGCTGCTGCTCCCCCTGCGATGAGTGTCGTCATGGCCATGGCCTTCCTGAACTGGCTGAAGTCCATGTTTTTCGCGGCCCTGGCGATGGCCCTCAACGCCGGGAAGCTGCTGTGGACGCTCTTCGTCAACGTCCTCAAGGCGGTTGGCCACGCGATCGCTGCGCCGTTCATGGCGCTCGGCAGCTTGATAGCCAAAGGGGCCGGCGCGGCCCTGGGTATCACCGTCACGGCGACGGTGGCCCCTGTCGCCGCCGTGACGTCGGGTGCTCTCGCCATGGTGGGAACTGTGGTCCTGGTGGGCACGGTCTTCACCGGTGTCCTCAATTCGACGGCGCAGACCGAAGGCAGCCTCAACGCGAACGGGACGGCGTGCGTCGTCAACGCAGGTCTCACGGGTAACGGTTCCGGGGCAGCTGTCCCGGCGGACGTGGAGAAGAACGCCAAGGAGATCTACTCGGTGCTCAGCAGCTGGGGGATGCCGAAGGAGAACATTGCGGGCATCCTCGGCAACTGGTCGCAGGAGTCAGGGATCGACCCGACGAGCGTGCAGAACTTCCCCACGGGGATCTACGCCATGACTCCCGAGAAGGCCAGCGCCGCGCAGAACACGGCCAACGGCATTGGCCTCGGCCAGTGGACGGCTGGCCGTAACACGCTGCTGCGTCAGTACGCGAAGGGCAAGGGCGTCGACTGGTTCACGATCAAGGCCCAGCTGGCCTTCATGGTCGACGGCGACAACCCGGGCGACGTCACGGCCTTCAAGGGCATGCTGAAGAAGTCGCAGGGTTCCCCGCGTGCGGCGGCGCTGCACTTCCACAAGGAGTGGGAGCGCTCCGCTGATGGCGAGGCAGGGCTCACCGTCCGTGGTGACAACGCCGAGATGTGGTTCGGCAAGATGAGCGGCTGGTCGGTCGACAGCTCGATCGTGGGCGGCGTTGAGAACATCGTCGGCGGGATCATCGAGAACATCGGCAACGGGATCAACACCATCCTGGGCAACTGCAGCACCACGGGTGGCACTTCTGTCTCGCTGAAGGACGGCGGGATGACCCAGGAGGAGGCCCAGGCCCTCGTCGACCTCTTCAATAAGGAGGGTGACAAGTTCCTCGACGACCGCTACGGCGACCAGGGTGGTCCTGGCTCGTGCGGGAGCAACCATGCTGAGAACTGCGTGAGCTTCAGCACGTATTTCGTGAACAAGTACACGACGTTCCAGACCTATCCGATGGGTGACGGCAAGGACACGGCGTACACGATCGCGAGGGAGACGGGCAAGCAGCTGTCCTCGACCCCGAGGGCCTACTCGGTTGGCTCCGGCCCGGGCTACGGTCCTGCCGGCCACACGCTGGTCGTGCTCGGCGTCCAGGGCGACAAGGTCATCCTCGGTGAGGCCGGTTATTGCGCCTTCATGGGTCGGGTCCGCGTCGACAGCGCGGCGCGGCTGGCGGCCGAGGGCTGGAAGTTCGTGGACATGTCGGATGCGATGCTCTCTTCCGACAAAATCAAGACGGTCTGATGCGCTGCATCTGACCTTGAGGTGAGAAGCCGGTGCCCGGCGATCCGGGCACCGGCTTCTGCATGTCTGGGGCAGGGCCTGTGTGCCGGACTCACTTTTCCGCTCTCCTATCAAATGGATTCCGACTCGGCCGCGAATGCCTTTCGGGATAGACTTGAGTCGTTTATGAACAAAGTGGAGTGAGGAGTGCGTTCTGTGACGACAGTCGATGACGAGTCCGAGAGCACGGGTCGAGAGCAGGAGACCGGGTCGAGGCCCGAGGAGAAGCCCGCGGTACCGAAGACGCGCAAGAAGATCACCGGAGCCGAGCTCGAAGAGCGCTTCGAGGGCTGGACCATCCGTCAGCGCGAAAAGGTCCAGGAGCGCACCCCGGAGGACAACGCACGCCTGATCCGGCGCGGCGTCACCGCGGTGATGGGCGTGGGGATCCTCGCCCTGGTCGTCGCCACGGGCGTGACCGGCGAGAGCTCCAAAGCGGGCGCGGCGGACAACGCGGCCCAGATCGTCCAGCTCAAGGGACAGTTGGACAATGCCCAGTCCACGCCCGTGAAGGCAGACGCCGGTGCGCAGTTGTCCAAGCTCACCGAGGCGGCAGCGGCCGACGCGAAGAAGGTCGCAGCCAGGGAGCAGACCTTCGCCACGCTGTACCACCAAGCCAGCATTCAGCCCAGCCCGAACAACGGGGCACCGAATCAGGCCACGCTTCAGATCATCAAGCATCGCCGGGCCATGGCTCCCCTGTTCAGCACCGACTCCTTCCTGGTCGATGACAAGACGGCGTACAGCACTTCATCGCTGACGCCGTTCGATGCGACCACCGAGATCGATCCGCGTCACGCCTGGTACATCCGCTACGACGGTGCGAACACAGCCGCCCCGAGCACGTACGCGTGGAAGGTCGAGACGGTGATGCCCGACCTGAGCGTGAAGGACGTCTCGGGCATGACGAACCAGGCAAAGGTCGTCTGGCTGTGCCGGGACACGAAGAGCGGCGAGGTGCTCGCCTGGGCGAGTGCGCGCTATGTGCGTAGCGGCACGACGGGAGCCTTCGATCACCTGGCGCTCGTGGTGACCGCCACCGGGGCTCAGTACGAGAACCCCGCGATCAAGCAGCCGGCCGGTTCCGGCGTCCCCGAACTCAGCGGCTCGGGTGCACAGAAGAAGGGTGGGAAGCGATGACGGAGCAGACGGCAGCACCCACGCGCCGGGGGTTCTTCCGGCGCAATGCCTGGGTCCTGGCGACGGCCGCGGTCCTCGCAGTCGTCACCACGGTTGCCGGCGTGACCTGGAGCAGCCAGCACGCGGCCCTGACCAAGCAGGAAGCACAGATCAGTGACGTCGTGGGTCAGCTGGCGGGCATCCAGAAGAAGAACTCCGAGCAGGTGAACGCGGACGTCATGGCGGCCCTGGGTGTCAGCCAGAACCGGCTGAGCACCGACGGTGAGCGCATCAAGTCGCTGCTCTCGATGGCCTTCACGTGGGACTCGGGACAGAGCTACGAGGCAGCGCGCGAGAGCCTGAAGAGCCGGTTCGGCCTCACGGAGAACGATGCGTTCCTGAAGTCGTTCATGCCCCCGTCACGGTTCAGCGAGGACTCTCAGGGCCGGCGTTACTACTACATCGACACGGT
Organism: Streptomyces sp. NPDC104309; assembly: GCF_055584025.1. Taxonomy (NCBI): domain Bacteria; kingdom Bacillati; phylum Actinomycetota; class Actinomycetes; order Kitasatosporales; family Streptomycetaceae; genus Streptomyces; species Streptomyces sp. NPDC104309. The sequence goes on along the minus strand of NZ_JBVJMV010000036.1, from coordinate 56,390 downwards.
CGGCCTGAACTCGGCTCTCGGCGGGGATCCCGACATCGAGGTCGTCGATGTCAAGGCAGGCGTCTACACCTACGCCGGCCTGGCCGACGTCGAGGCCACCTCTGATGCGGTGGCGCAGAACAAGGCGAGCAAAGCCAATGTCACAGCGCACCGGCGCGCGCTGCTCTTCGTCACGGTCGACGCCCAGGGCAAGGTCTCGAATCTCTCCGGTGTCTCGGCGAGTGGCGAGACTCGCCATTCCGGATGACTCAGACTCCCTTTCGACTCGTCTTATTGATAGAGTTGTCCTGGTATTCGAGTGGAACAGCGAGTTGAGGACTAATGGCATCGACACAGACCGATGAGTCGGGTGAAGGCGCAGTGCGCAAGACGCGCTTCGTCGCGACGTCCGCGTCCTCACAGGAGGGCGCAAAGGTCCCAGAGCAGACAGAGCCCACGGGTGGTCTGCGCAAGCGCACCATCGTGACCGGCGTGAGCATGGGCGTGGGCGCACTGCTGTGCTTCGTCCTCTGCGCAGGGTTCTCCGGCGGCCAGAGCGCGGTGAGCGACACGGCCGCACCAGAGATCTCCTCCCTGCAGGAGCAGATCCGGACCACCGAGGCGAAGACAGCGGCGCTGCCGAAGGCCGATGATGCCGAACGCGGCCTGACGGCGGCTCTGACGGCGGCCGGTCAGGTCGCGAAGCTGCAGAACGACTACCGCTTCTTGACGCCCGGCGTGGCGGCAGCCGGCGGCAAGCTGGACCCGGCGACTTCGCAGTCGACGCTGCGCAATCTCATCCCCTACTTCGCCCCGTCGGTGCACCAGGCGGAGCTGGAGCCGTGGTACCTGCTCGCCAGTGACAAGGACGCACCGACCGGCGTCGGGATCCCGATGAGCTTCAACTCGGGCTTCGAGTGGGCTGCGCAGGTGCCCTACCTGATCAACGACGACAGCACCATCACGGTGACCTGGCTGGCGGTGCAAATCCGGACCGGCACTGGTGAGAAGCCGGCGGTGCTGGCCTGGGCCCGCGCCGACTACGACCTGGTCCGCAAGGCGTTCGTGAACATCCAGACCGGCACAACGGCCACGGGTGAGGCCCTGAGGCAGGAGGTGAAAGCATCGTGAACGAGGAGATCAAGAACAAGCTGCGTCAGCACGCCGGGAAGATCCTGCTCGGCGGCACCGGGGCGCTGCTCGCCCTCTCGGTGGTCACGCTCGGAGCCAGCCTGCTCAGCGACGGCCCGGCCGCGTCGGACACCCAGGGTGATGCGGTAGTCCAGAAACTCGACGGCAAGCTCAGCGACGCCCAGGCCAATCTGGCAACGCAGCGCACGGCGCTGCTGGCCCAGCTGCCGGGCATGGACATCGAGCGGGTGAACCGCGACAAGGCGACGGGGCGGTCCCTTCTGCTCAGCTTCACCGACAGCTCGGCGTCAAGCCGGACCGTCAAGGGGCAGCAGGTGGTGTTCGATGCGCGCTACGGCTTCCTCGACCACACCTCCCGGGTGCTCATCGAGTTCGTGCCGGAGTGGATGACGACGACCGGAGCCACGAAGGGCGCTGGGATGACGTACACGCTCGTCAACCTGGATATCGATGTGAGCCGGGTGCAGGGCCTGACCTACTCCTACACGGGGGTGGCCCGGCTCGATCCGGTCCATATCGAACCGGATCAGAACAGCGCTGCCAAGAGTGAGCTCGTGGTCTTCACCTACGCCACCTTCCACGACGGCACGGTGACGTCACTGGACGCCTATCAGGCCTCCAGCAAGACCCGCGACGCCCTCGCTGCCAACAGCACGGCCCAGCCCTCCCCCAAGCCGACCAGGTGACCGAAGTGCCCACCGCTTCAGCACGCACCCCAGAAGACACCGACGAGACGAAGGACAAGCGCATGTCGACTCAGACCCTGGAGAAGACCGAGACCACCGCCCCGATGAGCCCGGCCGCGACGGCGAAGAAGACCACGGCGAAGCCCGTGACGGAGAAGAGGGACTCGAAGCTGCGCGCCGGCTGGCGGGCTCTGGCTCCGAAGAAGGAGGCCGGCAGGTTCTCCGTCGTGGTGTGGGCGGGGTTCTTCCGGGCGATCGTCCTTCTCGCCGACTACCTGCTGGCATTCATCACGGCCGTGGTCATCATCCCGTTGCTGGGCGCATGGCTGCACCAGCAGTCGGGCGCGTCCCAGGGTGCACTCAGTGCGGACGGGACCATCGCCATGTGGCTGATGCCGCTCCTCTTCCTTGTCGCGCTGCTCGCCGCGGGCGAGATCGTCGTGATGCGCAGCATGTGGCGCTGGGCGACTCGGATGATCACGAAGATCCGGGACGCCCGTGACGTCACGCCGAAGCCCATGACCAGGACTACCAACCAGAGCAAGACCAACCGCAAGAGGAGCAAGTGATGCGCACCGCAGGACTGACGATGAACGACGTATGGGCACACCGTGTCCTGCGTGAACGAGGAGTGGAGACGCACCGGCTGGAGGGGCTGAGTGCCGAGCTGGGCGTCATGGTCGAGTCGCTCGATCTCAAGCACCGGGGCAAGGAGGAGAACTACCGCCCCTATCTGCACATGGCGGGCGAGCTGCGCTCGGTCACCCCGGCCGAGAAGCTGCCATTCGGCATCTCCCAGGTGACCTACTCCCCCGGTCAGGGCGAGAAGGTCGATGCCTTCTACGAGTTCCACGACCAGCAGCTGGTCGTACTCGCCAGCAAGGGCTACTTCACGAGCGGCTTCGCCGTGCCCGAGCAGGTCACCGGAATCGAGTGGGAGCTTCCGGCCACCGCAGACATGCTGGTGCTCGCTCCGTCTGGAACTCAGACCGAAGGCGATGCGCCCGTGGTCTTCACCCAGATCCACGACATCGGGAACTTGGAGATCGACCTCGAGTCCAGCGGCTATGACCTCGCCGGCTACTTCGCCGACCACTCCAAGGACGGCGTCCAGCGGGCGGAGGCTGTGGTCGATGCGCGTGGGTTGAAGGCACGCTCGGACGCGATCAACCAGCTGTTCACCGAGGACGAGCTGGGTCTGGACACTGAGGGCAAGCCGGCCGTCGGGGTGCCTGTGCCTGAGGAGGCCCCGGTCGCCGCCGACGGCATGAGCGCACGCCTGCAGCAGATTGAGGCGGAGCTCGCCGCCGAGCGCGAACAGTACCAGACCGAACGCGCGAGCACCGAGGGCACCACGGAGAACCTCTACCGGGAGCGCGTGGTGGCAGCGCTGCACACGGCCGAGGAACAGGACGCGCTGTTCGCTCCCCCGATCCCGCCCCGTGAGGTGCAGCGTGACCTGGACCTCGATCTCGACCTGGAACTGGAGGAGCAGGAGACCCGGCGACGTGAGGCGATCAAGCCGGCCCCGAGCCTGGACGAGCGCAAGCGCCAGGTGGCGCAGCACGCGGCCGATCTGGACTTCGGCAAGGACGGCGAGCAAGGCCTGGGGTCCTGAGAACGGATCAGGCATGACAAGCGCGGCCCCGGTTGCTGGCAGACAGCAGCCGGGGCCGTAGTGCATTGGTACCGAGACAGGAAGGAGGGTGACGATGGGTCTGAAGCAGGACATCATCGTGGTCAACGAGTTCAGCGTGCCACTGCCCGGCGGCAAGGGGTCCCGCGGCGCGACGCCGGGCGACTACGTCACCCGGTACATGGCCCGTGAGCAGGCAACAGAGTCCCTGGCTCCGATCCAGCGCCTGCGCACCGACGCCTTCATCCTGCGCTACATGGCACGGGAGTCCGCCGTCGAGCGCCCCGGCATCACGCGGGGCGCGGCGAAGCATGAGATGCGCCAGGCCCAGGGCGACGGCGGTGTGGCCTTTGGCTACGGCTCGGTCTCGCTCTCGGACGAGCAGCTCAAGGCAGCGTCCAAGGACATCCAGCAGCACTTCGAGAACGGCAAGACCGTGTTGAAGACCGTGCTGTCCTTCGACGAGGAGTACCTGCGGAAACACAAGATCGTCGACAAGGACTTCCACTGTGAGGGCCGCGGGGACTACCGCGGCCACATCGACCAGATGAAGCTGCGCATGGCGATCATGCACGGCCTGGAGCGGATGAGCTCGGGCACCAGCGGCTTCGACGATCTGCGCTACGTGGGTGTGATCCAGGTCGACACCGAGCACGTGCACTGCCACCTGGCCATGGTCGACGGTGGGGTGGGCCACCTGGCCAAGGACGGTACCCAGCGCGGCAAGCTGCTGGACCGGCACAAGTCCCGGCTCCGCCGCGGCGTCGACGCCTGGCTGGATGAAAAGCAGGCGGTGGCTCATCTCTCCAGCGCCGTCGGCTACGAGCGTCGCAACGTCACCACTTTCATCAAGCGGTGGGCGCACGAGCGGATCCGCGCCGAGTCCCTGCCGCAGTTCCTGCTCGCCTGCCTGCCGGCGGACCGGACGCTGTGGCGCGCTGGCTCGAACGACGCACGCATGCGCAAGGCGAACCAGCTGGTGACCGAGCTCGTGAAGGAGCAGCTGGAGCGTGCCGGGTCTCCGATGCCGGAGGCCATGGAGCACATCGTCGACTACGCCAACGAGCGCCGTACGAAGGAGTCCCTGAGCACGGAGGAATGGCAGAAGCTGATCGATCAGGGACGCACGCAGATCACGGAGCGCTCCGTCAACGGCGTCTACCAGATGTTGCGGGCGATGCCGGAGTCGGAGCTGCGGGTGCACACGCCGATGCTCGAAGTCATGGGGATGGACTACCAGCAGATGGCCGTGCTGGCCGCGGACCGGCAGGGTGAAGACGAGAACGCTGAAGCCGATCTGGTCTCCTTCGGCTTCCGGCTGCGCAGCTACGCCTCACGCCTGCAGCACCACCGGGAGAAGGCCGGAGCCTACCGCGACCTTGCGCATCAGTGGGATCAGGCCGAGAAGGCCGGCGTCGCCGCCGAGGACTCGCGCCCGCTCTACGACTTCTACCGCTTCGAGGAGGACTACCACCGGCGGCTGATGAGCAAGTACCAGCACTTCTTGCCCTTCCTCGGGGACGCCGGCCAGTGGTACGAGCAGCAGCAGGACGTCGCCGCCTACGGTCAGCGGCTGCTCTCGCTAATAGCGCTGCGTGCGGATGCCTCCCTGCAGCGGATGAAGGACTCCGAAGAGGCCGAAGGCCTGGGCCGGACGATCTACGATCAGCCCGGCGGCCGGCTCCTGACCGAGGGCAAGCGCGGCCGGGCAGTGCTGGACGCGCGCATCCGGATGATGAAGCAGTCCTATGGCCGGAAGCTGGGCAGCCTGCGGGCTGATCTTGCGTCCTCCGGCCTGGTGCTGCGCGTGGGGTCGAGCGCTGAGGATCCTGCGGATGCCGGGACTGACGAGGTCAGCACGGACTTCGAGATCGTCGCCGGTGTCCTGTACGACTTCGACGAGGTCAAGGCCCTGGACCTGCATCACCTGGGCTACGACTTCGTCACCGACGTCGAGATCGGGCTGCAGGCACGCCAGACCTTTGTCGAGACGACCAGAGAACGCCGGCGGCTGCTGCTGTCGGCAATGGACTACCTCGACCAGTCGGGTCAGGCCGAGGCGATCCCCGATCTACCCGTGGATGACGTCGCGGCGATGACGCGCATTTCTCGGGAGCTGGCGCCTCAGCAACAGGACGAGGAATCCGGCTCACTCGTGCTGCGCTCCCGGATCGCGGAGCTGCGTGCTGAACGTGAGCAGGCCGAGCGGATGCGGCGGTCCAAGGCTTCGTCGCTGGATGCCGGCCTCGTCGTGCGGGTCCAGGCCCAGGTCGATGAGGCTGTGACCGCAACGGACGCCGGGATGGCATTCGACTCACAGTCAACTTCCCTGTCGAATGATTTGGAACGCGCACAGAAAGACTAGCCGTGAGTCTTGTTGAATGCTCTATAGCAGTATTAGTGTGAAGGGTGTTCGACAGGGACTCAACCCCTTGTCAGGACGATGCGACTGATCGCAGTCGGCCTTACAGAAGGCAGTCGGAACAACGAACGGAAGGAATCATGGCACTCCTCAAGGGCAGGGGCGCGATGACCGGGGTCAACCTCATCGCTCGGGTCTACAAGAACGGCATCACCAAGGACAGCAAGTCCCAGTACGCCGACGTCCAGCTCGATGCTCGAGATCCGCGCGGTCCCGAGCAGACGAACCTGCATCTGAAGTCCGATCGGGAGCGGGGTGATGACGGCAGGGTCCGTTACAACAACGGCGCTGCGTACTCCGTCGGCCAGATGGAGGAGATCGCCAAGGCTGCGGGTCCGAACAAGGAGCCGATCCTGGACAAGGACGGCAACGAGGTCGGCACCATCTACGGCTTCAAGGGCAACGTCATGCCCGCGACCCGCGGTACCGGCCTGGTGGTCAACACCAAGTCCGTCGAGGCCTCCGACTTCAAGATCGACGGCAAGACCATGGACAACCAGTTCGAGTCCATGAAGGCCGCGAAGGTTACTCAGGAGGCGGCCAAGAAGTCGCAGGCTGAGGCTCCGACCCCCGAGGCCGAGCAGGAGCAGGCAGCCGAGGTCGACGAGCCGGCGGTCGGCTGAGACCGAGCCAAGCCCCATTCGAAAGGCCCCCGGATGCCACTCCGGGGGCCTTTCGGCTACACGGGACACGAGCAGGAAAGAGGGAGAGATCACGGCGAATTTCAACGGACCGGCGCCGCGGGGCGTCAACTTGCTGGTCAGGTCATATCAGTGCAACCGCAAGGACTACGGGCGAGAGCGCATGTACATGGATGTGCAGGTCGACCATCGTGACCCGCAGGCGGGCTTGCAGAGGAACCCGCACCTCACCTCGATCGACGTGGTGGACTCCCAGGGCCGCACACGCGGCAGAACTACGCAGCGGAGTACCCGACCGATGACTACGAGGCGTCGAAGTTTCATTCGGAGCATCGCCGGGCTCCGATCCTGGATGGTGAAGGTGCCGAGATCGGCGAGGTGTTCGCGGCCAAGGCCGACCTGATCCAGACCGAGCACGGGTATGCCATCGACATCGACAAGCTTCAGACGCCTGATTTCGGGGTGGATGAGCACACGCTGGCGCGACACGCCGCCGCGAAGGCCGCTCGCCAGGCCCCGGTGGACGAGGCGTCGGTGATTCTGGACGATGAGCCAACGCGGGATGGCCAGCCGCTGACGCAGGAGAAGCTGCAGGTGATGATGTCGGGAACGACTGCATCGGAGCCGACGCGGACTCTGCCGGCGAACTCGCAGGCCGGGCTCAGCGCACATGGCGGGCCGCGCCACAGCTATTCGTCGGTGCCGGCACCCGGTGCGCCGGGGTCGCGCTTCAACCCGGTGGTGCGTGAGCGTCAGCCTCAGCCCCAGGAGCCGGCGGCTCCTGGGTTGATCACCGCCACCGATGTGCCGAAGTCCTCACCTTCGTTCGGTGCGGACCTGGTCGGCCGCATGGGTTCGGTGGTGAACAAGAGCGGTGCGGAGGGAAGCAACAAGGCCCCGGTCAGTGAGCGCTTCAACTACCAGTTCGAGCAGCCTCCGGTGCCGGAGGGCAGCGAGCCCGAGTACGGCGGGTGAGCGGTCCGCGACCAGAGCTCACAACGAAAGGCCCCGGAGTGGACTCCGGGGCCTTTCGTATTGACTATTCAACGCCTTATCGAATGCGATTCGTGATAGGATTTCGACTGATTTTCCAGTTAAATCTCAGTCCAGTCGAGAGGCCTTGCGCGGCATGTTTCACGAGACACAGCTCAATGAGCGCTACCCGCTCCTGTCCAAGCTCTCGGAGCCACTGAAGAAGGCCGAGCGCGACATCGTCGGCCGTAAGCACGAGACGACGCAGCTGCTGGCGTCCATGAGTCGGCCCGAGCTGTGCAACGCACTCCTGCTGGCCGAAGCTGGCACCGGAAAGCTGCTGCCGCTGGGCACGCCGATCCCGACGCCGTCCGGATGGACGACGATGGGCGATCTACAGCCTGGCGACTTCGTGCTCGGGCGCGATGGCAAGCCGACCAGGGTCTCGTACGTCTCTGAGGTCGACGAGACGCCGGCGCTGTACGACATCGCGCTGAGCGACGGCCAGGTGGTCACCGCCTGCGCGGATCACCAGTGGTTGGTGGCGTCCGTCTCCGGGAGGGCGGAGTCGTATCCGACGAATGTCGCGACGACGCAAGCGCGTCGCGACCGCGCCCAGGTCCGCAGGGAAGCTCTTCTGGCATTGGCCGAAGGGAGTGTTCCCGAGTTCTCTACGGCAGGCGAACTGATCGACATGATCAGCGAGATCGAGGGCGTGACGTGGCGTAAGCCCACGGGTCTACATACGTACCTGTTGAAGCAGGGTGTGGAGTGGCGCGAGGCGACGCGGACCACGGAACAAACCTGGAAAGGCGGCACCCGAGTCTCCACGGTGCATGTTCACGAGTTCAACACGCAGATCGCGCTGAAGGCGCTGTCAGAGCAGGTCTTCCGCCGTACGTCGTGGGGGACCAGCGGTGAACTGCAGGAGTCGGTCTTCACGACCCAGCAGATGGTGGACGCCGGTGTGTTGTGCGCGGGAGGCAAGCGTCGCCGGTTCTCCATCCGCGTTACCGAGCCCCTGGATCTGCCGGAGGCTGATCTCTTGATCGACCCGTACACCCTTGGGGCGTGGCTGGGCGACGGCTCGACCGGAAAGGGTTCATTCACCCAGTCCGATCTGTCCGCCGATGGGAAGTCCTTGTCGGACATGGGCCATCTGATCGAGCAGCTTCGGTCGGCGGCCTACAAGGCGTATCGGCTGACGAGCAACGACCAGACCGTCGGGACCGAAGGTCTGCAGGCCCAGCTGCGCCAGATCGGCGTCCTTGGTCGCAAGCACGTCCCGCTCGCCTATCTCCGTGCGTCCATTGATCAGCGCCTGGCGCTCCTTCAGGGGCTCATGGACACGGACGGGACGATCGACGAGCACGGCGTCTGCGAGCTGACGCTTTCCGACGAGACGCTGGCCAGAGACGCGGAGGAATTGATCCGTTCGCTGGGCATCAAGGTGAATCGTACGGAAAATCGTTCGGGGTACCGCGATGCCGACGGCGTGCACGTCGAGTGCAAGCCCCGGCACCGGATGGTGTTCACCACGACGCAGCAGGTGTTCCGCCTGCCGCGCAAGGCTGCCCGCGTGCCGAGCGCGACACGTTCGACCCAGGAGTGGCTCTACATCACGGACATTTCCCCTGCGCCGACTCTGCCGGGAAAGTGCATTCAGGTCGACAACGAGGACCACATGTACCTGTGTGGCCCCGGGTTCGTGCCGACGCACAACACTGCCCTGGTTCAGGCCACGATGCTGGTGGACAAGGACCGCCTCTACCTGGAGGTGGACCCGGCGCGCATGATCTCTGAGGCGGGCACCGCCGAGAACATGGCCGCGATGCTCAAGGGCTTCTTCGACGAGGCCGAGCGCTTCGTCAAGAAGGAAGAGCACGAACTGGTGCTCTTCATCGACGAGTTCCACCAGATCATCCAGCTCTCCGACGCCGCCGTCGAGGCGATCAAGCCGGTCCTGGCGGCCTCGGGAACCCGCGGCATCAGGATCATCGCGGCGACGACCTACGAGGAGTTCCACAAGCACATCTCACCGAACCAGCCGCTCGTCGAGCGTCTGCAGCGCATCAACCTCAACCCGCCGGACCAGGCGACGACCATCAAGATCCTGCAGGGCATGGCCGAACGGTACGGCGTGGCCGAGGAGTTCTACGACGATCACGTCTTCCGGCAGATCTACGAGTACACCCAGCGCTACATGCCAGCCAGCGCCCAGCCGCGTAAGTCGATCCTCGTGCTCGACTCTATGGTCGGCTGGCACCGTCTGACGCATCGCCCGATGGATCGAGATCTGCTCTCGGATGTGCTCATGGAGTCGCTGAACGTCAACGTGGCCTTCAAGGTCGACGGCGCGAAGATCAAGGAGCAGCTGGACGAGAAGGTGTTCAGCCAGGACTGGGCGACCGGCGCGGTGGCGCGTCGCCTGCAGCTGTCGGTGGCAGACCTCAACGACAAGGGTCGCCCCATGGCGTCCATGCTCTTCACGGGGTCGACGGGAACGGGGAAATTCTGCGTCGACTCGACGCAGGTTCCGGTCTACTCGAGCAACGGCGAGACCACTTGGAAGCTGCACGGCGACCTGATCCCGGGCGACAGAGTGTTCGGTCGCCAAGGTCGCCCGGTCGAGGTGCTCGGACACTTCCCGCAGGGCATGCAGGACGTCTACCGGGTCACGCTCTGGGACGGCCGGACTCTCGACGTTGGAGGACCGCACTTGTGGACGGTCTACACGGCCAATCAGCGGTCGACGAAGCATGCCGGCAAGGACGTCGCGCCGATGGTCCTGAGCACGCAGGAAATGGTCGAGCGTGGCGTCGTGCGGACCTACCCCGGCGACTCTCGGGAGCATGTGAAGTTCTTCATCCCGGCGAACGGACCGGTGCACTGGCCGGGGCAGGACTTCGACGTCGACCCGTACGTCTTGGGCGTCCTCATCGGCAACGGGTGCCTCACTGAGACGCAGCTGACGCTCTCGTCTGACGGGGACGACGCCGACCACACCGTGTGGACGGTGGGCGAATGGCTGGGATCGGCACCGAAGTCGTACGGGCACAGCTACAGCTGGGTCTTCCCTGTCGGCGTTGGCCCGGTGGAGGACCGCCGCGATTCGCTGTACCAGACGAAGGACGTGCTTGCCTCGGTTCCCCAGCTGATCGGCGTGCGCTCGGCGATGCGCCGTATCCCGGAGAGGTACAAGCACGGATCGGTACAGCAGCGGTGGGCTCTGGTACGGGGCCTTTTCGACACCGACGGATCGATCGGCGGCTCGAACGACCGCTTCAACGTCTCGTACTCAACGTTCTCCAAGGGGCTCGCGGAGGACCTGAGGGAGGTGCTGTTCTCGCTCGGCGTCTCGAACACGATCAAGTCGTGGACACGCACGAAGGAGGGCGGGCGCGAACTGGTCGAGTACGACGTGCACGTGAAGGTCGGCAACGAGGATAAGGCCCGGTTCTTCTCCCTCCCCCGCAAGCACGAGATCGCACGGCGGGCGGTCATCGAGACCTCGGGTCGTAAGCGCGTGAAGAAGTTCGACATGGTCGGCATCGCGTCGATCGAGAAGCTGCCGGAGCAGCAGAGCTCGTCGTGCATCTACGTCGACGACGAGGAGCACCTCTACCAGGCTGGTCAGTTCGTGGTCACGCACAACACGGAGCTCACGAAGCAGCTGGCGAAGCTGCTGTTCAGCGACGACCAACGCCACCTCATCCGGTTCGACATGACGGAGTACGCCGAGAACTCGTCATTCGCGGCGTTCCGTTCCGAGCTCACCAAGCGCGTGTGGGACCTCTCTCACGCGGTGCTGCTGTTCGACGAGGTCGAGAAAGCCTCGGCGATGGTCACGCGCGTGTTGCTGCAGGTGCTCGACGACGGCCGGCTCAACGACGACAACAACCGCGAGGTGAGCTTCCTCAACACCTACATCGTGCTGACGACGAACGCGGGCTCGGAGATCTACAAGGACATCGCACAGTATGCGGCGGATGACACGGGCTCGGGCAAGCAGCTGATGGAGTACGAGAAGCTCATCCGCCGCTCGATCTCCTCGACGACGGGCGACAACCGGTTCCCGCCCGAGCTGCTGGGTCGTATCGACGCGATCGTGCCCTTCCAGCCGCTGTCGCTGGCCACGCAGCAGAAGATCGTGCGGAAGAAGCTGCGCCAGATGGTGCAGGAGGTGTTCGTCAAGCACAACGTGCGCATCGACGTCGATACGCGGGTTCTGCAGTACCTCATCGAGGACAAGGGCGACATCGACTCTGACGCCGGCGGTGCACGTGCGGCCGTGGCGAAGCTGACCGACGAGGTCACCACCTCGGTGGCGACCTTCCTCAACGAGCACCCCTCGGAGCGGCGGATCCGCATCGACGTCGTCGGCGACCTGGTCAGCGACGACAAGAACCTGCTCAGTTCCGATGCCTACGTCGAGGTCAGTGCGGTGCGATGAGCCGGTCAAGGACAACGGGAACGAGTTGACTCATGAGTCAATAGCCCTTCCATGCCCTATGGTTGCCCACTCCGATAGGACGGCGATAAGATACTTATAAACCAGGAGAACTGTGTTTTATTAGCGAAGGGATCGGCATCAATGGACATTCTGGGAACGGCAACGGTCAGCCAGAAGAAGGAACGGAAGAAGAAGCCCGACGAGGTTCTGGCCTCCGTGGTGAGAGAGACGGCGATCCCAGCAGCGGTCGAGCTGCTGCGGTCGAACACTCAGTTCGTCTTTCCCAGCGGTACGGCCTGGGTGATGCTCGTGCTCGCAGCCGACGAGATCGGTGGTCTGAGCAAGCGGCATGGCCGGGACGAGGCGAAGGGCTCGATCATCGAGCTCATCAGCTCCGACCAGATCCGCACGGTGGCCACGGCGGAGATGATCGAAGAAGAGGTCTTCGGCATCATCCCCACCGACGAGACTCTTGAGCGCATGGAGGAGTACTCGCTGCTCACCGGTGCCAAGTACGCCTGGGCCGTCGTGTGGCAGAAGCCCAGCGGCGATCTGCTCGTGGATCTGGTGAACGATGCGAGCTTCGTGCAGGCGCGCTCTGTCGCGGCCGGCACCACGAGCCTCGAAGAGGCCGTGGGCGAGAAGGCATGGGCGGAGCACAGCGGCCTGGTCGCCGAAGCTGGGGCCACTGGCTCTGCTTCCGTGGTCCTCGGGGAGGACGAGGGCGATGTGATCTTCGACGAGATCCCCGGCGACGAGGGTGCAGACGAGGGTCTGGATGACGAGCCGGTCTTCAGCAACGTCGTTGATGACGACGAAGGAGCGGATGCGCCCATGTTCGACGAGGACGACGCAGGCATCGCCGCTCCGGCCTTCGAGACGGACGATGACTACGAGATGGCCGGCTACGAGGGCTTCGAGGAGACCGACGCCGGCTACGGCGTCGAGGGCGACTACCAGGAGGCCGACGACACTGTGCTGCTGGCCGATCAGACCCAGGCGCGTGACGTCATCGCCCGCCGGTTCCTCTCCGAAGAGCTTGACCTGGACGTCCGGCTCGACGAGTTCAACGCGACCTTCGCCATCGGTGCACCGGTGGTGCAGATCGCTGTGCCTGAGGGAGCGACCGAGTGGCTTGGAGACCAGGTCGCCCAGTTCAACCGGCAGGCCAACGCGGATCTGACGCAGCTGCGCCACGCGCACGAGGACGAGCTGCGCACGTTCTACGTCAACCTCATGTCGGCGCACACTGAGCAGGTCATCCGCGATGTGGCCACCGATCGTGACGGTTCCCGGTACAAGCTGCTGAAGGACGCCGCCGAGGCTGAGCATCAGCAGCGCCAGACGGAGAAGGACGAGAAGATCCGGACCCGCCGGGCCGAGATCGCCAAGGACTATGAGGCGCAGGCCACCAAGGTGGCTCAGCAGGCGGCGCTCTCGGCGGAACTGCAGTACAAGGAGCGCAACCGCTCGAAGATGGAGCGCGAGCAGATCGACTCCGTCGCCGAGATCGAGCGGAACATCGAGGACACCCACGCGCACAACCAGCAGGAGATCCTGCGGGTCCGGCGCTCGGACGCGACGCTGAAGATGCAGACCGGACAGTCGCGGATCTTCGAGCTGCTGGCCGAACGGCAGTCGGAGTACCTGGCTGCCGAGGAAGAACGGCTGACCCAGTGGAAGTCCGAGATCCAACGGATGATCGACGACAACCGCAAGGCCGACATCGCTCAGTCCGAGGCCCTGGCCGAGCACCTGCGGACCACGGACGAGATCGGCGTCCTGCGCCGTGACCACGAGGCACGCCTGGAGTCGGTGCGCACAGAGCATGCCGACCGGACCCGCCGGATGGAAGACGAGCTGGAGCGCAACCGCAAGGATGCCATCACGCAGATGACGGCGCGCGACGCCGAGTGGCAGCACAACCTCGACCTGGAGAAGCAGAAGACCGACTCCCAGGCGGCGCGGGTCATCGATCTGCTCACGCAGCTGGAGACGATCGAGGACACGGTCAAGCGCCGCTACGAGGGTCAGATCGAGCAGCTGAAGGAAGCGCGCGACTCCTACTCGCTGGAGATGGCGCGGGCCTCGGAGGTGCAGAGCCGCTCGAACAAGATCCTCATCGTCATGATCGTCACGCTCTCGCTCCTGATGGGCGTGGCCGGCTTCATCGTCGGGGTGGTCTTGACCCGTTGAGCGATCCGGTCATGACCGACGGGGTGATCTGACGGCGCATGGGGCGCGTTCCCCATGCGCCGTCGTCGTTCGCGCACACAAGCGCACTGGACAGCAGAACAGCAGAACGAGCGAGGCTCGAGAGTAAGGAACCACGATGGCCATGAGCAGGCGGAAGGCAGCACGGCCGAAGGCGAGCAGCTGGGACAAGATCTCGGCGCGGACGCCCGACGAGACGCTGACGAACCGAGATGTCTACGACAACCAGCAGCTGGACCGCAGCAAGTTCCTGACCCTGAAGTCGACCAAACCGGGCATCATCGTCGCGGCGATCACCGGCGTGCTGGTGACGATCGTCGCCTGGGTCTGCTACTCGCTCATCGCCACGGCAGTGCTCTCGGCGGGCGCGTCCATGAACTCGGGCCTGCCCGGCAGCAACAGCGGCAAGCCGAGCACGTACTACGTCCAGGACACCACGACGGGTGCGGGCGGCTCGGTCGTGAAGTGCTACCGCCCCCTGACCCAGGACGGCAACCCGGACGTGAAGGCGAAGTGCTACTCCAGCGCCGAGGCTGTCCCGGTGCCCGGCTGGTACAGCGCAGCGAAGGACGGCAAGCCCAGCGCCGAGAAGCCGACCGAACCCAAGAAGAGTACGACGACGGTCGGTGAGCAGCTGGCTGACGTCTCGTGGTTCAAGCTCTTCATCACGTTCGGCTCGGGTCTGATGATCGCCCTCATCATCGGCACGTGGTTCTCGCGGAAGGTAGCCGCGGCGAACCTGATGAACACCACGAGCGACATCAACCAGTACCAGAACGATCAGCACATCGCCCTGCCGGAAGAAATCCAGCAGAACTACGACTGGTTCCCCGACGCCGGCGCTCACTCCAACGTGCAGGTCAGCTCGATGCTCAGCCACATGATGCTCCGGAAGAAGGGTCTGGGCACCGTCGAGGTCGCCCAGCGCGCGAAGAAGGACGTCATCGATCAGGACGGGAATCTCGTCTACTACGCCGGCGAGATCATGGACGACGACGAGGGCAATCCGCTGATGCAGACCCTGCCGATCATCGACGAGGACTTTGGCGACGCTCTGTTTGAGGCATCGGGACTCCCCGATGACAAGGCGCTGCGCCAGAAGTACGACACGACGCTGATCCCGTACAACCCTGACGGCAAGTACCGGGACAAGCTCGGGAAGTACGCGACCGTCGCCGAGTTGATCAAGAAGGACTGGGAGTTCCCGGCGTACGAGGCCCAGCGCCCGGCCGGGGCGTACGTGGTCGATACCGCGCCGGTGAACACCATGGTGCTGGCCATCACCCGAGCCGGTAAGGGCCAGACGTACATCGAGCCGACCATCGACATGTGGTCAAGGGAGAAGAAGCCTTCGAACATGGTCATCAACGATCCCAAAGGCGAACTGCTGGTGAAGAACTACGTGCCCCTGGTCACGCGTGGGTTCGAGCCGGTGCAGTTCAACCTGATCAACTCCATGAAGACCGACATCTACAACCCCCTGGGACTGGCGGCCGACGCAGCGCGCGAGGGCAACTTCACCAAATGCGCCCTGTATGTGGAGAACATCGCCGGCATCTTCTTCCCGCTCGACGGCGGCGAAGACCCGGTCTGGCCCAACGCCGCCAACAACGCCTTCAAGAGGGCGGCCTACGGACTCATCGACTTCTACCTGGAGGAGGAGCGGGAACTGCGCAACGCCGCCGCGGTGCTGAACATGGACCCGGCGCTGCTGGAACAGAAGCTCGACGACCTCTGGGGCAAGGTCACGCTCTACAACTGCTACCAGCTCTTCGTCCAGATGAGCTCGAAGAAGATCAAGAACCCCGAGGCCGAGCTGGAAAAGCGGGTCAAGGCCGGCGAGTTCGAGAACAACGAGGATGGCCTGGCCGAGGAGCAGGAGAAGGCAGCGGCCCAGGCCTTCATGTGGGAGGGCAAGGCCGATCAGGACATGCTCAGCCTGTACTTCAACGCGAGCGAGGAGCTGCCCCGCAACAACATGCGCACGCTGGTGGGCAACGCCCACAACGCGCTGCGCTCGATGGCCGGCGCGGAGAAGATGCTGGCCTCGGTGTACGGCATCGCGATCACCGCCATGTCGTTCTTCACCGACCCCACGATCTCAACGCTGACCTCGGGCAAGCCCTCGCAGAACACGGATCTCGCGGGCCTGTCGTTCCCGCGCCGGCTCGGCGTGCGCTTCGCGCCGAACTACGTCAAGCGCGACCACCTCGTCGGCCAGCAGGCCGTGTGGTCGGCCTACGCGGATCCGATGTTCACCGAGAACCTCGGCGAGGACTTCGAGCACGAAGAGATCGTCGGCCGCGAAGGCTGGGCCCGGTACAACTTCAAGGGCAAGTTCCCCACCGACGAGGCCTGGCTCAAGCTGGAGCTGGTCAACCCGCAGACGAAGATGCTGGTGCGCACCTTCTACTTCAGCTTCACGAAGAACTACCAGGTCTCGCTCAACGGCCGGCACTACGTGGTCGAGCCGGTGACGGGCAAGAAGATCGTGAAGAACGGCGTGATGCGTGAGCTGAAGCCGGTGCGTGAGGGTGGCACCCGGGACGGAAAGATCGTCTCCTTCCAGCCCGCAGACACGCTCTACCCGGATACGAAGCTCGACTTCTCCGGTGGCGGCAACCCGGAGAAGGTCTCGTACCAGGCCCGGGCGATCACGCAGACGCTGGCGCGGTACTCGGAGGCGACCAAGGCACTGTTCTTGGTCACTCCCCCGCACCTGATGAAGTACGCCAAGCTGATCCTGATCCTGGTCAAGCAGCTGTTCGATGTGAGCGCCGACCAGGCGTACATGACCAAGTCGAACCAGAAGCCGCTCTACCGCACGCGGTTCATGCTCGACGAGCTCGGCAACCTTCAGTCGGAAGGCAAGGGCATCGACGGCTTCGAGACGATGCTCTCCATCGGCTTGGGCCAGGAGCAGCAGTTCACGCTCATCCTGCAGACCCTGCAGCAGCTGCGTGACGTATACGGCGAGTCGGTCGACAAGATTGTCCAGGGAAATGCCGCCCCGCTTCACTCGCTTATCGCCACTCCGACTGGATGGAAGCGCATGGGCGACATTGAGGTCGGCGACGAGGTGCTCACGCCGTTCGGCACGGTCACCACGGTGACCGGGGTCTATCCGCGAGGTGTGCGTCCGGTCTATCGGCTCACCCTGCGTGACGGCTCTTCAGCCGAGTCGTGCAACGAGCACCTGTGGCCGATCGAGCGCTGGAAGTCCAGCGTGAAGTACGTGGGAGGTAAGACCGAGGACGGCAAGAGGGCGTACGTCGGCGGCAATGGCGGCAAGACCGCCGAGCGTGTCACCGAGATCGTCACCACGGAGGAGCTGAAGTCGCGCGTCGACAAGGGTCGTCAGGTCGACCTGCCTCGCATCATGCCGGTGGCCTACCCGGAGGCCGACCTTCCGATGGACCCATACGTCCTGGGTGTTCTCATCGGGGACGGTCATATCGGCAAGGGTGGTTTCTCCTGGCTCTCGTGTAACGACGAGGAGATCGTGGAGGAGATTCGTCGTCGCGGTTACACGGTCTCGGAGTACAAGGTCGAGGATGGGCACTGCCCGACGTACAGCGTCCTTGGGGTCAGCAAGTACCTGCGCGCGCTCGGCCTCGCGGGCAAGCGCTCGTGGGAGAAGTCGATCCCGGAGGCTTACCTGTTCGGCTCGGTCCAGCAGCGGACCGATCTGCTGCGCGGTCTCATGGACACCGACGGCACGATCAGCCGCAAGGGCGAGATGGAGTTCACCTCCGCGAGCAGCGAGCTGGCTGAGGACGTCCAGAAGCTCGTGCGCTCCTTGGGCGGTCGTGTGGCGATCAACGTCAAGACGAACGTCAAGTACACCTCGCCGAACCAGCCGACACCGAAGGAGGCCAGGGACGCCTACCGCGTGCAGAACATTCGGCTGCCCGAGATCAATTCCTTCCTGCTCTCGCGGAAGGCTGAGCGCTGGCGCGACCGTACCCGTGGATTCAACCGTGTCGTGAGCGTCGAGTACGTGCGTGACGAGGAGGTGCAGTGCATCCGCGTCGCCGATGAGCGCCGCCTGTACATCACGGACGACTTCATCCCGACGCACAACACTTCGAACATCGTCTTCCTGAAGTCCACGGACGACTCGATGATCGAGACGCTGGAGAAGATGAGCGGCAAGACGCACCGCTCGTACCGGGACAGCAAGCAGATCAGCCAGGATCTCGACAAGGTCATCGGCGGCAAGACCGAGGGGCGTGTCTCCTACACGATGAGCACCAAGGAGGAGCCGCTGATCAGCTACAACGACATGGCCTTCCTCTCGCCGCGCAACTCAATCGTCTTCCGGGCCGGCGACGCGCCGATCTGGAACCGCAACCAGACGATCCTGCCGATGTCGTTCCGGCTGCTGGGGAGCACGATCAAGCATCCGGGGCACACGTACTCGTTGCAGACGATCCCGACCCTGTCCAGCGCCATGGACTTCGATGTGCGGATGAACCAGCCCGACTTCGTGAAGATGCTGGAGAAGCGCATGGCTCAGGCGACCAAGGCCTCGGACGCGAAGGCGCAGTACAAGGAGATCTACGGCTACCAGGGGGTCGACATCGAGCGCCTGGACCCGGATGTCTACGCCGACGAGGTCATGGAGGTCATCACGACCATGACCGCGGTCGCCGAGGGCCATGACCCCAATGCTCCGGTGGTCGTAGACCCCGACGAGTACGAGGGAACGATGATGTTCGACGATGACCAGTTCTTCGAGAACGTCGAGGTCGGGGTTGCGGTCGCTGAAAGCCAGGCCGTCAACACGGAACGGCAGCGAATGCTCTATGCCGAGGGCACGGTCGGCAAGGAGATGCTGGTCAACCTCGACGGCTCGGCGAAGGTCAAGAGCCTGGACATCGAGATCGGCGAGGCCTACAAGTCGGCGCAGACCGAGCTGGAGCAGGACCGGGAGCACTTCTCGGTCGGCGGTGACGGCGAGCTGCGCAGCGCCGATGGGTCCCAGACGTACATCAGCCAGATCCGCTCGGACGCGTACGCCAATGCGGCCCGCCGGATCAACGGCCACGTGAACGACGAGGATTCAAGGATGTTCGCCGAGGAGGACGTCACCGAGGAGGACCTGAAGTCGCTGGCGACGGTGAAGGTCCACGCTGCGTTCTACCAGTACCTGGCCTCTCTGCCGAGCTGGGAGGTGCTGGCCGACGGCCGGTTCGACCGGGCCATGGCCATCGAGATGAACTCGAAGTAGTCGGCGGCCACTTGGGGCCAGCGAAGGATCGCGATCAGTGCCGGGGCCGTCTCTCGAATGAGGGGGACTACCCCGGCACTGGCCTTTCTGAATGGCCTCTCGCTTCCTTTCGATAAGCGGGGTAGGCTCTATACACACTTACGTAACCCCGAGCATCAACAGGAACTGATTTGGCTATGAAGAAGGCACACGGACTGCGCAGGTACTTCTACGAATACGTCTACTACAAGGCCGTCGAGGAGGCCCGGGATCAGACCGGGCAGGTCATTCCGATCTCTCAAGCCAAGGCGATCCGCGCCCGGGTCGATGCGATCCTGGGCCAGCGGGGCACCGGACTGGCCGACCCGCGACTCGGCGTCACGGACTGCCTTACTGCCATCGACCAGGCGTTCGCAGAGAAGGTGGCCGACTACGAGCCGCAGTTCGGTGACCATTCGGCACAGAACGAGCGCTACCAGCAGTCGCAGCGGGAGTTCACCCGTGTCACCGGTGTCGGTGCCCAGGTGGACCCGAAGTCGGCCCGGCTGCCGATCAGCCCCTACGACCCCCACTGGTCCGAGCGCTCGACAGTGAAGCGCGCCGGGACTGCGCTGGTGTACCTGCCGGACGAGACGATCGGACGCGTGGCCGGCGGTGAGGTGGAGACCCTGGCCGGCCCGCGGCGCGGAAACATGGTGCTCTGGCGCATCGACGACGATGGCAGGCCGTTCGAGGCGGGCCGCGCGATGACGAGCGACGACGCCGCCGGACTCACCGCGCTGATGGACAAGATGAGCCAGCGGGAATACGACCAGGTCCGCGAGTGGGTCATCGACGGCGGCCGGACCCCGCAGACGAACCACGTCGACCGCAACCGCTTCATGTCCCAGCGCGCCGTGGCGCGCTCGGCAGCACTGCTCGAAGAGCTCAAAGCTCAGGGTGTGTCCTACGAGGTGATGCGCGACCGCGAGCCGGGCCAGATCAAGGCGAGGATCGCCGGGACCGGCATGGAGATCCGCCTCATCGACACGCGTCAGGAGGAGTACGCCGGAGCCCGGATCTACGACAACGGCACCGTGCTGCGCTACTCGACGAACTACCGGGTCCCCGGCAGCATGGCCGTCTACTCCCCCTCGCCGGGGGAAGCTGTCCAGCTACTGCGCTTCGCCCAGGGCCATCGCGTCGAGCGCACGGATCTGCCGGGGCACGCCGCCGGCGAGACCGGCACGACGCACCAGGAGCGCAGCCGCAGCCGCACGGTGGTGAATGTGCCCGACAGCTACCACGTCGACCGCGAGTCGATGTTCGTGGTCGGCGACTACACGGCCCCCGGCGAGTCCGGCCCCCGGCCCGGAGCGAAGGTGATGCTGCGCCGGGACGCGAAGAACCGCTCGCTGCCGGCCTTCTTCATCGACGCCGAGCCGGCCGAGGCCTATGCGAAGGCCGCCGTCGAGAGTGCTCGGGCGAACCTACAGGCAGCCCTTGGCGTCGAGTACCTCATTGCTCGTGCCGAGGACGAGCTGGAGCGAACCGGCGGACAGCTGGATGCGATCGAGCCGCCGGAGTACTCGGCTGACGCCGAGGTCGCTGCGATTCAGCGCTCGTACTGGGACGTGCTCACCGGCGCGAACAGCGACCTGCTGCGCCCGGGCGCGACCGAAGAGATGTACCAGGAACGCCTAGAGGCGATCGGCGAGCTGCAGCCTGGGGAGGTGCCCGAGATGGGCAACCTCGTCTACAGCGGCACGGCCATCGAGAAGGTCCGGCAGCACGCCGATGACGTTCCCTTCGAGCTCATCGGGACCTGGGAGGCCCAGCCCCACCACATCGACGGCGAGTGGGTCGACCAGCGCTTCAACCCGGACCGGGTGGCACGGTACATGACCAGCCCCACCGGGCAGTGGTCGAACCTCGACAACCTCGCCTCGGCGCTACGTCGCTGCGGGATCTCCCCCGACGAGGTGATGGGCTCGACCTTCCAGACGACCCGGTTCAAGGACCGGCTCGTCCGCTTCAACGCCGAGCGCTCCGTACCGATCGCCGCTCACGAGTCTGCGTTCATGCGGCGCGTCGGGGGCACCGTGCGTGACAGCATCGAGCGCAACGCGGCGACGGTCTCCGAGATCCTGATCGACGAACAGGGCGTCATCCGCTGGAGCGGTGAGAAGCTGCGCCGTGACGGCAAGGGGAGCCCGGTCTCGGGTGAGATCGGTCAGGTCTTCGATATCGGCGAGTACGGCGAGGTCACCACCGCCTTCGCCAGCGGGAGCAACGCCCTGGTCGTGCCGGGCTACGAGGCCACGATCACGGCCCAGGCTCCGGGCGAGGCCCCGACCTCGGTCGAGGAACGCACCCGCCTGCGCGGCTACGAGCAGCTCATGCACGAGCGCATCCAGTACCAGATCGCCGGCGACCTCATCTCCGGACGCAGCGAGACCGGCGAGCCCTCCTCGCTCAACGCGGTCTACTCACAGCTGTACGGCACGAAGCACCCGGTCGACTTCATCGAGCGCGCCACCACGTACCGGCTCGACGAGTCCACCGGCGAGCTCAAGGGGCACCTGGAGGAGTGGACGGCCGCGATCCTGCAGACCGAGGCGCGCCGTGTGCGCTACTCCAACGAGATCAAGGCAGGCTCGACAATCTACGCCGAGTACCGGGCCCAGCGCGACCGGACTGACCCGGCTGACGACAACCGCTTCGACGCCTGGCGGCTCACCGGCGGACGGAACATGACGGTGCTCACCGGCAAGGACCGGAACAACGTCGTCGCGCCCCGCGGCTACTTCGACCCGGTGATGACCGGGGGCGCGACCAACCAGGGCATCGTGCGGTACCTGACGGCTCAGGCCCGGGTCGGCGCCGACGGCCGGATCGTGCCGGGCGACGAGAGCGTGGCCGGACAGCGTGCGCCGCTCATGGCTCTTCCCGAGCTCGAAACGCTGCAGTACGACCCGTTCGACCGCCAGCAGATGACGGCCTCGACGATCATGCAGTCCTCTGAGGTCACCGCGCCCGCGAAGACGGCCCTGATGACCTTCGGCGGCTGGACGGCCGACGATCCGATCGTGGTGTCGAAGGAGTTCGCGGGGCGCCACCGCATCCGCGGGGCCGGCGGCCGGGAGCGCGATCTCGTCGTGGGCGACAAGATCTCGGATCTGCACGGCAACAAGGGCGTGATCTCGCTGATCGTCGACTGGGAGATGCCGCTGCAGGACGCGCAGGAGCAGGATGTCGTCGAGGAGGTCAACTGGTTCCGGGCCAACCCGGGCCTGGACGTGGTGATGAGCCCGTTCAGCCTGATCTCCCGGCGCAACGCGGGCTCGGCGCGCGAGCTGATGAGCGGGAACGTCTCCGACCTGCGCTCCCCCAACGGGGGACTGCGGCCGAGTGCCCTGGGCGAGATGCGCTTCGTGGTCACCCATATGGCCGTCGACGAGAAGACGAAGATCTACGACGACCAGCAGGTGCGTGCCGGAAAGGGCCGTAAAGCCTCCTCCCAGCTGGCCTGGGCGCTGCAGTCCCAGGACTGCCTGGCGATCATGCGCGAGTTCTACGGCCACAACAGCGGACCCGAATCGAACCTGCGCGAGTACCTGCTGGTGACCGGCATGGACATGGAGGCTGACGGCACACTGCGGGTGATCGGCCAGGCCGAAGGCCTCGACGAGCGCCCCGAGCGCCGGTTCATCCCGATGCCCGGGCTGCTGCGCACCCAGCCGCGCAAGGCGGGCCAGCTCCCGGGACTCAACACCACGGCGATGCGCAAATCCTTCGGCGCCCTCATCGGCGACCGCGGCGGCGACATGGAGATCCCATTCCCGCTCACCTATCCGACCGGGGAACAGACCGAGACGGTGAGCGCGAGCTCGTGGAAGCTGCCGGTGATGTCCTCGCATCTGCGCAGCGGCCAGGAGTTCGAGGACGGGTCCTCCGTCACGCACGACCACACCCGCAGCTACCAGGACGTCTTCGTCGATGCCTGCCGCTACCGCTACATGGCAGAGCAGCTCGCCGGGCAGGGCCTGTCCGCGGAGAAGCGCGCCGAGGTGCGCCAGGGTATGAGTGAGTTGGTCTCGCGCGCTCAGCGCGCCTTCGAGTCGCTCACGACCGACGTACAGAACCGGGTGCTGACAGGCAAGAACAACATCTTCAAGACCGGGCTGATGGCCTCGCGGCTCACCGACTCGGCGACGATGGTGTGGACCTCCGACCCGCGGCTGGACGTCGACCAGATTGCGCTCAGCTCGGTCAAGGCCGAGCAGCTGGGGCTGGCCGAGGGCGACCACGCGCTGGTGTGGCGTGACCCGGTGCTCCGCGACGCCGGCGTGCGCTACATGCGGGTAGCGATCGACGACCGGCTCACCGGTGCCGCGATCAACCCGGTGATGGACGCCTGCTTCGACGGCGACTTCGACGGCGACGCCGTCGCCGTGGTGAAGCTGCACAGCGAAGCCGCCAAGGCCGAGGCCCTGGCGAAGCTCTCGGTGCCGGCCAACCTGCTGGACACCGGAGTGGTCAAGGGCGACGGCACGCACCCGCTGGCCATGCAGGTGTCGCTGGACACCCAGGTCGCGCTCTCCAAGGACACCGGACTGGCAGAGGAGCTGGAGAGTTCGCGGAGCGAGTCGAACCGGATCAGGCTGCAGGCGCTCACGGGCACAGAGTCGCCTGAAGACATCAAGCTCGCCCAGCAGGTCGTGACGGAGGAGCTGAGCGGGCTGTACCGCCAGGCGCAGCGTGGTGAGCTCGGTGCGGCACTGACGTTCTCGGATCGCGAGGCACACCTGAAGAGCGTGCGCGAGGTCTGCGTCGAGACCGGCGCCAAGGGGAGCGAGAAGAAGCTCGGCGACTACGCCCGCAACCTGGGCGATGCACACGGCACACCCGGCATCACGCAGGCAGACCAGGAAGCCTCGATGTTCGCCACGGCGATCAAGGCCCACGGCACCGGCCTGGGCGGATCGTTCAGCCAGCGGGCCGTACGCGCGCTGCGCGGCGAGGACCTCAAGGCCGTCCTGGAGGTCACCTACCCGGTCACCCAGTCGATCCTGCAGGCCAAGCACGACGCCGCCGAGGCCCGGCACAAGTACGCGATGCTCCAGGGCCCCGGCCGCGATCTCTGGAGGGGCCGCAGCATCGAGCACGTCGGACCGGGCCAGTGGCGCACGCCACTGCTCGACGGTGAGCCCGTCCAGGCCACGGCTGAGGAGTGGGAGAAGCAGTTCATTGAGTTCTACGAGTCCAAGGAGGGCTTCGGTGTCACGGTCAACCCTGACTACGTGGCCCGCGTGGCCAGTGCTCTGGAAGACCCGAAGACCGGGCTCATCCGCAACCTGGAAGAGGACCCGTCGCTGGCCGGCACCGTGATGGACCGCATGGCCTACGGCGGTGACTTCGAGGCGCTCGTGCAGGCGGCCAAGAACCGCGAGAGCGTCTACGACGGCGAGAAGAACGCGCAGTTCGCCTCCTCCGGGACCCGGAAGGCCCGGGCAGAGATCTGCCGGCAGCTCGATCAGCTGGGCTCCGCCGAGGCGCACAGCCTGGACAGCGCCGTGATCGCTGTCGACGACTCGGTGGTCAAGCCCGACGTGATTTTCCAGGACCGCACCCGCGGTTCGCACCGTCGCTCGGCGCATGCCGTGGGCGTGGGCGCGTCGCACCCGGTCTACACGCCGAGCATCGAGATCGAACAGCGGGGCAACGACGACTACGAGATGGGGTACTGAGATGGCACAGCGCAAGGACCTCAGCGCGGGGCCTGCGGGCCGCCGGCGGGCGACCAAGGAGCTTCCGGTGGACGACCATCGGCAGCAGGCCGACGAGCCGAAGGGCGGCGCCTATGCCTACTGGGACTCGCGTTCCGACGAGCCGATTGACGCCGAGGTGATCGACGAACCGGGATCGGAGGATGACGCCTCGCGGGCATGGCGCGAGCGGCTCCGGGACCGCACCCGTGGGTTCTTCGGCCAGAAGACCCGGGAGCGGATGGCCGATCGGGATGCGGATTACCGGATCGACATCGACCTGACTGAGAATGAGAGCGAGGGCCTGGACCAGCGCGAACAGCTGCTCAAGCTCCGGGCGGAGACGCGGCTGGCCGGCGAGAAGTACATGGCCTCGCTGCGGGACTCGAAGTTGCTGGTGCCCGGTTTCAATGACGAGGAGCGGACGCAGGAGCTCGGCGTCATGCACCACGTCTACATGCAGATGATGATGCAGTCGTGTCTCAAGCCGCTCTCGCGCGGAGTCAATGCCAACTCGGTCGTCCAGGCCGTCGGGATGGTGATGGCGATGCGGATGCTCGCCCCGGACTTCAAGAAGGAGATGGACAGCTACCTTCAGCCCCTCAAGGACAAGATCCAGGAACGCATCGACACCCGGACCCACGGCATGGTCGCTTCTGCCGAGAGCGGCATCGCGCACCGGCAGCGGATCTTCAAGGACGTGCCAAGCGAGGCCAGGCGTGAGCGCCTCATTGGCAGCACCGATCCGCTTGACCATCTGACGAAGAAGTGGCAGAAACGCTTCGACGCCATGCAGCATCGCAAGCGGGGCCACCGCGAGATGTACACCCCAGACTCGGCGGCCATGACCGAGGTCGCGCTCATGGAGAATGCCTTCTGGAAGATGCGTGAGCCGGGCGCGGATGCTGGCTTGATCCGTGACAGCTACCAGGCGATGCGCAAGCGGCTGCACGAGCAGATGAGCGAAGACGGCTTGGAGCGTCAGGAGGTCGTTCAGCGTGCGCGGATGATCATCGGCGAACGGATGGAATACGAGCCCGAACTGCGCACGATGTTCAACGGCGTGGCCCACGGCCGGATCGTCAAGGCCTCCGCGCACGAGGAACGGATCGCAGGCTCGGAGAAGGTCCGCACGGTCTGGAGTGGGGAGTTCGACGACCAGCTCGGCCAGCGCCTGCCCAAGGACGGGATGTTCACGCTGCGCCGGCCCATGGACGCCGATGCTCATCAGGTGCAGCTCGCCGAGACGATGAAGACCTCGATGCTCGACGCGCTGGGCCGCGATGACGAGGAGGACTACGGGGGCAACATGCTGGGTTACCTGGTCGGCTTCGCGGCACAGAAGCAGGGTCTGGACACCAGCGGGCTGCCCGACATGCTCCAGCATCGCCTGGACCAGTCCGAGGTGATGATCGCGAGCATGGACATCGATGGCCTCTCGTCTGAAGAGCAGCAGCGGGTCTACTCCAATGCCTACGTCGACGCGATGGAGGCCGTGAACGAGAAGTACCCGGATCTGGAGGCCGAGTTGAAGCGGAGCCTCGGGGAGAACTGGCATCAGACGTTGCAGACGGCGGTCGACGACCCGGGTGCCTTCTTCGAGGAGCAGCGGCTCAAGCCGCGGTCGCGCCCCACGGGCCCGTCGTCCGAGCGGGAGGCCGGCCCGCAGAACGACGGCCCGAACGCTGAGGCCGATTCCGAGGACTACCAGCCCGCCTGAGGGCGATCCGAGAACACGAACAAGGAGCAGGAGGAAGGGCCATGAGCCAGGAACAGAATGAGGGACAGCAGATCAGGTTCGGATCGCGTCTCGCGCAGATGTTCGGCTACGTCACGCCGGAGGACCGGAGCCGATGGGAGCAGCAGCGAGCGCAGAACAAGCCGAACATCAACGCGACCAAGCAGGGCACGAAGTCATTGCTGGGCTCGATGATGGAGTTCGGGGAGCGCAACATCGGCGCGAAGCTCGACGCGGCCCACCGCGTGGCGGCGCAGCAGCGGTTCGAAGAGTCCCACGACAAGATCGTGAACCAGCGCCGCGACCCGAACACGCGGAACATCATCGAGTCGGTCGACTACGAGCCCAAGGACGACCGGGAGGAGATCGAGCCGGATCTGGAGCTCTAGTCGAATGGGCCACGACAAGCGAAGCGAGCGTTATTCGATAAGCCCTCCCCTCCTTCTCGACTCGTAACTATCTTCGATAGACTGGTTTCTAAGCGAAACCGCGGCATGAAGGACGACAGGACAGGGTGTGGGTATGGAGACGACGACGAATCCGCGTGTCAGTAAGCGCGAGTTCATTTCTCGGGTCGCGACTCGCAGCGAGTTGCCGGTCCGAGTGGTGAACAAGGTGTACAAGTCGTTGCTCGGTGAACTCACGGGGGCGGTCAGTTGCGGAGAGACGGTCGTGCTCACGAGCTTCGGCCGCTTCTACCGACAGGACCACAAGGGTCACAAGGTGCGCTTCGGCAAGAGCAACGTCGACGACTACGTGGTGCTGAAGTTCTCCGCGTCGAGCAGCTTCAACCGCCGGCTCGGAGGCGACGGGGACGAGATCGCACCGGAGACCTACGGGATGATCGAGGATGCGGACGAGTTCGAGAACGTCATTGAGGATCGCGAGCAGCGGGCCGCGTCGTAGGCAACGAGGGGCCAGCAGAAAAAAGAGAACCCCCGTGATGCTTGCGCATCACGGGGGTTGGTTCTCTCATGGCGGGACGAGCCCAGGCGCAAGGCTCAGTCGTCGGCGATGCGAAGATCAGAATGAGCACGATGACCGGGACGAGGAGTACGCCGGCCCCGGCGCGAAGGTGTTCCCATCCCAGCGGCGAGTTGGTCCAGCCCATACACCGGAGCAAGCAGATCAGCGTGGAAGACGACATGGAGGATTCCGTAGGCCATGCCGAGCGCGATCGCCAGTCCGATATTGGGTCGCACGAGGGGTGCGGAACGAAGGATGATCCGCCGACGGCGATTCGCCGCCTGCGCTGGACTGGGGTTCAGCATCAGGAGCAACTGCCTGAATCACTGGACTGTAGCCGCATATCCTCATCATCTCGCTCTTATCGAATCGTCGTTGCTTCCATTCTGCGAGAGGGCCTGGCTGATGAACAGAATCATTCACTCGATCAGGAGGTCAGGCTCATCCGAGGAAGGCGTTTCGAAGCTGCTGGTCGAGCGCTGCTGAGATCGTGAGGGATCCGCGATCGGTTCACGCTGTGCAGCCAGCTCGGCGAGGGTGACGCCTATGGGGCGACCTAAACGCTGGCCGGCGATTCGATACACCTTACTGTCCTGCCGAGCGCCGATCGCGACGATCTCGCGGCGGGTGATCCCGTCAGGGCGGTTCGGTCTGATGTCCCGGGAGACGATCCGCAGCGGCGGTTTCTCGTAGGGATCGGCTCCGATGTAGGTCGTGTCGCAGTCGGAGAGATCGGCGAAGTGCGGGTTGCAGTCGAGCGGCTTCGTCGGATGGCGACGCCCGTTCAGCCGGTGCAGCATCACGATGGTCGCTTCCAGCAGCGCCTCCTCCTTCCCGTGCGGGTTCTTGAGGGCTCGCTGATTGAGCTGCTGAAGGTCGGCGCGACCCCCAGGACTCAGATGGACCTTGATCCGGAGACTATTCGCCATCGTCGAGCACCCTGCGGATTATCGACTGGGCCGGTCCTCCGAGCTCGTCACCGAGTTCTTCCAAGGTCATGCCCGGCTCGCCGGAGGCGTCAGACTCCTCGATACGGCGGGAGAGTTCGGTCTGGAACGCCGTCTCTTTGCGGACATGGGTCGCGTGGTCGTACTTCATGAGGCGCATGAAGGCGGCAAAGGGGATGATCACGGCTTCGGGCTTGTTGTTGTCGCCGAAGATCAGCGGCGTGTTCTCCCCGCGGCGATAGAGGTTCAGCATCGTGCCGAGGTCCTCGCACCTGAGCCGGTTGGTCGGGACGACGTTGACGGAGAACTTCGGGAGGTCGGTGTCGGCGGTCTTGTCGTTGTGAGTCATAGCTTCAGCCTAATCAGTCGAGATTAGATTGTCATCGACTCGCATACGACCGAGTTTGCCGAGTCGATAGGGAATCAAATGGTGGATCGCTCCGTCTCTGAGAGCTAGGACAGGCGAGGAGAAAAGAACAGGCCCGTGCCCTCAGCCCGCGCGGTGCGGAGCCGAAGACACGAGCCTGGGTGGCTGCACGGTCGCAGCCCAGAAGTCTCCGTCGTCGACCTGCAGGCAGACGATGCAGAGAGAGCGCCACAGGGCCACCACTCGGTCACGGCCGTCCAGGGCCAGGCGGACGTCGTAGAGGTCACGGATGTGGGTGTTGAACAGTTCGCGCTTGACGGCGGTGATCGGGGCATATGTCCCCCTGGCCACGCATCAGCAGCGGAGCATCCTCCGTCCGCTCCCCCCAGGTGCTGGCTTAGCCGGCCTTGGGTCGCACCGCGGACGCTGTAGCCCCGGTCGTCGTGCTCGGGCCGACCCGGGCAGAGGATGATGCTGGCGGGGTTGGCGTACCGGTGGGGCAGTCCCCGGACCGGCTGGTCGACGACAGCGCGCCCGAGTAGCCCGCGGCCTGACCGTCAGGAGTGGAGTTCCCTGGTCGCGTTGGACGGCTGAACGCCCTTCAGCACGGCCAGCTCCCGCCGCGCCTCCACCAGCTTGGCCAGGTACACCGCGGCCTGTTCCTTCCAGTCCGGGGCCGCCCCAGCCCGTATACGGCCGGTCATGAACCGGTCCCAGCCTTCCAGGGCGTACTCGAGGTTCCGGATACGGGCGCGTAGACCGTCTGGGTCGCGGTCCTGCCGTAGCTCGGCGACCTCGGCTTCCAGGCGGCGCATGTCGGCCGCTGTACGGACCTTCTGGCGTTCCCTGCCCTTCTCGTAGCCGCGGGTGAAGGCTTCCCGGCGTTCCTCGCGGGGGCGCTCCTCGATCCATGTGGCGAGGGCTGCGGCCGCGTCCCGATGTTCTTGGGCCCGCTCAGGGTCTTCCTTCTCCGGTTCGTCCAGGGAGCAGTAGTCGTACTCGCGGGCGAGCTGGTCGGCCAGGCGCTGCTCTCGGGTCGGCTGGTCGGTCATGAATGGTCAGTCTCCCTCGATGTGCTGGTGTGCGTCGCGGTGCTGTCCGCACGGGACTCCGAAGTCCTCCGCCTGGCAGGCTCCGGGGCCCTCGTACGCGTGGTGCCCGATCGTGGCAACGCTGATGGTCTCTTGGCCGGCGAGTGGCGCTGGAGTCGGCTTGGACAGATTGGTCTGTAGGGCGTCCAGGCGGTCGCGCACAGCCGTCTCGGTCACCGCTCGTTCTCCTTCCCCTCGATGGCGTCGAGCGTCGGGCAGGGGTGCGGGATGAACGCTACCCATTCCTCCGTCTTCGGGCCTGTACGGCGGCATACGGAGCACTCGCCGCACCAGGTCTGTCCCATGTGCTGAACGGGCGTGTGGAGTTCCGTGACGCGCTTCTTCGCGTCCTCCCAGGTGCCAGCGCAGACGTGCAGGGCCTCGACGGCGAGGAAGCGGCACTTGCGGAGGGTCTTGATGACGGCGGAGATGTCGACTTGGTCCAAGGGGCGGTCCAGGGCCGACCAGACAACGAACTCGATGGAGTCGTCCGGGTAGGCCTGGTCGGCGAGGTCTTTGCGGGCGCGTTCGGCTTCCTTCTGCCACGCGGCGGCGAGCTTCTCCATGGCGGCCAGTTGGGGCTCGGCGTCGGCCAGCTTGGCTTGGCGGGCCTGCTCCAGTTCGCGGGTGAGCCGTGCGATGTCCGCTTCCATCTCGGTGACACGGTCGTCCAGCCCGGCCAGGCGTGCCCGACCGGACTTGGTGCAGGCCTTGGAGGCGAAGTGTTCCGCTTCTTCAGCCCAGTCGATGAGGTTCGGCCAGGGCAGGTCGGGTGCGGCTTTGAGGACGCGGGCGAGTTCGCTCCGCCAGCGCTCCAGCTGTTCCTCTGGCGTCTGCTCGGTCACTGAGAGTTGGCCTCCTTGATCTGCTCGGCCACCTTGATGGCGTTGGCTACCCACCACCGCAGTTGTCCGGCACGGATGGTCTGGTCGGTGGGAATCCCGTGCTCGCGGGCGATGTCCCACAGGCCTTGGTCTCCGGCGCAGTCGTCGTCGTGAATGTGCCCCTCGTCAGGGTTCTCGCAGTTCCAGCCGACGAGGACGGCCCACAGCCAGGCATCCAGCTTGTCGGCGGCCCAGTCTCGGGAGTCGGTGGTGATACGGCTGCGCAGCGCCTCAAGGGAGGTTCGCGCGCCCAGGAGGGCGGGGACGGCGGCCGTGTAGCCAAGCATGCAGGCTCGGGCGGTCTCTCGGGTCTCCTCCCGGTCGGCTTCGGCGTCCCACAGCCGGTCGTACAGCTCGGCGAGCGTCGCCTCGGTGTGCTCGGCGAGGGGGATGCGGTGCTCGGGGCCCGTCTGCGGGGGCGCGGCCGGGAGCTTGCCGGTCTCGGTGAGGAGGTGCTCCTCCCACAGGACGCGCAGGAGCGCGTAGTAGCGCACGGGCGGTGCCGTCCAGCCGCATGGGCAGGCAGCGCTCCACCGGTCGTTGGGGAGCTGGAGACGCTGCGGCAGGTGCGCGGTGACGACGTCCTTGTGGTCGGGACAGACGTGGCCACCACCGCTTACGATGCTGCCGGTACCCAGGGTGGCCCAGCCCTTCCCGGACCACTCGGGGCGTGGGGGCGGGTCGCCAGCCATGCAGGAGAAGGCGTCGTACTGGCGTAGGCAGCCGGGGAAGAAGCAGGTCCGCAGGGACGGGGCATTGGTGTAGGCGTCGATGCGGGCGTACAAGCCCTCGAGGTCGTCTTCCGTCAGCTCGGTGAGCGGTACGCGCTCTTCATGGATCACGGGGCGGTCCTCTCGGTGGCGTGCTCGTAGTCGTGGCGGGCTTCGCTGTCGTCGGCCTCTGTCTCGCAGGTGGCGCAGGTGCCCGGGGTGACGGGGTCGTCGCCAGGCTGGTGTGCATCCTTCGGGTGCCCGCACTCAGCGCACGGCGCATGTGCGCGCCGTCAGAGGGGCCCGAAACTGCACTGGTGGCAGTGACCTGCACCGAGGAGCCGCAGTCGCACATGTGGTCGCCGTGCCAGAGGGATCCGTCGCAGTTGCGTTCCCAGTCGATGGTGACGGGGATCGGGTTCATGTAGACGAGGTCCTGCCAGTCGCCCCAGCCATGCGGGGGCTGCTTCCCGCAGGCAGCGTGGACGAGGACGGCCTGTCCTTCTTCGATCTCAAGGAGGTACTGGTTGTCGCCGGGCGCGCACTGGCATCCGGTGTCGTCGAAGTCCGGGTTCTCGGAGACCGGTTCGTCGGCGGGCTGGAAGTTCAGGGTGGTCATCGGGTGACCCTCTCGGGGTGGGCTGTGTACTCCATGAGCACGCGCGCGTGACATTGGTCGGGGTCGCCGGGTTCGGGGAGCGGACACCAGCAGGAAAGGTCGCGGCCGGCCAGTTCCCGGCGCGCGGCGGTGGCGAGGCCGGGCTGGCTGGAGAACCACGCGCGGTACCAGTCGACGGCCACACGGCGGGCGTCGGTCGGGTTGTCGGCGGTGTAGATGATGCCGCCGTCGGGGTTGATGACGGTGTGGTGGAGGGCGTGTCCGACGACCTTGTAGGGATTGCCCCAGCGGCTGCCGCGTCCGCCGGGGTGCGCTGTGGCCGGCGCCGCGCAGCACGTGCACCGTGTCGATGACGGGCGGGTTGGGCAGGTTCCAGATCACCCGGCGTTAGTCGTGATGGCCCCGCAGTAGCGTGCCGTCGTCGAACACATGCTTGGCCATCATTCCGTCGATGTCGACGATGACGGCCCGGGCCTTGTATGGCGTCTCGGTAGTCGTGAGTGCGTTCATAACTGGTGTGCCTCTCCTGGTCGAGATCGGTGCTTCAGCTGACGACGGGAGCGTGGACGAGCTGGCCGTCCACGATGATCCAGTTGTGGCGGTCGACCAGGCTGTGCTCGTCGGAGGCGACGAAGTCGGCGTCGAACAGCTCGTCGGGGGCGGTGAGTTCAGGCATCAGTGGGCTCCTCTCGGCTGGTAGCGGGCCCCGACAACGCTGGGGCATCGAGTGACGAGGCTTCGATGGAGGGCTCGGCACCGGTCAGCCGGACAACCTCCAAGGCGTGGGCCTCGATGTCGGCGCGGACCTGGGCGACGACTGCTCACCGGCCTCCACGAGCGAGTCGACGGTGAACTGGGCGTTGTTGCCCGCGCCCGCGACAGCGTTCTCCAGTGCGTTGAGCGCTTCCTTGGTGGCTCTCACGCCCTTCTTCTCGTGGATTGCTTCGTGCAGTGCCGCTGTGGCGGTCTTGACGCGGGCGTACATCCGGTCGGTGGCCTCCCGGACCTCCCGCAGGTTCTCGGCGGTGCGGGGCTGATGCGGGATCTCGGGCAGGAAGGCGTCGCGCTCAGTACTCCGGATGGTCACCGGCACGCCACTGCCGAGACCCATGGAGGACACGAGCGAGCCCCACTGCGCGAGGCTCATCTCGATCTCGACGAGCTCCCGGCCCGGATGGACCCAGTCGTGGTTGAGGTCACGCTTGCGTACGGCCTCGCGGACGGAGAGCGAGACGGTCTCGTTGTGGAGCAGGTCGGACTGGAACAGCGAACGACCCCCTCCGCTCCGTCGCGTGACAACCGCGACGCCAAAGGCGGGGTGGATCTCACCGCCGTCCTCCGCGTCGATCGCTGGTTCCTGGGCCGGACGGCGGCTCATGCCGGCATCACCTCAGACGCCTCGATCTGCTGGGCCTGGTGCCCTCGGTAGGACCTCAGGGCCAGCACGATGCAGTAGCAGGTGAAGATGCCACCCATGCCGGCGTCCCAGAACGACGAGTCGCGCAGCGGCCGCAGAGGGCCGTGCGGTCGTGCGGGCTTGATGTCGATTCGCTCGGTCATGCTCACTCCTCGGTGGCGTATTCGATGACGATGGCGTCGTCGCGGACGTGGAAGCGGAGGGCATCTCCGGGGATCGGCTCTGTACTGGCGAGCTCGCACGTCTCCCGGTAGGCGTCGGCGGCCACGGCCCACGCTTTGCTGATCTCCTCCGCTGCGGCGCCCCAAGGTTCGGGGGCGGGAATGATCCAGCGGTGCACACTGCGGGTGACCGTCTCGAACGTGAAGTCAGCCACGAGCCACCGCTACCTCGGACGGGGCTTCCACGATCACGTCAATGTGGGTGAGGTGGATGCCGCCCGTGTAGCCCTCGACGGACACCACGGGGGCGCCGTGGCCGAGCGTCCAGGCCGGAGTACGCGTGACGGTCGTCAGGGCGCGGCACAGGTCCGCGTCGGCCTCTTCCACGAAACGACCGTCCGCCTGCCGCTTCCGGACCGCGACCGCGAGCGGGTCCTCCAGGCGGACACCGGGGTACGCGACCACCGGCGTACCGATCGGGTACAGGGCGTTCCACTGCTCGGCGTTCACCGGTTGCCCTCCTCGTTGTCGGCTGGCGGCCGGTGCGGGATGTCGATCCCTTCGCCCAGGGCAGGCTTGTTGTAGGAGGCGAGGACTGCTTGCCACTTGCGCCGGAAGCGGGCGGCCTGGACGAGCGACCACGCAGTGGTCACGATCTGCGCGCACACCAGGCCCGTCATCGGCGACGGTGTCTCGCCCGCGGCCACGAGCCAGATGCCGGTCACGACCAGGGCTCCAGCCACGCCGCTCAGGAAGGCTTGGGCGAGCAGCCGGAGGAGCGAGAAGCACGTCACGACGCCTCCTCTCCAGCTACCGAGACATCGCGGTGGCCAGCCGAGAGGTGGGGATCCCCGTCGACGTACATGGCCAGGAAGCTGTCGTCGAGCGGATCGACGGCGTGCTTCTCGGTGAACTCGGCCTGGTATTCGCGGGGATCGCGACCTCCGGGGTGGTTGCGCACCTTGCCGATGGTGTCGGCGATCCATGCGAGGGTGTGTTCACCAGGCCAGTCCGGCGAGGTGCCAAGGCCGAGCGCGATCGCGTCGACTACGTCGGTGTCGGTGAGGGGCGTGTGGTCCCCGCTGCCGTTCGCGCGCGAGAGCGGCAACTCGTGGTCCGGGATGAAGCCCATGGCCACCAGCACGCTCTCGGGCAACTTGTAGGCGTTCCAGATCGCGCTGGTCGCATCCGTGGGGCTGTCGCCGTTGGAGAGTCCGCCTGAGAGCCTGTCGGGTGGCTGATCATGCGTGATGCGTGACGGTCGTGATCTGCCTTCCGGGCATGGCGACGGCCCCGGAATGATCACGTGGTGTGTGCCAGTGCGACAACTCCGAGGCCGTCAGCGGCCCATGCTATCCGTCCAGCCTGACCGATGAGATGTGGGAGATCATCCAGCCGCTCCTTCCCGCGCGTGACCTGCGAAAAGGCGGCGGGATGCGCAAGTACGGAGACCGGTTGGTGCTCGACTCGGTGTTCTACGTGCTGCGGTCGGGCTGCCAGTGGCGGATGCTTCCGCGCGATCTGATGCCCTGGGACGCGGCCCACCGCTGGTTCACCAAGTGGCGCCGGGACGGCACCTGGGACCGCGTCCACGGCGAGCTCCGCCGCCAGGTCCGGGTCGGGGCCGGACGCGATCCCGAACCGTCGGCCGCCGTGATCGACGCCCAGTCGATCAAGACCAGCGAGGGCGGCGAGGCGCGTGGGTTCGATGCGGGCAAGCGAACGACAGGGCGGAAGAGACACGTGATCGTGGACACGATGGGCCTGCTGCTGGTCGTCGCGGTCACCTCCGCGTCCGTGCAGGACCGGGCCGGAGGCCGCATCGTCCTGGCCCGTCTCGCGAAGGGATTCC
Source organism: Streptomyces sp. NPDC104309 (assembly GCF_055584025.1). Taxonomy (NCBI): domain Bacteria; kingdom Bacillati; phylum Actinomycetota; class Actinomycetes; order Kitasatosporales; family Streptomycetaceae; genus Streptomyces; species Streptomyces sp. NPDC104309. The sequence continues at coordinate 20,524 of NZ_JBVJMV010000036.1, read as the reverse complement.
GCACGGTCAGTCTGGTGTGGGCCGACGGCGGATACGCCAACTCCGTTGATTCCAAGCTTCTTTCATGGGCCCGGGATGCGTTGAACATCGTTGTCGAGATCGTGAAGCGGACCGACGACGTCAAGGGCTTCAAGGTCCTGCCCCGCCGCTGGGTGGTGGAGCGAAGTTTCGGCTGGCTGGTCCGAAACCGTCGGCTGGCCCGCGACTACGAACGGCTGACCGCAACCTCCGAGGCCATGATCAAGGTGGCAATGATCCGCTTGATGCTCGTCCGGCTCGCCGGGCAGTCCTTGCGGTGGAGCCATGAATCCCACCGCAAGACCGCACGAGCCCACACCGTCGAGGACTACATCGCAGCGTAATCAACCGGCCACCCGACAGGCTCTGAGATGTAGATCCTGTAGTCGGCGATGGTGAGGAAGGTCGTCTCTCGGGAGTCGAGGGCCATTTCGAGGTTGCCGATGATGGCGAGACCGGTACGCCGGGCGTACTCGATGAGCACTTCGCCGTCCTTGTCGACGAGGTCGGACTCGTCGTCCAGATCCGGCAGCAGCTCCGTCAGCTCGTCCTTGGGCTCATCGAAGCTGAAGAGCGAGGCGTCTGTGACCTCTTCGAGCAGCTGACGGCCGCGGTCGAAGTTCGGCGGCTCGGTGCGGGCGGCCGGGAAAGCGATGGTGGCGGTGAGCATGCTCGCGCCCATGGTGATCTACTCCTTCGGTGATGAGGGGGACTGCGGGTCTGATCAGTCCTGGATCCAGCTGAGGACGTCGTCGACGTCCTGGTCGTAGCTGGCCTGAATCGCCTGACGCAGAGTTGCGACAGGGTTCTGCAGGTAGTACTGCGCGGCGCTGTCGATGAGGTTGGCTGCGTCACGGACCTGCTCGTTCTCAGGTGCGAGGTCGCTCACGTCGTTGGCGGCCTGGCTCACGGCATCCCTGATGCGCTCCTGGAAGTAGGCCTTCGAATCGGCGGAGCCGTCGAGGCGTTCGCTGAGGATCGTGCGGGTCGTTCGCAGAGCACTGCCGCCGATGGTCGGTACGGTGAGGGCCTTCTCGACGACAGCCCGGAGGCCGGCGGGGATCTGCTCCTCCTCGAAGTGATGGAGCTCCCGGGCGTGCATCTCGGCGGTCTGTGCAGCGAACGCAGTGTCGGCCGCCTCGATCCGGCAGATCAGCCGCTCCCACTCCCCCAGCGTCATGTGGACCTTGCCGCCATGGAACGAGGTCAGGCCCGGCGAGCCGGTGGCGGCGCTGAGCCGGTCTTTCAGCTGGTTGAAGCGCTGCTCGGGCAGAAGCTCAGCGCTCTTCTCGGACGTGATGTCGTGTGCGTTCATGGCGAATACCTCTTCCGGCGGCGTATGAGCCTCCAGCGATAGATCGGACTGGGGATGATGTCGGATTTGCGCCGGTTGTGCCCACGGCAGAGCAGCTGGCCGTTCCACAGCTCGGTCGCCCCGCCGCGGCTCCAGGGGTGTATGTGATCCGCTTCTGTCCCTGGTGCCGGGCATCGGAACCAGAGGGGCGGCTTGTGCTCGCACCGGCCGTTGGCCTGGCGGATGAGCTGTTGCTTCTGGGGCCAGCTGAAGAGCCGGGTGGGATCACGCCAGCGCCGCCGCCGGCCCACACCGGCGGCGAGGCACAGGATGCCGAGCGCGGCGACGGCCAGGCAGGCAAGCAAGAGCGTCGGGTCCGGCAGCATGGCTGTCAGTGCAGCCCGTTGCTGAACGAGATCAGCTCACGTGCGACGGCGAGAACGCCGTCCCAGCCAGTGGCTTCACGGTCATCGGTGAGCCGGCGGACTTTAGTGCCTCGTGAGAGGTAGACGTCGCGGGCGTCGTCATGGATCTCGATCATCGCGTAGGGGTCGACGAGTGGTCGCGTGAGGAGCACGGAGATATCCAGGCCGGGCACGAGTCCCGACTCGCGGAGCCCGTGAACGACCAGCTTGACGATGGAGGCGAACACGTCTGACTCGACGAGCGGGGAGGTCATGTCCTCGAACTCCCCGGGGTCGATCAGCGGATCGCCGGCGTCGTCGAAGGGGACGGCTCTCGTCAGGGCACGGGTGATCTCTTCGTCAGAGAAGGCGACGCCGGGGTGGATCTCCTCAACAGAGACGATCCGGCGGCCGAGGTGCTCGCCGACGAGAACGTCAGCGGCTTTTGCCACGGCCGCGGGCAAGTTCCCGGCTTCGATGGCCGTGACGAGACGGGCCTTGTTGTGGCGAAGACCGGCCCCTCGGGGCTCACGGTGTTCAGCTTCGGGTCTGGGATCGGAGACGACGCGGTACTTGGGCACGGTCAGTCCTGCTTTCTGCACGGGAAGAGGTGAAGGGCCCAGACAGCGAACCGCCGAGGAGACCGGAGTGGCTCCTCGGCGGTTCACATGAGATGCGTCCTCAGAAGTCGATGGAGTACTTCGGGGGACGGCGCAGGGTCACCGAGGCGGCGCTCAGGTCCCTCTTGTCGTCGGGCGACTTGTCCTCCTCGTCACGGAGGTCGGTGAGCGTGAAGGCACCATCCGGGAGCACGTAGCCGTCTTCGGACGGGACGGCGTCGCGCATGCTGAACTGCAGCCTGGTGCCGGTGTCCCAGTCGTTGATGGTCTGCAGGCTGTCGCTGTTGAACAGATCGACACGGCCATCGAGGACGTCGGTGTCGCCGTTCTTCCAGGTGATGTGGGCCTCGATCCGCGAGCCGGCGTGCTCGCTGCGCTTGATGTTCAGGTCACCGATCACCTCAGCGAACGACTCGCCCAGGCGCAGCTCGAAGGCGATCGCCCGCAGGTGGTCGAAGTTGATGTCGTACTTCCGGGAGAAGTCGACGATCTCGGCCACCTGCTTCTCGGCCACTCCGGGCACCTGGTCGTGCAGGTAGGTGGCGACCGTGTCGGGCTCGGGGTAGGCGAAGCGCATGTGGTAGTGGAAGCGGCCGGGGCGGTTGAGCATGTAGTCGTTGACACGGTGCAGCTCGTTGACCGACAGGACGTAGAGGCGCTTCGTCGTGCTCAGCCCATCGAACAGGCTCAGGAACTGGTTCTGCGATTCGTCGTCCTCGTTGGAGAAGATCTTTTCGAACTCGTCGAAGACGACGACTACTTCGCCCAGCTCGTCGAGGAAGGCGGCCAGCCCCGGCGTGTCGTGCTGCACGAGCACGGTGGGCAGGTGGTGCTCCTCGCGCATACGCTCGGCAAGCAGGCGGAGCATGAGGCTCTTGCCCATGCCCTTGTCGCCGGAGAGGATGACGCCGAGCGAGCGCTCCATGGCGGAGTAGCCGGTGACGATCCGCTGTACACGGGAGGCGTGGCTGCCGTAGACGGTCTCTTCGGCGGATGCCAGCGGCTCCGTCTGGCGCAGGCTGTAGCCGGCCATCTGGGAGAAGGAGATCGTGTAGGTGGCCACGGGCAGATCAGCGAAGGTCTGCACGGAGTCCCCGTAGAGGCGGAACTCCCCGCCGGAAGCGACGATCGTGGATGCGGGCATGAAGACTTCTCGCTTTCGCAGGAGTAAGTGGGTGGAGATGGCAGCGGGGCAGCGGCACTCAGCGGATCGGAAGCACGCTGCTTTCCGGCCGGTAGACGCCCTCGTTCTCATTGAGCGTGGACTTGGTGAGGGTGACGGTGGCCGGCATCAGGAGTGTTGCGACAAGCGCGGCCAATCGCTGCTCGTCGGCCAGCACGGTCATGGGGATGTGGCCGGGCGAGGTGAGGGAGTGCTCGGCGCGCTTGATGAGGCTGGCTGTGCGGGCCATGCGGTCAGGGAAGTGCTCGGCGACCGTCTGGCCGGGTTCGTACTTGGTGACGACCGAGTAGAGCGTCTTGGGGCCGCGCTCTTCTTCGCGGTGGTGCTCGCATAGAGCTGGAGGTCCCACTCGCGGCAGAGCTTGGCGAGGGCGTTGACGACCTCGTCCGGGGTGGCGCAGAGCTCCTGGAGGTTGCTCTGCCGCTGCGTGATGTAGGCGTTGTGGAGATCGCGGATCTGGGCGGCCCTGGTGGCCGTGATGATGTCGGCCAGAACATCGGAGTCCGTGAGGATGCCGACGCACATGCGCCGGCCACCTCGCCAGCGTTGATCAGAGCGCGGGCGGCGGCCGAGCGGCGCGGCGGCCGAGAGGCGGGCGGGGTGGGTTGTGCGTCAGCTCTCCGGGACGGTCCGCGGCGCCGGGGGGTTGGCGCTGACGAACTGGAGGAACCAGTCGGGTACCTGGCCCAGCTCGGCGTGGTGGCGGGTCCAGATCTTCCGGACGGGAAGGCGGTCCAGGCTCTCGTCGGGCAGGACCACGTGGCCCGTCACCTCGATGCTGTTCCAGCGGGGCGCGGCAGCACCGTCCTGGAACCAGCGGATACGCAGCCGGACGGGACGGACGCGGTGGTTGCCCTCCCCGTCCTCGATGGTGAAGTCCGGGCCGCACTGCCCCTGCCACACCTTCTCGAACGTCCGCTGCGGCGGCTTGGCTGTCCCCGCATCGTTGTACTGGACCAGCTCGTCGTACCGCTCCGCACGCAGTGGGGGCGTGAACGACGCGGGCACGCAGGGGCTGTCGGCCGTCTGCTTCATGTCCTGCTCCCTCTCCATCACAAGGGGCGGTCCTGGCGGGGTGCTGCCGGGGCGGTTCGCCGCGGCGGCGGGCCGGGGGTCAGGAGGCGGCGTAGCTCACGAACAGCCGTGTGCCGTCGCTGACCGGGATCGCACCGGCCAGCCCCTGATTGTCTCGGATCCGCTCGTCGTCGGTCGGTGTTCAGAAGGTGCACCGCGTACTCCTCGGCGGCGTCCGGGATCAGAGGGCTGTCCGCCACCAGGACGAAGTCGTCCTTCTCGGCGATCGTCCAGGTGTAGCCGCGGTGCCCGAACTCCCTGCACGCTTGCGCCCTGACGGCCGCGAACCCCTGCTCGGTGTCCCTGCCGGTACCGGAGTGGGTGAAGTCGTAGGCACCCATGCGGGAGCTCCTTTCGGGCAGTGCCGTCTGCTGCGGGTGACGGGGCGGTCCGCGGGTTGGACGGGCTGCCGAAGCGAGTCGGTGCGCGGTCGCGGGACGGGAAGCGAGTCGGTGCACGGCATGGGGAATCCGTACGGGACCCGTCCCGCCCCGGCAATCGCGTCCCTTCGCGGGGCCATCGCCTCTGGGCACCGTGAGACGGCGTGGCGGCGTCAGAAGTCGCCGTCGGCGACCTGAAGGACGGTCAGCCCGATGGCCCTCCACGCCTGGACGACCTGAGTGCGATCGTCGAGTACGCAGGTGACGTTGTAGGTGTCGCGTACGTGGGCGTCAAAGATTTTAGATTCCCGCGTTCTGCTTGGCGAACGCCAGTACGGCAGTGTCGTCGCCCTGGCTGCCGAGGCGGCCGGCCTTGTCGACCAGCGTGGTGGTCCAGCCGTCGATGGGGTTGCCCGCCGCGTCCCGGTTGATCTTTCCGCTGGCGATGATGCTGGCGGTTGCTCCGGCTCCGAGGGTCGGCATCAGCTCGTCGAGCAGTACGGCAGAGCCCTGGTTGCTGGCGTCGTAGACGTTGAGGGAGACGTTCTGAGCCTGGTCGAAGTTGGTTCCGAGCTTGTAGGCGAACACCGCCACTGCCCACTCGGTCACCCACGCGGGAAGGCTCGTCAGGTTGAGCGTGATCGTCTCGTCATCACCGTCGCCCTCGCCGGTCTGGTTGTCTCCGGAGTGGACCGCCGCGCCGTGCACCGGGTCCATGTTGTGGCCGATCACGATGCGCTTGGGCTCGCCGTCGCGGTAGAGGATCAGCGCCAAGTCGAGGTCGATGTCCTTCTGCCCACCGCCCAGGTTGATCTTGCCGCCGGTCTTGAGCGCGAGCTTGCGGGCGAAGCCGGACTGCTTGGCGGTCTTTCGGTCCCAGGCCGCGCCGAACACCAGCTTGGTCACGCCGTCGAGCGACGAGTCGACACCCTTGCGGAAGTTGATGGTCATTGTTCGAACTCCTTCTTGAAAGTCGCTTTTTGCGGAACACGGAGGCCCCTGTTCTGATCATGACGATCCGGAACATGGGCCTCGCTGCGTCTTTGCTGCTCTTCGTCGCCGGGCGAGGATCCGTCCCTGCGGCATGGGGTGGTGGCGGTTGGTCAGACGGCCGCGGTGACCGCGGAGCGGTCGTCGGCGCTGCCGGGAGCAGCGCTGTCGTTGTCGTCCAGGAGATTCGGATCGATGCCGAGGGCGCGAGCGGCGTTCCTCTTGTCGCGCTCGGTCAGAGCCGTCACGATCTGCTCGTAACTGCTCTGGATCGGCGGGTTCTTCACGGTGCCGTAGCCGAGTACGTACTGGCTCTTCATGGCACGGGTGAAGGCGACGTAGTACATCCGCTTGGCGTCCTGGGTCATCTTCGTGTCCTCCCTGTAGAGGACGACAGCGTTATCGAATTCGAGACCCTTGGCACCGTGGATCGTCGAAACGACCAGGTCGGCCTTGGACTCGAGGTTCTTCCGCTTGCGCTCCTGGTTCCTCTGCTTGTTGATGTTCAGCTTCTGCTGGTTCCGCTGAATCTCGAAGGAGAGGAGGTTGTCGCGCAGCCGGTCGAAGAATGCCTTGTGCGTGAGCGCGCCCTGGTGGCAGAGCGTCACCCAGCCGTTGATCGTCGCGCTGTTCTCGATCCACCACTCGGAGATCGTGCGCAGGATCGCCTTCTCGACGTTGGCATTGGCGGCGTTCTTGGTCAGCTTGCCCATGTTGTCCTTGATCCCCTGGGAGACCACGAACGCGGCGTTGTTCGGCGGTGCCTGCAGGACGTCGTTCCAGAAGAACTTGATGTACTTCGAGAAGATGTCCGTGGCGTACACGCGGTCGCTGACCAGGGAGGCGACGTGGCGGTCCGGGTAGCGCTTTTCGAGCACGTCCTGGATCAGGGCCACCTCACGGCGCGAATAGGCCAGGAAGGCCACCTGCTCGCCCCGGTCCAGACACTTGTCCACGTAGTCGGGGATGACCGTGTTGCGCACGATCGCCTGCAGGTCCTGGGTGACGAACCCCGTGAGCCGGGCCACCTCGCGGTACTCCAGCGTGACCTTCTCCTGGAACGAGTCGGCCGTGGGCATCGCGAGCGAGTTCGCCTGCAGCTGGATGTTGGCGAACTGGTTGGTCTCCAGGCCGCCGAGCACGACGTTCGCGAAGTCCAGGATCTCCTGGTTGCTCCGGTAGTTCGTCGTGAGCTTGAAGGTCGCGAAGACCCCCGAGCCCTCCAGGGTGTTGAGCGCGCGCGGGTTCGCCGAACGGAACTCGTACAGCGTCTGCGAGGCATCGCCGACGATGAACAGGGACTGAGAGTGCTTGGTGATGTACTTCAGCACGTAGATGAACTCGAAGACCGAGTTGTCCTGGACCTCGTCGATGATGAGGTACTTCGACCGCACATGGGCCGGCTCGGCCATGTCGTCGATCTTCTGGTAGCAGATGATGATCTGCAGCTCCAGCGACGTCTGCTCGATGCGGTCGAGCAGAGCAATCACCTCGTCGAAGTGGCTCTCGACGAAGGTGTTCAGGGCCGTGAACGCGCCGGTCCTGTTCTGGTCGACCTCCAGCAGGCGGTGGCGGAACGTCGCCGCGAACTGGCTGTTCGGGTAGAAGATGTCGATCGAGTTGATGATCGTGTCGATCGCCGAGACCTTGTGCCTCGGGTGGTTCATCGAGTAGATGTCGATGATCATCTTGGCGATCGTCATCGAGCCGACGTCCGGGTTCTTCTCCGTGATGTTGTCGGCCGCTGCGTTGGTGAACGAGAGCACCGTGATGTCCGAGGCGGGGACGCCGCAGGCTTCGAGGTACTTGATCCGCTCCAGGATCACGGTCGACTTGCCGGTGCCGGCTCCTGCCTGCGTCATCACCAACGGCTCGTGCGTGGTGAGCGCATCGAGCTGCTGCTTGGACAGGTGGGGCGGCAGATTCGGAGGCGTGGCCGGCTGCGCAGGTACGATCAGCTGCGGCTTCATCTGCTCCAGGTGGTCGAGCGTGTGGTTCATCAGCAGGCTGAGGTTCTGCTTCGACAGCTTCGTGGAGATCGGGTCGGAGAAGGTCACATCCAGCTGCTTGTGGATCTGGCGGTAGGCCTCCAGCGGGACGTTGTAGTTCTCCAGGTAGCGCAGCTGGACGGCGAGCATGTTCAGCTGCTGCTCCGTCGGGCCTGCGGGCATGTCCGTGATGTAGCGGCAGACCTCCTCGGCGATCGCCTCGGAGTCCCAGATCTGGGCCAGACGCGTGATGCGCTCGTAGATGGAGTACTGGCGCATCCACTCGTCGAACTCGTCGTCGAGGTTGGAAGCCGTCAGGCCGACGGATGTGAGCACGTCCTGGACGTAGTCGCGGGCGTTCTCCAGCGGGCTGGTGTCCCACTGCAGGAAGACGGCGGCGTTGTGGTTGCCGTAGCCGACCGAGTGCGAGACAGCAGTTGTGAACTCCGGCTCGGGAAGCCCCTTCTTGAAGAAGTACAGCCCCATCCGGTACTGGATGACGAGGTCGCGCATGGACTTGCCGCCGGACTTGTCCTCGTAGAACACGAGCGCCTGCGGGGTCATGTCGAAGGTGACGTCCCAGTCGTCGAAGCGGCTGTAGGAGGTGTCGATGGCGAAGCGGTCATCGACGTGCGGGCTCGGCAGGGTGAAGGACCCGCCAGCGTTCAGGGCGCGGCGCGTGATCGGCGCGAGCGGGATCGACGTCGTAGTGATGTCGTGCTGCGTGGAGCTCTGCTTGACCTCGATGTCGGTGGCCATGGCGTAGGCGGTGTTGGTGACCGTGTTGATGGGCAGCAGGGACTCGTTGAGGAGGCCGATCTTCTTGCCGTTGCCGGTGAGCTTGGAGGAGAAGAACTTCGGGTCGACGGCCTTCTGAGCAACGGCGTTGGCCGAGAGATCGAGGTCATCAAGCAGGACAGGCATGTCGTTGCCTTTCTTTCATGGACCGAGAGGCAGATCGAGAGAAAGAGTGAATGGCGCCACATAGCAATTCCGGCAGGAGTTGATTAGTCAGTCGAATGCTCGAAAATGAGCGAGAAGAGCAGCGACAGGGCTGGATCATGGGCGCAGGTATGAACACGGGCGGGGCTCTCGCCAGATGACGAGCCCCGCCCGTGTTCCTCTCAACCCACCCGTCAGGGGCCGTTAGGCCCTTGAATCCGGGGTACGTGGCGAAGCCACACCCCGGACACCGCGCGCTACCCAGGCGCGCGGTCGTTCATCAGCGGCAGCTCGGCTCATTCCGTGGAAGAGTCCGAGCGCCGGTCGGGACCATCGGCGGCAGCATCGCCGTCATCGAGATCCCAGGGACAGGCCGTGACGAGGGATCCTGCGGGATCGACCTCGATCAGGCCAAGCATGAGGCCCAGTTCGCGGAGCTCATCGGTGTTCCGGACATGGGTGGTGAGGTTTGCTCGGGCTGCGGCGGCGAGCCCCTGGGCTCGCTTTCGCTGCTCCTGGATCAGGGATTCGGGGAGCATGGTGGACATGGCTGTCCCCCTTTCTGAGCAATGAGGGTTTGGGGGTGAGGTACGTCGAGCGCCCCTGCTCCGGAACAACCGGAACAGGGGCGCTCGACGTGCTGCGAGGCGGACGGCTGCTCAGTCGTCCGACGGAGATGCTGCTGTGACTGTGCTGCCGGTCTGGGCAGCGAGCAGGTAGTCCTCGATCCAGGTGCGAACCGCCTTGCGCGCCGGCCGCGCACCCTGGGAGTCCACGTAGGTGGCATCTTCGATGGCATGCAGCTCGTCGTCGGGCATCGACGCGGGCAGCACCTGGGCCAGCCGCGGCTTGGCCTCGACGATCCGCTCACGCTGCCGGGCGTAGTCGGCAGCCATGACCTGCCGGTAGGTCTCCCGATCGATGGGGTTGAACCCGACAACCAACGAGAACCGACCCAGCAGCTCGGCATCGAAGAATTGCTCCAGCGCCTTGTTGAGGCTCTGGCTCGAGATGGTCTTCGGGTTGCTGCCGAAGCCGATCTGCCTGCCGTCAAGCGCCTCCCGCGCGGCGTTGGTCGTGCAGATGACCAACGCCTTACTGAAGTCCAGTACCTTGCCGTGGGCGTTGCGGATGTAGCCCTCATCGAATGCCGAGAGGAACAGGCGTTGCACGGCCTTGTCGGCCTTCTCGAACTCGTCGAGCAGGATCACCCGGTACGGGTTGGACTCCAGCGTGTCGAACGGGAGCTCCTGGTTGGAGTCCGATCCGACGTAGCCGGGAGGCGAGCCGATGATCTTCGACGTCGACCACTCTGAATGGAACTCGGTCATGTTCAGGATGATCGGCTCCATGCCGGTCATCTCCTCGGCGATGATCTTGACCGTCTCGGTCTTGCCCACGCCCGAGGCCCCGGCGAACAGCCACGTCGTAGGCGTCTTCGTCGGGAACAGGTCGAGCTCTTCGCGGGCCAGACGGTCCGTGAGCGTGGCGAGCACGTCGTCCTGACCCTGGAGCCGGCTGGTGAGCGTGGCGCTCAGCGCGGCGACGTCGAGGTCCTTGCGCTGGGCGTTTCCGGTCATCAGGCGCTTGGCCACATCGAGCACACGGGTGTCCGTCAGTGGCACCTGCGGGATGGACCGCAAGGCCTGCACGAGCACCGTGTCGCCGGCGCTCTCGGCCTGGACGATGAGCTTCTTCTGCTCCAGGACCCGGTCGGCCATCGCCCGGTCGAGCAGGGTGATGGCGTTGTCCGGACGGTGCTGGCCAGCTCGCGAATTGGCTTCAGCGATCTGCACCACTGACGCCAGGACGTCGTCGGAGACTCCGATCTGGTGCCGGTAGTGCGCCATCAGACCAGGCCGGACCGTGGTCATCACGGACAGGGTCTGCTCCACGCTCAGCTCGTCGACGATGAGCCGGGTGAAGCGACGGGCGAAGGCAGGGTCCTCGTCGAAGGCCCGGGACTCGGTGCTGGTGGTCGCACCGATGACGGACATGTCGCCGCGGGCCAGGGCCGGCTTGAGGATCTGCGAGATCTTGCGGCCGACGGCGTCGCCGTGGCTGCCAGACCCGCCGGTGATCTGGTGGATCTCGTCCATGAACAGGATGACCTTGTTCTTGGGGTCCGAGGCGAACTCGACGATCGCCTTGACCTTCTCCTCCAGCGAACCGACGATGCCGGTCCCAGCGATGATGTTGGTGATGGGCAGCTCGTAGATCGTGTGGTCCTTGAGCTGGTCGGGAATGAGGGTGTCGCCCAGCGCGATGCGCCGTGCAATGTCCTCGACGATCTTCGTCTTGCCGACGCCGGCGGAGCCGACCAGCAGAGCGTTGGGCTTGGTCTTGCAGATCATGACCGAGAGGACCTGCTCGATGAGCGTGTCCCGGAACATGGTCGGATCGACGTTCTTGAACTTCTCGTTGTAGTCGACGAGGAGCTCCTTGACGTCATCGGCGCTGCCGGAGGGCAGGCCCATCGCCGGGAACCGCGGAGGGAAGCTGCCGCCACCACTGCCGTTGCCCGTGTCGTCGTCGGAGCCGCCGGGTGTGAAGTTGCTGAGACCCATCGGGTCCTCCTTCGGTGCGGGTCGCTCGGCGTGATGGCGCGCTGGATGGATGCGCCACGGGGCTCCGAGCAGGGAAATGGATGGATGAGAGAGAAAGTCAGGAGTCGCCAAGAGCGGTGCCGACCAGCGGGGTTGGTCGCACGGCACCGCTCTTGGCAGTTCTTGGGGGGGGATGGCAGGGTCAGACGACCATGCCGAGGAGTTTCTGCCGGATGCTCGGGTCGATGTGCTTCATCGAGTCGGCGTAGCGCTTGGCCAGGTCCACCATGGACGACCAGTCCATGGCGGAGCACGGCGCGTAGTACAGGTTCTTCGGGTGGTCCTGACGCGTGGACGGCGGCGACCACTCGAAGTCGGTAATCATGAGCGAGAGCCTGCGCTGGCGCACTCGGCTGGCGTTGATGTACTGCCAGATTTGCGTGTACTCGGTTCCGCCCGACACCTTCGGGATCTTGCGGAACTCCCTCCAGATCTGGGCCGTCGATTTGCCTTCCGTGCGCAGCATCACCTCCTGGGACAGGAAGTGGCTGAACGAGTTGAAGTACAGGTTGATGTTCAGCTTCTTGGCGATCTTGATGAGCGTCATGACCGCCTCCTGGTAGTTCGCCTCGGAGATCGAGCCGGAGGTGTCGATGTAGATGTGCAGATCGGGCATGTACTGCACCGAGGTGATCCGGCCGGGCTTGTTGAAGTCGTCCGGGTCCCGGCGGTTGGCCTTGAGGAAGGTCGCCTTCGTCGTGCGGAACACGTTCTGCGACTTGTTGACCTTGCCCATGCGGCGCAGCACCCGGGTGATGTCCTTGAACAGGTCGAGCTTGCTCGGCGGCTGCTTGCGGAACGCCACCTGGGCGCTGCGGCTGCCAGGCTGGCCCGGCTGCTGCTTGGCCCCCATAGCGGCAGCCCGGGCGGCTGCCCGCGGCAGCGAGGTGAGCTTGGACAGCGAGGCGTTCGAGACGACCTTCACCGGCGAAGCCAGCGACTGGTTGATGAGGTTCCACTCCCCCGTGATCTTCGCCGCGGTGGCCCGGGCGTGGGCCTCGACGTTGACCAAGACGATGGAGCGCGGAACGAACAGCTCTCCCACGGTGAACGGCAGGACGCCGGTATCCAGGGTGATGCTCTGCTGGCTGGCCTGGGCCCGCTGCTGCCCGACGTAGTTCATGAGCATGTGCACGAGCACGCGGGCGAAGGAGTGCTCATCGTTGGCGTCGGAGTCGTCCTTGCGGACCAGCAGCGACTCAGTGAGTCCTTTCAGGGACAGGTTCGTGAAGTCGTTGAGCAGCTTGGTGGTGGCCGGCGGCAGCGCATTGGCCATCGCCTGAGTCTGCTGGGACAGCCAGACCTTGAAGTCGTCGAAGGCCGCAGAGGACTGGAACCAGAACCCGAGCGTGTCGGGGTGGAAGGTGTAGGCGATCGAGGCGAAGAAGGCGCTCTCGTCGCCGGTCCCCGCCAGCAGAGCCTTCGCGGTCGGAAGGACATCGACCTGCGCCGTGTAGAGCACCCGTGTGGAGGGCGCGGGCATCTTGTTCCGCTGCCCGGCCTGGACGGCGAAGAGCTCGGCGACCGGCAGCGGCGTGCCCTGGTCGAAGTTGATCAGGGTCTGTCCGAGCAGCTCCTTGACGGTCTGCTCGCTGGTCGCGTTCACCGTGTCGCCGAGGCAGCTGAGGATCAGGTCCGGGATGACCGGCGTCAGATCAGCGCCCTGGGCGTCGGTGATGCTCGCCGGGGCATTGGGGTTCAACGGCTCCAGCAGTGGGTCGATGAGGGTCTGCTGGATCGCTGGCATCGGGTCGTAATCACCGGTGCACGAGATGGTGTGCAGTGCGTCGAGTACGGCCGGCTTCTGGTTCGTGACGGTGATCGTCATGGTTTGTGGTCTCCTTCTGAGGACAAGACAGCGCAGTGCAACGCGCTGCCGCTGGTGGGGAGTTGTAGCAAGGACTGGAGCCCGAGGCAGTCCCCACCACCGGTGAGCGATCGATCAGAGGAAGGCCGAGAGAAACGGCTTGGCCTGGTTGACGATCGGAGCGTCGATCTCCATGAAGGCCTCCAGGTTCTGGCGGTCGATCTGCTGGCTGGTCACCATCTCGATGAGCGTGCGGGTGTGTTCCGGCTCGAACTGGGTGGTGGCCATCGCCAGCTGCTCGATGAGGCGCGCGTTGTCCTTGCTCTCCTTGAGGGCGTACAGCAGCGACCCGGACTTCTCGTTGTCGGTCAGCGTGGTGATGACCGCGGCCATGTCGGTCACGGTCGCGACAGCCTGCAGGTTCCGGTAGCAGTTCGGCCTGGGCACGTTCACCCGGTTCTGCTGCACGCCGCCGGCGTTGTTCGCCAGGTCCTGAGCGATGGTGGCCACGAGCTGTGTGGTGAACATGGTGTCCCCCACGAAGGCCTCGATGGCCTCGTTGAGCAGCGAGACCTCGCGGTCGCCGACCTGGACCGGGGTGGCCAGGTACTGCGCCAGCTGCTGCGGGTCGGCCACGTTGAGCCAGTTCGACAGGTTGTCGATGGTTCGCGGCGTGGTGAGTTGGTTCATCTCTTCGCCGCCGTCGAACAGATCGGCCATCGTCACGTTGCCGTTGTCGTCGTCGTCCTGGCCGTCGGCGACGATGGCCTCGGGCGTCGACTTCTGGAAGATCAGCGCGGGGTACTGCGTGAGCACCGCCTTCACCCAGGGGTTCAGGTTGTCGCCGAGGACGGACATGAGGGTGGCGGCATCGGGCTCGACGTGGAAGATCGCGAAGCGGGACAGGCTCGCCTCATCGAGCGAGGTGACGTTGCCCTTGTCGTTGCCGGCCACGACGATGCGTACGTTCTTGGGCAGCGCAACATGGCCCATACGGCGCAGCGTGACCAGGGTCAGCGCGCCGGACGTGACGTCGGAGGTGGTCCGGTTGATCTCGTCGAGGAAGAGGATCGGCCACTCGCGCGGGTTCGCCTCGGCGTAGTCGATACACTCCTGGATCACCTGGTGCGGGTAGAAGACCTGCTTGTAGCTCTCGGTGCCGTCGTCCTTGGTGTACGGCACCAGGCGGGCACCAGTGAGGTCAGCCTTGTCGGCCAGCTGGTTGCACGGCAGCGTGAAGGCCTGCGTGCCCATGGAGTAGGCCAGGGCCTCGACGAAGCTGGACTTGCCGATGCCGGGCTCACCCATGAGAGCGGGCGTCGCGCCGATCTCGAGTGACTGCTTGATGAGGGTCGTCAGGGTGTCGTTGAACTTCATGTCGATGTCTTTTCTGTGCGTGGGCGAGGAAGAGAGAGAAAGAGAAGAGACGTCGGAGGACGGTGCTGCGCCGCTCTCGGCATCGCCGAGGCTGAACAGACCGTGAACGGCCCCGTGGCGCAGGCCATGGGCCGCGTCGTCGGAGCCGGGCGGAGAGCCGCACTCCCGTCATTGGTGGCGATGGAGCCCCGCTGCACATCGCCACCCGATCGCGCTCCGCGCGATCCAGCACTTATCCACCACCTGTGCTCGGCCCTGCCGCAGCACCCGTCACCCACCCCACCCGCTGCCGGAGACAGCAGATGAACCAGGAGCAGATGAACCAGGAGCAGATGAACCAGGAGCAGAAGCAGCAGGTGCAGGAACAGAGCGTCAGTTGGCCGACGCTGCGCGGGCCTCACGGTCGGCCACGAGTGCAGCCGCCCGGTCCAGGAGGAAGGGCCGGCCGTTGCGCCGCTCGCTGTGCTTGGGGCGCGCCGGGATGACGTCGAGCGCCGCCTTGTAGAGCAGCCACGCGATGTCGCCCGTCGAGTACTCGACTCCGAGGGCGCTGTAGGCGCGCAGTTGCGTCCGCATCCAGCCGTAGAGCGAGGCGAGAACCGAGAACTCCCAGCGGGACATGTCGTGGTTGAAGTCGCCGGGATCCCGGAACTGATGACGTGCGTTGACCAGGGTCTGCTCGACGATGGCCTGCGAGTAGGGGATCTCGGGCATGTCATCGGCGGTATCGACGGCTGATGCTGAAGCACCAGCGCTCTCGCGGGCGTTCACGGCCAGCTCCGCGTAGAGGTCCTCGATCGAGGCGAAGGCAGGCGCAGTAGTCACCGCTTCGACGTGGGCGACGATGCGCTCGGGCACCGGCTGGCGCGTGAAGGTCGACCAGTGGTCCAGGAGCAGCTCGTACCAGCCGTGCTCCTCGCGCAGGACGCGCTTGTCGGCGGCCACGGGGAAGTCGTGGAAGTTCTTCGGCATCGGCATGACGAGGTGGAAGCCCCGGCCGGACATCGACAGCTCCGAATAGAGGATGCCCGGCAGCCGCAGCAGGTCTGTGGCCACTGCAGGCGGGCAGTCAGGCTCGATGTCGAGGACGAGCAGCCCGTCTGTCTGGGCCTGGAGGTAGAACGCGGTGTTCGCGGCATTCGGTATTGCTGCGGTGAGCTCGTCGAGGGTGAGCAGGCAGGTCTCGTCCAGGGCAAAGGCTCCGCGCAGCGGGCCGGCGTGCTTGCAGCCGGACGTGCAGCCGGCGAGCAGGTGTCGCACGTCGATCGGGGCCTTGCGCTTCGGCGGCTTGGTGGGATCGTCGGGGGTCTCCTCTCCGATCTGTCCGGAGATGGTCCACCGACAGGCACTGGCGAGAGTGCGGATCGCGGGGTTGCCGTAGAACTGCGGGAACCAGGCATGAGGGTCGGCTGGAGTCATCGTGGGACACGTGCTTTCGATCGGAGGAGCTGGAAGAGAAAGACAGGACCCCCGTACTGCACGCATGCGAGTACGGGGGTCTCATCGGGGGTCAGCGTGGATCAGCTCTGGTAGGTGATCCCCGCCTGTTGGGGCTGGCCGCCGCCGTTCCAGGGGCCGGTTGCCACGGGCGAACCCACGGCCGAACCGGTGTCCTTGAGGGCGGTGTTCTCGGCCTCCAGGCGCGCGAGCTTCTGCTCCAGGGTCTCCTGCTGGGCAGGAGCGGGAGCCGCAGCCGGAACTGCAGCCGGAGCAGGAGCAGGAGCAGCAGCGACGGGTGCAGCCACGGCGGTCGGCTGAGCGACAGCAGCCGGAGCCTGCGCCTGAACCACAGCCGGCGCGGCCACCGCCGGCTGCGGGGCCGGGAAGGACAGGCCGTCCTCGACCTCGGTCGCCACCGGGACGGCGGCAGCGGCAGCAGCGATGGGCGCAGCCTGGACAGCGCGCGGCGTGCCGTTGAGCACAATGCCACGGGCAGCCAGCTCAGCCTGGTCGATGCCACCGGCGTTGTAGTAGCGCGGCGTCTCGTGAACGATCACCTGCTCCAGGGCCAGGCCGCGGTTGTTGAAGTTCTTCGGCTTGTAGGTGCGCAGCACGAGCGTGACGTCCAGACCCTGGGCGAGCTCCTGGCCGGACTCGTCCTGGTCGAAGGTGCCGTCGCCGGTCGCAGACGGGATGGCGATGATCGGCAGGGTGCTGCCCTTGGAGTCGATGGAGTAGTTGAGTCCGGTTTCGGGCCGCTTCGGGGACGGGTAGCGGCGCTCGGCGACGAACTGCTCTTCGAGGGTCGGGCTGCTCGGATCGGCGCACTGGACCTCGGCGTGAATGATCGTCGCCGTGGTGTGCGGCTTGCCGACGGGGTTCATGCCGTTCTGGGTCTTGCGCTGGTCGCTGGCGGCGAGCTCTGCACCCTCGATGAGACGGGCGAGCACGGCGAAGCCGAGCTTGCCGCGGATGAAGACGTTCTTGCCCTCGGTGATCTGGCTGGCGGAGATGGAGTAGTTGGCCATGGTGGTGCGGTTCCTTCGTTCGGTCTGACGGTCGGTGGTTCAGGGGTCTATTCAGGGCCTATCGGACAGGATTCGAACTGCCATCCAGTCCCTTATTCTATCAACTTCGATTCGACTATGAGTAGAATGTTGATGTCGGACATGAATGGTTGTGCGCGCTATTCGCAGAGGAGTTGGGACAGGGATGACGGCTACGATTCAGAGGCCATTGGGGGCGGCATTGAAGTCGTCGGCACAGACGAGAGCGCCCGCCGGGAGCCATGCCGGCCCGATGGGCTTCGGCAACGGACCCGTCATCGCCGCCAGTGTCATGGTGGGCGGGGCAGCGCTCTTCGCCGGCTGGGGCCTGACGCAGCTCGCGATCTCCGACGGCGGCATCATCGAGGCGCTGCAGGGCCATCACGCCCCGGTTGAGGCCCCGGTGAACCCGGGCGAGCAGAACGCCGGAGGCGGTGGTGCTCAGCAGCCGGGCGGAGGCGGCACGAGGAAGCGGGACGAGGGCTCGGCGAGTCAGGATCCGACGCCGGGTCGCGGCGACGAGGACAAGTCCAACGGTTCGGGAGCGCCGACCGAGGCGAAGCCCGCGCCGAAGGCGAAGCCGTACAGCATCAAGCCCTGCGACACGCTCACGGCGATCTCGGGGACGACCAGGGTGCCGATCGGCATCCTGGTCGAGACGAACAAGATCCAGAACCCGGATCTCATCTACGCAGGGGCTTCACTGCTCATCCCGCCGGTGTGATGACCCGGCGGGGCGGCCCTGCTGCCCACGGAGCCCACCTGGATGCCCTGATCGCCACGCCGGCGGTCAGGGCATCGTCGTCTTATCAGGCGGAGGAGTCTTCCTCCTGACGGGCCTGCAGGTCCGCCAGCCGCGTGCGCAGCTGGCGCAACTGCTCGACTTCCTCGTTCATGCGCCGGATGTCATCCGGCGCGTAGTCCTGCGGGTATTCGAGCTTGTACTCACCGAGCAGCTCGATCTTCGCGTCGACGAGGTCGAGCGCCGTGCCCAGATCGAGGAGGTCGCTCAGCGTCAGTCCGGGACTACCAGGGGCTGTCATGCTTCGGTCTTGGGCTCGGGGAGGTTCTGGATGCCCAGCCAGAGGCTCATCGCTTCGTCGGGAGTGGCGACCTTGTCGCTGGTCTTGCGCAGGTGCAGGAGCCTGATCCAGCCCGCGGGAACGAGGGTCGAGACGCCGAACTCGACCCCGGCGCTCGATGACGCGGTAGAGGCTTCCCTCAGGGGTCTGCCAGATCGTGGTCTTGGTGCCATCCACCCCGTCATCCAAGGGATTGACGTGGCTGCTGGTGAACTTGAGCGTGGGGTCCAGCATGGTCAGCCGATGACTCATGGTTGTGCTCCTGTGCGCGGAAGGCGTCGAAGACAAATTGCGGAGCCTCGGCGGGCTCACCGCGAGACGTCACCCGGGACCGGCGTGAGCCGGTCCACGGCATGCCTTACTCGCAAAGCACTCGGCCTGGGTTCGACACCCGGATCAGCTGTGCTGATCCCCTCCCCTGTTGTGAAAGTGCAGCTTTGTAACAGCGTCAGAGATCAGAAAACCCCGCCGGCTGTTGGCCGGCGGGGTCGTCTGAGGTACGAGGTCGTGGTCTCTCACGCGGCATCAGTGTCGTCGGACTCACCTCGGCCAAACAGGAATCCGCGGACGTCACCGTTCTTCATCATGTCCTGCAGATGCGCGAGGAACACCGCGCGCTGCGTGGCCCGACGATCGGCCAGGGCGTCGTACTCGCGCAGGGGCTTCAGGTTGACGACCCAGCCGTATTCACGGGCGATGGCCTGCTCAAGCTGGGAGTCGGGCACGACGCTCATGCCGGTGAAGTCATGGTCGAACTCAGGTGTGACATCGAGGCGTTGATTCGGTTCGTCGACGTAGAGCGTGTCGACACCGACCTGTTGGCCAGCCTTGTCGAACGCCACGAGGAACACACGGTCCGCCCTGGTGGTGTTGTCGATGTGGACGGCTGTCACATTCGTGTCACCGATGAAGCTGGTCTGCTCGAACCGCTCGTACACGCGGGCACGAGCGTCATGGCACCACATGATGCGCCGGGCTTCGTTGAAGCCCTTGAACTCGTCAGAGCCGGACGCTTCGTCGGGGTGAGGGTGGATCACCGGTGCACTCCTTTATGTGCGAGATCAGGGAGGTTTGCTGCGCTTGCAACAGCAACGCTATGCATATTCAGCGGGTTACACCATTACGCCCCTGCACAAACCGACTGGATGGTCGTATTGACTCTGCACCTGCCAGCCGCTTAGCGGCCCAGGTGTGCACCTCCCACACGGCACTCACGCCGGGGGTGCACACCACCGGCACGAGCGGCCGGAGCAGCGCCTCCCGAATGTCCGCCCGGCCGCCAAGTCACCCTAATCGCCGTCGCATTGCCCGTTGAATGTGGGTACGCTTCGGCTTGCCGGGACGCCGAAGCAGCAGGCCTGCCCGCGTCCGATAAGCCGCCACAACTTCCCAGCCCTTGCGGTACGCCGGCCTGACGGCACGACTCCGTGATCACGCAGTAAGCGGAACCCGTCGCCCGCCTCGCCCGCTCAGCAGCCGCAACAGACAGATGCTCAACGGTCACGCCACTACGCCGCATCCGGTCCATACCGCACCACCGGTCAAAGCCCTGACGGCGCCCCACACACACATTAGACAGCGGGAGCCACCGGCCTCCCGAGCAGCGCCCCAGCAACGAGCAGTCTCATCGAGGCAACAGCTCGGCCGCCGCAGCCCACGCGACTCACGCATGCGCAAGCAGACACAAAACCGCCACAGACGTTCCCATTCAGACCGCTTGGTCGGTTCTTTGAAGCGATGGGGCCCAGCATTACGCCCGCCATTGAGGCGCACAGACACCTTCACAGCCCCACGCACGACTCGCGATTTGCATAAGTAAAATATCTGGCGTGATGTGCACGGTATTTACTGCAGGCCGGCTCAGGCCACGATGCAGAGACCTTCCTCGGACTCATCTGTGAGAAGACCGGGATTGCCCGTGACGACATACAGAGACACGTAGAGGTCGCGCACGCCAGAAAAGGAGGCCAGATCGCGCTGCATGTGGTTCTCCAGGACCCGCAGATGAGAGCGGACCGTGCCTTCGGAAAGCCCGAGCTCGCGTGCTGCAGGTTCGACATGTGTGTCAAAGGCGAGCCAGGCTCGCGCCGTGGCCAGAAGGTCACGGCGGTCCGCCTGGGCCGGCCTGAGCAGTGTCTGCGCCCAGGCGTGTATCTGTGGTGCAGCCAGGAGTCGCGTCCCCTCTCTGTCAGCCTTGGGTGAGACATCCCGTTCTGCGGGGTTAGCCTGAGAGGGCACGACAGGAGAACCGTCCCTTATGCCCAGCACAGAGC
>NZ_JBVJMV010000035.1:0-82751 GCF_055584025.1 Streptomyces sp. NPDC104309 | reverse complement strand
AAGGGGCAGATCTTCGTGAAGGGCGAGGTCATCAAGACCGTGCCGGAGTCGAAGATCGTCGAGACGCTGATCGAAGAAGCCCTGAAGATCGCCGAGGGCATGGACGCCGCGGGAGCGCCATCGGGGGCTCCCGCCGTCACTGTGAGCTGAAACAGAACCAGAGAAGGGGCCCGAGCGTGACGATTCTGGAGAACATCCGGGGGCCGTACGATCTCAAGGCGCTGAGCGCGGCGGAGCTTGACGAACTCGCCGAGGACATCAGGCAGTTCCTCATCCGGGCGGTAGCGAGGACGGGCGGTCATCTGGGGCCCAACCTGGGGGTGGTGGAGCTCTCCATCGCCCTGCACCGGGCCTTCGACTCGCCCGTGGACCGCATCCTGTGGGACACGGGTCACCAGAGCTATGTGCACAAACTGCTCACCGGGCGGCAGGACTTCTCCAAACTTCGTGGCAAGGGAGGCCTGTCCGGCTACCCCTCCCGCGAGGAGTCCGCGCACGACGTCATCGAGAACTCGCACGCCTCGACCGTCCTCGGCTGGGCCGACGGCATCGCCAAGGCCCATCAGGTGCTGGAGCGGAGCGACCACGTCGTGGCCGTCATCGGTGACGGCGCCCTCACCGGCGGCATGGCCTGGGAAGCGCTCAACAACATCGCGGCCGCGAAGGACCGTCCGCTGATCATCGTGGTGAACGACAACGAGCGTTCGTACGGCCCGACGATCGGCGGCCTCGCCAATCACCTCGCCACGCTCCGCACCACCGACGGATACGAACGCTTCCTCTCCTGGGGCAAGGGAGTGCTCCAGCAGACGCCAGTCATCGGACAGCCGTTGTACGAGTCGCTGCACGGCGCGAAGAAGGGGTTCAAGGATGCCTTCGCCCCGCAGGGCTTGTTCGAGGATCTCGGGCTCAAGTACGTCGGTCCGATCGACGGCCATGACGTCGCGGCCGTCGAATCCGCACTGCACCGGGCGAAACGCTTCCACGGCCCGGTGCTGGTGCACTGCCTCACCGAGAAGGGCCGTGGCTACCCGCCCGCGCTCCGGGACGAGGCCGACCGCTTCCACACCGTGGGCGCGATGGACCCGCTGACCTGCGCACCGCTCGTTCCGGCCGCAGCGCCGTCCTGGACCGCTGTCTTCGGGGACGAGATCGCCGCGATCGGTGCCGAGCGGCCGGACGTCGTGGCCGTCACCGCGGCGATGCTGCACCCCGTCGGACTGACGAAGTTCGCCGAGGCGTTCCCCGACCGGGTCTGGGACGTCGGGATCGCCGAGCAGCACGCCGCGGTCTCCGCGGCGGGTCTCGCCACCGGCGGACTGCATCCGGTCGTCGCCGTCTACGCCACCTTCCTCAACCGGGCCTTCGACCAGCTGCTGATGGACGTCGCGCTGCACAAGTGCGGGGTGACGTTCGTCCTGGACCGGGCCGGGGTCACCGGACCCGACGGGCCCTCCCACAACGGCATGTGGGACATGTCGGTGCTGCAGGTCGTCCCCGGGCTGCGGATCGCCGCCCCGCGCGACGCCGACGAGCTCCGGGCCGAACTCCGCGAGGCCGTGGCCGTGGACGACGCGCCCACCGTGATCCGGTTCCCCAAGGCGGCGGTGGGGGAGCCGATCCCGGCCGTCGACAGGATCGGCTCCATGGACGTGCTGCACCGGGCGGACGACCCCGATGTGCTGCTGGTGGCCGTCGGCGCGCTCGCCCCGGTCTGTCTCGGCGCCGCAGACCTGCTGGCGGGCGGCGGGATCCGCTGCACCGTCGTCGACCCGCGCTGGGTCAAACCGGTCGACGAACAGCTGGCCCCCCTCGCCGAACGGCACCGGCTGGTCGCCGTCGTCGAGGACAACAGCCGGGCAGGGGGCGTTGGTTCGGCAGTCGGACAGGCGCTGCGGGACGCCGGGGTGGACGTACCCCTGCGGACGTTCGGCATCCCCGAGCAGTTCCTCGCCCACGGCAAGCGAGCCGAGGTGCTGGCGGACATCGGGCTCACACCGGTGGAGATCGCCGGGCGGATCAGCGGGGCCCTGGCCGCCAAGGAAGCAGCGAGAAGGACCGAGGAGAGCGGGGCATGAACGACGACGGGCCCAAGGGCTTCGATCTGGTACAGCTCCTCGCGGAGCGCGGCGCCGAACGCTATGAGCTGCACACCAGACACCTCAATCACCAGTTGCCCCGCATGTTGCACACCATCGGTTTCGACAAGGTCTACGAACGGGCCGAGGGTGCGCACTTCTGGGACGCGGACGGCAACGACTACCTCGACATGCTCGCCGGGTTCGGGGTGATGGGGCTCGGCCGCCACCACCCCGTGGTGCGCAAGGCCCTGCACGACGTCCTCGACGCCTCGCTCGCCGACCTCACCCGCTTCGACTGCCAGCCGCTGCCGGGGCTGCTGGCGGAGAAGCTGCTCACGTACAGCCCGCACCTGGACCGGGTCTTCTTCGGCAACAGCGGTACGGAGGCCGTCGAGACCGCCCTGAAGTTCGCCCGGTACGCCACCGGCAGGCCCAGGATCCTGTACTGCGCGCACGCCTTCCACGGGCTGACGACCGGCTCGCTCTCGGTGAACGGGGAGAACGGCTTCCGGGACGGCTTCGCACCCCTGCTGCCGGACACCGCCATCGGACTCGGTGATCTCGACGCGCTGCGGCGGGAGCTGAAACGCGGCGACGTGGCGGCACTGGTCGTCGAGCCCATCCAGGGCAAGGGCGTCCACGCCGCGCCGCCCGGCTTCCTGCGGGCCGCACAGGACCTGCTTCGCCGGCACAAGGCGCTGCTCATCGCCGACGAGGTGCAGACCGGCCTCGGCAGGACCGGCGCCTTCTACGCGTACCAGCACGAGGAAGGTGTCGAACCGGATCTGGTCTGTGTCGCCAAGGCCCTCTCCGGCGGCTATGTGCCGGTCGGGGCGACGCTGGGAAAGGACTGGATCTTCAAGAAGGTCTATTCGTCCATGGACCGGGTCCTGGTCCACTCCGCGAGCTTCGGCTCCAACGCACAGGCGATGGCGGCCGGTCTCGCCGTCCTCGCGGTGATGGAAGACGAGGAGACCGTCGCGCACGCGCGCCGCACCGGTGATCTGCTGCGCGAGCGACTGGCCGCACTGGTCGACCGCTACGAGCTGTTGCACGAGGTGCGCGGGCGCGGGCTGATGATCGGCATCGAGTTCGGCCGGCCGTCGTCACTGAAGCTCCGCAGCCGCTGGGCCATGCTGCAGGCGGCCCGCAAGGGCCTCTTCGCGCAGATGGTGGTCGTGCCGCTGCTCCAGAAGCACCGCATTCTCACCCAGGTCTCGGGCGACCATCTGGAGGTGATCAAGCTGATCCCACCGCTGGTGATCGGGGAGCCGGAGGTCGACCGGTTCGTCACCGCGTTCACTGCCGTGATGGACGACGCCCACAGCGGTGGCGGGCTGATGTGGGACTTCGGCAGGACCCTGGTCAAGCAGGCCGTCGCCAACCGCTGACGCCACTGCCCCGTACGGGTCGATGACTTTTGCCTCCGAGGCAATAAATTTGCCTCGGAGGAAAGCTCCTGGCCCAATGGGTACATGAATACTCCGGACGGAGGGGTGGCCGACGAGCTGCCCGGGATCGCGCCACGCCTGCGCGATCTGCGCCGCAGCCGTGGTCTTACCCTGGAGACCGCCGCCGAGCGGGCCGGGCTCTCGCCCGCCCATCTTTCCCGGCTCGAAACCGGGCGTCGTCAGCCGTCGCTGCCGATGCTGCTCGGCCTTGCCAGGATCTACGGTACGACGGTCTCCGAACTGCTCGGCGAGAAACCCCCGGAACGTGACGCGATCATCCGTGGTGGAAGGTTCGAAGGGGCCGAGGCCGATGGCTGGATGTACCGGCGGGCCGGTGGTGCCGGCCGGGCCATGCAGGCGCTTCGCGTCCGGGTTCCGTACGGTGCGCAGGGCGACCTCGTGCGCGTCCATCCCGGCGAGGAGTGGCTGTACGTGCTCGCCGGGCACCTGCGGGTCACGCTCGGGGACACCGTGCACGATCTCGCTCCCGGTGACAGCGCGCACTTCGACTCGCTCACCCCGCACCGGATCACGGCCGTCGACCGTGACGGTGCCGAGCTGCTCTTCGTCCACACCCTGCTGCAGAGCCCTGCTGCCGAGCTGTGCCTCGGCAGCGGTATCCATCATCGCTGAGACCGCTCCGTCCGGTCGCCAGAGAGGACTGTCATGTCCGATTCAGAGAACTTCGACCCGCTCGGGTCCAGGAAGAACTATGAGGCCCAGGAGCGGAAGTTTCCGCGCGGCGTGGTGATCCGGCTGTTCGCCTACCTCATCGCCGGGCACATCTTCGCGGCCTTCCTCTACCTGCTCTTCGCGGTGGCCGGCAAGGGCTGACCATCACGAAGAGCGGTCCGGCTACGCCTCGTCGAGGAGCTGCTCGCGCAGCCGCTCACGGGTCTCGGGGGCGAGCTTCAGCCCCTCGGAGAGGTAGCGGTCGGTGCTGCCCCACGTTTCCTCGATGGTGACGAAGGCGGCGTCCAGATAGTCGGCGTGGGCACCGAAGAGGGGGCTGAGCAGCTCCATCACCTCGGGCGACATGCCGTTTGCCGAGGTGTCGCCGCGCTGCACCTTGTAGCGGCGGTGGGCGTCGTTGGACTTGATGTAGTCGGCCTCGATGGCGTCGCGCTCGACGCCGACGGCCAGCAGCGACACCGCGATCGACAGACCGGCCCGGTCCTTGCCCGCCGCGCAGTGCATCAACGCCGGAACGCTGTCCTCGGCCAGGGCGTGCAGGACACGGCTGTGCTCGGCGGTCCGGTCCAGGATGATCGAGCGGTACGAGGCGATCATCCGGTCCGCCCCCTTGCCGTCGGCGAGGAGCGAGCGCAACTGGTCGAGATCGCCGTCGCGGACCATCCGCCAGAACTCGGCGCCGTCGGCGGGGTCGGAGAGCGGGATGCTCACGTTGCGTACGCCAGGCAGTTCCACGTCCAGGCCGTCGAGCCGGTGGTCGGCGGCGTTGCGGAAGTCGAAGACCGTGTGCAGACCGAGACCGCCGAGAAACGCGGCGTCCTCGGCGGTGGCGTGCGCGAGGTGACCACTGCGGAAGAGCCGTCCGTGCCGCACCCGCCGGCCGTCCGCGGTGGGCAATCCACCCACGTCGCGGAAGTTGCGGACGCCCGCCAGCTCGGGTTCCGTCGATGGGATCTGCGGCAACTGCTGCGTCACAGGGACTCCTGGGGTGTCTGGCGTCGACGCGAGTCGCCGACAAGGCCATTTACGCGACAATACGACATTGATTCCTCAGGCAATCATCTCGACCTTTCCTTGTCGATACCTCGTGAACCTCCGCGCTCCGGTGGCGAATCCGTCCGGTGAATTCCTCGCGAGATCGTTGCCCGCCCACCCGGCGACGGTCGATGATGTGCGGAACTGTTGGAATGTGGGGAAGCGATGATCGAGACTGGCGACACGGGCCGGACCTGGCTGCTCACCGGGGCGAGCAGCAGCTACGCACTGCGAATCACCGAGCGGGACGAACTGCTCCATCTCCACTGGGGGCCGCGGATCTCCCTTGCCGCGGCCGAGGCCCTGGCCGCGGCGCCGGAACCGTCGCCCAGGGGATTCGAGTCCCGGCTCGACGGCCATGAGGAGTACCCCGTGGAAGGCGGCCCGCGGTTCGTCCGCCCGGCCCTCTCGGTACGCACCCCCGAGGTCCGCGGCACGGAGTGGGCCTTCGCCGACGCCGTGGTGGACGGGGCCGAGCTCCGTATCGGCTTCACCGACTCCGTGCACCGGCTCGCCCTCACCCTGCACTACCGGATGCGGAACGACTCCGATGTGATCGAGCGCTGGGCCACCGTCACCCATGCAGGCCCCGACGGCCCGCCGCTGGAACTGCTGCGCGCCGACGCCGCCGCCTGGGCGCTGCCCGCCCGCGACGGCTGGCGGCTGAGCCGGCTGCACGGCCGCTGGGCGGCGGAGTCCCGGCTCGCACGGGCGGAGCTGTCGTACGGCGAAAGCGTCATCTCCAGCAGGCGCGGCCATACGGGCCACCAGTACCTGCCGTGGGTCGCCCTCGATGCCGACGGTGCGGCGACCGAGGAGAGCGGGGAGGTGTACGGCTGTGCGCTCGGCTGGTCCGGGTCGTGGCGGATCTCCGTACAGCGGCTCCCCGACGGGCTCGTGCAGATCACCGGTGGCGCCGGCCACGACGACTCCGGGCTGCTGCTGCTCGGACCGGGGGAGTCCTACGTCACACCCGTCTTCGCCGGGCTGTGGAGCGCGGAGGGGTTCGGCGGGGCGAGCCGGGCCTGGCACGTCTGGCAGCTGGCCCATGTGATTCCGGACGCGCAGAGCCTGCGGCCGGTGCTCTACAACTCCTGGGAGGCGACCGGCTTCGACATCACGCAGGGGCAGCAGCGCGCCCTCGCCGAGCGGGCCGCGGCGATGGGGGTCGAGCTGTTCGTCGTGGACGACGCGTGGTTCGGGCGGCGCACGAGCGACCGGGCGGGGCTCGGGGACTGGACGCCGAATCCGGACCGCTTCCCCGGCGGGCTGAAGCCGCTCGCCGACGAAGTGCACGGTCTCGGCATGCAGTTCGGCATCTGGGTCGAGCCGGAAATGGTCAATGCCGACAGCGATCTCTATTGCGCACACCCGGACTGGGTGCAGCACTTCCCCGGTCGGGCGCGCACCGAGTTCCGTAATCAGCTGGTGCTCAATCTGGCCCGCGCCGATGTGCGGGACCATCTCTACGAGCAATTGGACACGTTGCTCTCCAGTGCGCCCGTCGACTATGTGAAATGGGACTTCAACCGCTCTTTCACCGATGCGGGCTGGCCGGGCGAGAAGTATCCGCAGAAGCTCTGGGTCGAGCATGTGCACGCCCTGTACGCGCTGATCGATCGGCTACGGGCCGCGCACCCCTCGGTCGCCTTCGAGTCCTGCTCGGGCGGCGGCGGCCGGGTCGATCTGGGGATTCTGTCCCGCACGGACCAGGTGTGGACCTCCGACAACACCGACCCGCTCGACCGCCTCGCCATCCAGGAGGGCTTCGGTCAGATCCATCCGGCCCGGGTGATGGCCGCCTGGGTCACCGACAGCCCGAACGTCCAGCTCAACAACCGGGTCAGCTCGCTGCGCTTCCGCTTCGTGAGCGCGATGGCCGGTGTGCTCGGGGTCGGCGGGGACCTCACCGAATGGAGTGCGGGGGAACTGGCCGAGGCGCGGGGCTGGGTGGACCTCTACAAGGAGATCCGGTCCGTGGTGCAGCACGGCGCCCTGTACCGGCTGCGCGCCCCGCGCGGCGGACTCAGCGCGGTCCAGTACATCCACGGGGAGGAGGCCGTGGTCCTGATGTGGCTGGAGGCACAGAGGTACGGGGAGCGGCCCCCGGCCCTCAGGCTGCGCGGGCTCGACCCCGCGGCGACGTACGCCTGCCTGGACACGGGGGTGGTGCACCACGGTTCGGTGCTGCTGCACCAGGGGCTGCACACCGGGCTTCAGGGGGATCTGGACGCGAGGGTGCTGAGGCTCCGGCGCGAGCGATGAACATGGGTGTCCGTAATGAGCCGATTTAGCACTAACGGGCTCTGTTTGTCAGGGAGATGGTCGCCTTCTCGTGAGCGGGATCATATCCGTGACGGTGCGTGCTGACGGAGCGGTCGGGCAGTCCGTGCGCGGCGCGGAAATTCAAGATCCTTAATCCACGGAGTGTGACCGGAATTCCGCGCTGAATTCCTGGCGCGGATTCCGGTACGGAGCCGGAGGCTTGTTCTCGCTGTCCCGACTCGCTTACGGTCACCGTCAATCCGGTCGGACCGCCTAATCCTGCCGCCGCCCGGAATTCGCACCCACTCATCGTGTGGCAGGAGCGGGGGAACCAGGTAGGCCGCCGATCGGAGAAATCCGGCCGGCTCGGGGTGAAGCCGCGCTCAGCGCGGCCGGGCATCTCCAGCCCGAACCCGACAGCTCACCTCGTAGGCGCCGGAGAGGAAACACCCCATGCCCATATCGGGTAAGCATCGCCGTACGAAGTCCAGCACCATCGCCCGTGGTGTCGCCGCCGCAGGCGCCGGTGGCGCCGTCATCGCGCTGCCGCTGCTCGGCGCCACCGGTGCCCACGCCGCGGAGCAGGCCGCCCCGGCCGCCGTCACGCAGTCCGCCTCCGTCGTCGCCGCGCACGCCGCCCCGGCCCAGCCGGTCGCACAGAAGCAGGCCGCCACCACGACCTACTCCGTCGTCTCCGGCGACTACCTGTCGAAGATCGCCGCCGAGCACAAGATCGAGGGCGGCTGGCAGAAGCTGTACCAGGACAACCGCGAGGTCGTCGGCGAGAACCCCGGTCTGATCTTCCCGGGCATGAAGCTGACGCTCGGTGGCAAGGCGTCGGCCGACGCCGCGTCCACCGGCGTCGGCACGGGCGCGGCCCTCCCCTCGAAGGCCCCCTCGGTCGTGGAGAAGTCCGCGCCGGCCAAGTCCGCCCCGGCCAAGGTTTCGACGGTCACGGAGTCCAAGACCTCCGCCCCGGCCGCCCGGAGCAGCAGCTCCGGCTACGCCCACCCGGTCCCGGGCAACCACACCACCGGTTACCGCGCCTCCGGCTCCAACTGGTCCAGCGGCAGCCACACCGGGATCGACTTCCCCGTCTTCACCGGCACCAGCGTGAAGGCCATCACCTCCGGCACCGTCGTCACCGCCGGCTGGGGTGGCGCGTACGGCAACCAGGTCGTCATCAAGCACGCCGACGGCCACTACTCGCAGTACGGCCACCTGTCCTCGATCTCCGTCTCGGCGGGCCAGTCCGTGAGCACCGGTCAGCAGATCGGCCTCTCGGGCGCCACCGGCAACGCCACCGGACCGCACCTGCACTTCGAGGTCCGCACGGGCCCGGCGTACGGTTCGGACATCGACCCGATCGCCTTCCTGGCGTCGCACGGCATCTACGTCTGAGCCGAACTGCCGGGCAGTTGAACGACAAGGCATGACCCGAGCCACACAGAAGGGGCGGTGCGCGGTGGCGCACCGCCCCTTCTGCTTATTCCCCCTTTACCAAAACCTGACCGGGTGGTCTATCTCACCACCCGTCAACCCCTTATTACGGTCGCGTAGGTCACATTCGACGGTGCAGGATAAGCGTTTGTGGCAGACGATTCGAGAAGAAATCAACGTGGCGTCATCAACCGACATGGTGTCATCGGGTCGTACGCGGCGATTGGCGACAGCTTCACCGAGGGAGTCGGCGACCCCGGCCCGGACGGGACCTTCGTCGGCTGGGCGGACCGGTTCGCGGTACTTCTCGCGGACCAGCTCCCGGACCCCGATACGGCGACGGGCACCGAAGGCTCCGCGCACGGGAATTTCAGGTACGCCAATCTCGCCGTACGTGGACGACTCCTGGACCAGATCGTCGAGGAGCAGGTGCCGCGCGCCAAGGAGCTCGCACCCGACCTGGTGAGCTTCTGCGCGGGCGGCAACGACATCATCAGGCCCGGCACCGACCCCGACGACGTTGCCGAGCGTTTCGAGCGCGCGGTCGCGGAGCTGACCGAATCGGTCGGCACCGTCCTGGTCACCACCGGCTTCGACACCCGTGGCGTCCCCGTGCTGCGCCACCTGCGCGGCAAGATCGCCACGTACACCGCCCATGTGCGGTCCATCGCCGACCGCTACGACTGCCCGGTCCTCGACCTGTGGTCGCTGCGGTCCGTTCAGGACAGACGCGCCTGGGACGACGACCGGCTGCATCTGTCGCCCGAGGGACACACCAGGGTCGCGCTGCGAGCCGCCCAGGTACTCGGCCTCGACGTGCCGGCCGACCCCGACCAGGAATGGCCGCCGCAGGCACAGCGCGGCACGCTCGAAGTCCGGCGCGACGACATCCACTGGGCGCGCGAGTACCTGGTGCCGTGGATCGGCCGTCGGCTGCGCGGCGAATCCTCCGGAGATCACGCCGAGGCGAAGCGGCCGGACCTCCTGCCGCTCTGAGGGCTGTCCGGCCGTGAGCCGCCCGACGGGGCTTCAGGGGCGTCCGCCACCGCAGTGCCCTCGCCCGCCGGACGGTCCTGAGATTCAGGACCGTCCGGCGAGGGACGACAACGGGGATGCCGGGATCCGCTCCAGCACTCCGCCCGCGAAGACGTCGTACAGCGGCAGCGTCTCCAGATGCACATAGCCGATGTGGCAGTCGCAGACGGCCAGTGGACAGGCCCGTGGGCCGAGCGAGCGGCGATAGCTCCCGTCGTAGAGGTTGCCCAGCTCCGCCGGGACGAAATGGCAGCGGCGCACCGTGCCGTCACCGTCCACCGAGATGACCGACTCGCCCGTCCGGCAGGGCAGCCCGGCCGACCGGTGCGGATGCCTGCTGTACGGGAAGAGCGGGTCGAGGGCCGTCCAGCGGTCCGCCTCCTCGTCGGTGTAGCTGTGCCCCTCGGCGGCGTTCACCCAGAGATAGACCTCGTCCGGCAGCGCGGCCCGCAGCCGCCGCGCCTCGTCGAGATGGTCGTCGAGACCGACGACGCCGACGCTGTGGCGGATGCCGAGCGCGGTCAGTTCCCGGCACTTGGCCAGGAAGCGCTCGTACGGCGTCTGCCCCGGGTGGTACGTGCACCAGAGCGCGATCTTCTCGCGACCGGCGTCACCCGCCTCGGTCAGCCACCCCGTACGGCCGCTGAGGTTGGTCTGGATCGCGACCCGGCCGATGTGCGGCAGTTGTGCCAGCTCCACCAGCGCACGGCGGTACCAGGAGCGGACCAGACCCTCGCCCCACGGGGTGAACAGGACCGAGAGCCGGTCGCCGGTCTGCGCGGCGGCCCACGCGGTGAACCGCTCCAGCGCGGCGCGGTCGGCACGCAGTTGCTCCCGGCTGTCCCGCCGCTTGGCGAACGGGCAGTACGGGCAGTCGTAGTCGCAGGACGCGAGCGGACCGCGATAGAGGATGGTCAGGTCCATGCGCGCGCTCACTTCAGTTCGTACGCGGCCATCGCGGCCCGTACGCCGGGGGAGAAGAGCTCCGGGCCCAGTGCGTCGGAGTGGGCCAGGCCTTCGGGGGAGAGCCGCAGCAGGCCGGACGCCCCGGCCGTCGTGTCGAGCCAGCCACGCGCTTCGAACCGGGCCAGTTCGGTGCGGAAGTCGTCGGCCGGGGAGCTGCCGAACCGCTCCCGGTAGTCGGCCGAACGCAGCCCTTCTGCCTGCAGGACCGACTGCAGGAGATGGCGCCGGCGGGCCTCGTCGCCGTCCACGTACCGTCCTGCCTCGGCGCGTGAGAAGTCCTCGGTCGCGGTGTAGCCGTCGATGATCGCCCGTACCTCCCGCATCTCCACCGCGTAGTCGAAGGAGTAGTGCAGACCCGTGGTGTACGAGCGGGCGCCGCACCCCAGACCGATCATGCCGTCGGTCTGACAGGCGTAGTCGTCCGGGCCGTCCGTCCGGGGGGCGTCGGCGCGGCGGAACATCCGCATGGACACCTGCTCGTAGCCGTGGGCGAGGAGATGGTCCCGGCCCGCGCGGTACAGCCGCAGCCGTTGTTCGTCCCAGGCGGCGTCCGCCGCTGCCTCGCCGTCGGTGCCGAGACGTCCCAGACCGGTCAGCGGGCGCACGTACAGCGGGTAGAGGTACAGCTCCTCCGGCCGCCAGCCGAGCGCCGCGTCCAGCGAGGTGCGCCAGCTGTCCTCGGTCTGCCCGTCGATGCCGTAGATCAGGTCGATGTTGAGGACCGGGATGCGGGCATCGCGTATCCGGTCCAGCGCCGTCTCCACCTCGGCGCGGCGCTGCGGTCGCACGGCGGCCCGCGCCTCGGCTTCGACGAAGCTCTGCACGCCGATGCTGATCCTGGTCGTCCCCCGCTCGGCGAGGACCGCGAGCCGGTCGGCCGTCGCGGTCGACGGCGAGGTCTCCACCGACAGCGGAACGGACCGCAGATCGGCACCCATCCGCTTCTCCGCGATGTCGCAGAGCCGCTCCAGCTCAGCCGCCGTCAGGAACGTGGGAGTGCCGCCGCCGAACGCCGCCGCCGCGAACCGCACCGGATCGGCGTCGCCCAGCGCGTCGCGGACGGCGGTGGCCTGGCGGTCGAGCGCGTCGAGATACCGGGTCGTCAGCTCGTCCGGGGCGCCGATCCGGGTGAAGAGGTTGCAGAAGCCGCAGCGGACCTCGCAGAACGGTATGTGGAGATAGAGCGAGAGCGCGTCCTTGCGCTCGGCCGCCCACAGCTCGCGCAGCGCGGGCCGGTCGGTGAGGGGGCGATAGGCGGTCTTGTGCGGATAGGCGTAGACATAGCTCTGGTACGGGCGGGTAGTGTGCGCGACGGTCGTGGTGCGGCTCATGGTGCGGTGGCCCCCGGTTCCAGGAAGAAGTGCGCGTACGGAACGGTCCAGACGGACTCGTGGCCGAGCCGGTGACCGGTGTAGCCGTCGTCCCCGTAGGCCGTGCCGTGGTCGGAGCAGACGATGGCGAAACAGCGGCGACGGCTGCTCGCGGCGGCGAAGAGCCGGCCGATGTGGGCGTCGACGTATTCCAGGGCGGCGGCATGGGTGGCGCGGGAATCGCCCGCCTCGCGCGTGGCCCCCGGCCGGTGGAACCAGTTGGGCTGGTGCAGGGCGGCCACATTGACGAAGAGGAATAGCCGCTGTTCGGCGGGGAGTTCGGCGACGACCTGCTCGGCGCGGGCCACCTGGGCCTCGAACGAGGTGGGCGACGCCACACCGAACTCCGGTTCCCAGTGGCTCTCCTGGAACATGCCGGGCAGCACGGAGCCGAGCGGCCCCTGCCGGTTGAAGAAGCCGACGCCGCCGATGCACACCGTGCGGTAGCCCACGCCGGCGAGGCCGGACATCAGATCGGGGGTGTCGAAGACGAAGGTGCCCGAAGCCGTGGACTCACTGCCCGCGAAGCGTGCCGCGAACAGCCGGGGGTGCGGCCCTGGGCCGGCCGGTGTCGGCAGGAATCCCGCGAAGATCGCCTGGTGGGAGGCGTAGGTGAAGCTGCCGGGCGCATGCCGTTTCTCCCAGGCCCCGCCCGGCAGATGGCGCGCCAGATGGGGGATGCGTCCGGCGGCGGCGAGCTCGGCCGCCACGTCGTGGCGCAGGGTGTCGAGGGTGACGAGCAGCAGATCGTGACTGCCCACGATCTCGCTCATGTCCGGGTTCCGGGCGTCGGCGGGGGCGGGCGCGGTGTCAGGCAGTGGCGGTTGCACGGCGGTTCCTTGCTCTGTTCAGTACGGCGGCGACCTGCGCCGCATAGGTGTCCAGGCCTTCGGCGCCGCTGCCGGGAAGTCCGGTCAGCCGCGGCAGCAGATCACCGAAGGCGTTGACCTCGCCGACGGCGAAGCGCCGCCAGCCGGCCGTGGGCAGCAGGTCCACGCCCACGCACAGCGTGTCCGGGAAGCAGGCCGCGGCCCGTTCGCACACGGCCAGGGCCTCCGCCCAGCTGCCGCCCGCGGTCTCGACGGCCGCACGGACGTCGTCGAGACTTCCGCGCTCGCCGCCGAGGTGAAGATTGGTCATGGGGGAGTGGCTGGTGCGCACGACGGCGTGGGTGGCCCGGCCGGCCACCACCACGACCCGCAGATCCGCCGCCCTGCCACGCTGGGTGGCCTTGGGCAGCCAGCGTTCGACATGCAGCCCGTCCGGTGCGAGCGCGTCGACGATCGCCGCGATCTCCCGTTCCGTCGTGCAGCGGCGCACCCGCAAGGAGTTGAAGAGCCGGCCGGCCGGGTCGCGCTCCACCGAGGTGGTCGCCCTGATCCGGCCGGGCCCGGCCGTCTCCACGGCCAGGACCCCCGAGGCGGACGAGCCGTGCGCGAGCTTCACGAAGACCCTGGGCATGCTCAGCGCCGCCATCCGGTCGCGTACGTCCGCCCAGTCGCGCACCACGGGGACGGCCGCCCCCGAGGTCGGCGACGCGGGCACGGGCACACCGGAGCCGTCCAGCACCGCATGGCAGAGCCGCTTGTCGAACAGCACCGTGACATCCCCGGGGCCGTCGAGCAGTGTGGCGCCGGAAGCGGCGGCCGTCCGCGCCACCGCTCGTACGGCCGCGGTGAACCGGGCATACCACAGGGCGGTTCCCTCGACCCTGGTCGGATCGTCGACCGCGCGGAGCAGCCGATCCACCTCGGTGTCCTCACCGGGCGAGTCCATCCGGACGGTCTCGCCCGGCCGGAAGACGGCCTCGCCGCGCAGTACGTCCAGCCACGGCACGACCCGCGCGGGAGACAGTCCGGCGGCGCGCACGGCGTCCTGGAAGAGCGCGACCCGGCGGTTGCCGGGCACACCCACGACGGCGAAGCGCGGCGCCGGCGCAGCCGGGCTATTCGCTGACGGCGACATAGCGGAATTCGTCCTCGTCCGGATCCCAGTCCTCGGCCTCGTCGGCATCGGCGCTCACCCGGTCGGTACCGAGCAGACCCGTGAGACGTTTCACCAGCGCGCCGCTCATGTAGTGGTGGTGCAGATCCAGCGAGGTCAGATGGGTGAGCGGCTGGCCCGAGAGCAGTGCCTCGGCTCCTTGGTCGCTCAGCGTTCCCATCGAGAGGGAGAGCGATTCCAACTGGGCGACGACCGGGGCGGAGGCCACCGCGCCCGCGATCTCGTCCTGGATCTCGCTGTTCTGCAGCCCCAGGTGACGCAGCGCGGGGAACGACGCGCCCGACAACAGGGGTGCGAGGTCCTCCACGCCGACGTTCCCGCCGTACCAGGAGGAACCCAGCCAGAGTTCGAGGTGCTCCAGCGCCGGTAGCTCCGAGGCGCCGATCGCCCGCACGATGTCGGCCGACAGCCCGCCCGACTCGAACCTCAGCTTCCTGAGCGACGTGTGCCGCACCGGTCGCAGACCGAGCGTCGTCCGCTTGTCGTCCACCTCCTCACCGCCCCCGCGGACCGTGAGTTCCTCCAACCTGCCGAACGCCTCGACGACCGGTGTGACGTCGGCCATCTCCAGCCATGACACCTCGCACTCCTCGCTGACGACATCGGCGAGGAAGAGAGCCCGCAGAGCCGGGAAGCGGTCCGCGTCCCCGACCAGCAGATCGACGACGGGGGCGAAGGACTCGTACTCCACCTGCCACCAGGGACCGATCAGCAGGGCCCGCACCTGCGTGGTGTCGACCGTGTCGATGAAGTGCCGCCACAGCGTGGTGAACGTCAGATCGCCCTGCCAGGCACTCTCCAGCCGCCACGCGACGGAGCCGGCGGCCGGGAGGGAAGAGGTGCCCTGCCCGTCCGGCCCCGGCAGGGTCAGGACGGGCAGGCCGTGAAAAGTCTCCGGGTGTTCGATGTCAGTCATCGCGGATCACTCCGATACAGAGGTGTAGCGGCCTTCGACACCGCGGTCGCCCCAGGGCTTCTCGCGCTCCGACACATCGACCCGCACACCGTGGGGTTCCAGCGCCTGGACGATCCGGCCCTGCATCGGCTCGGTCATGAAGTGGTGGTGCAGATCGAGTCGTTCGAGATGGGTGAGCGGCTGGCCGTCCAGCAGCGCCGCCGCGCCTTCGTCGCCCAGCGTGCCGTTCGACAGGTCGAGGACACGCAGCTGGGCGACGACCGGGGCACCCGCGACGGCTGTCGCGATCTCGTTCTGCAGCTCGCTGTTGCGCAGGCCGAGGTGGGTGAGGCCGGGGAAGTGGGAGCCGGAGAGCAGCGGGGCCAGGTCCGCCACATCGGCGTCGCCCCCGTACTCGGAGACACCGAGCCAGAGATCGAGCCGTTCCAGCGCGGGCAGCTCGCTGTCCAGGATGCCGCGGATCACCCCGACCGGCAGACCGCCGGTCTCGATGGTCAGTGAACGCAGCCGCGCATGCTTGGAGGGGGAGAAGACCAGGTCGGAGCCGCCGCGCACCCCGAGCTCGCGCAAGCCGGGGAAGGCCCTCAGCAGTGCTGTGACATCCGACTGCTCGATCCAGGAGATCTCGTTCTCCTCCATGGTCATGTCGCCGACGAAGACTGCCTCCAGCGAGGTCAGCCGGTCGGCCGCGGCGATGACCAGATCGATCGGATAGGAAGAGTCCTCCTCGTACGACTCGCCCCACTGACCGATGATCAGCGCCCGCACACCGGCGGGATCGACCGCCTCCAGAAACGCCTTGAAGGCATCCTCCCACGTCGTCTCGGACTCGTCGTCGTACGGATCGACCGAGATGCGCCAGGCCGCCGCGTCGGCGGCCTGTGCAGGCGCCTCCTTCGTCGCGTGCTGGAAGTCGACCGCGGGAAGGCCGAGCAACTCGTGCAGATGGTCCACACCGGACATGACCCTGAGCTCCTGGTACTGGGGGACGGCTGATGTCCGCAAGGTTTATCAAGTGGCACTGACAACGCGGCGACGGGGGACCGTCCGGGACGTGTCCGCCGACGTCCGCCGGAGCCGGGCACCGGTCGATTGTCAGACCCTCCCCGTAGCGTTTTCTCCGTGGCCGGCACAGCGGGTGCGGCCATCGAGGGGAGACGTCTGTGTACCGGCAGGGCGATGTACTGATCGTGTCGTTGGAGGAGTCGGCGGTGCCCGCGCATCTCGTGGACGCGCCGGGTGAACCGAGGGACGGGCGGGGGCGCATGATCCTCGCGCTGGGCGAGGTCACCGGCCACGCACACGCGGTGCAGGGGCCGGGTCGGCTGATGCGCGAGGCAGGGGCGTTCGGGCCGATGCTGCTCCATCTTCCCGAAGGCGGCCGGGTGGTGCACGAGGAGCACGCGGCGATACCGCTGTCGAAGGGCTGGTACCGCGTGGTGCGCCAGCGGGAGTACGCGCCGGGAGCGGTCCGCATCGTCGCGGACTGACGCCGCCGCCCGGCCGGGTGGCGGCGCATCGGAGAAGTGCCCCGGTGACGGGGGCCCACCCGATCACGCCTCGGTGACGGGGCCGCCCCTCACGTCTCGGTGACGGGCGCACCGGATCGGCGAGGCGCGCAGCACAGAAGACAGAACACCGAATACCGAACACGAACACGAACACGAACACGAACACGAACGCAGGATTCAGGGGACGGGGAAGACCGATGCAGTACGTGGACTCATGGCGGACCGTGGCAGCGGCGACCGGCGGGGCGGACCGGGCCGCCGCCGAGGACGGGCTGCGGCTCGCCTACCGCAGCGCGGGACTGGCCGAGCCGGAGCGGATCGTCTGGGTGGATTCGCCGAGGGCCGCCGTGGAGGCCGTCGAGAAGCTCGCCGACGGCGGAAGGTCGGTGCGCGACGAGGTGCGGACCCGGCCCTGGGCGCAGGAGCGGCGCCGGATGTACGACGAGCTGGGCCCGGCCGGCTGGTCCGCCCTGTGGTCGGCCACGGGAGCACAGCTCTGGGAGACCACGGCCTCGCTCACCGAGCGCATCAGGTCCGGTGTCGTCGCCGACCTCGCGGAGCGTCCCGAGGACGAGTCCGCTGTCCGGCTGGTGCTGCTGGACGCGGTCCTGGGCCAGCACGACGCGGCCTGGCTCGCCGCGTTCGACGGCCGGGGCGACCGGCTGAACGGCCTGGCCGAGGTGGCCAGACACGCGGGCTGGTGGTGGCCCTACGAGCGCGCCGTGGTGATCAGCGAGCGCCCGGAAGCACTCCACCGGGACGAGGCGGGCCGGCTCGACCGGGGGGACGGCCCAGCGCTCGCCTACCGCGACGGCTTCGCGCTCCACGCCTGGCGCGGCATGCCCGTCCCCGCCGAATTCCTCGCGGAACTGAACTCCCTGACCCCCGAACGGATACGTGCGGAGGAGAACGCGGAACTACGCCGCGTGATGCTGGAGTTCTACGGTTACGACCGGTATCTCGGCGAGTCGGGTGCCGAGCCGGTCCACCGGGACGAGACGGGCATCCTGTGGCGGATCGCGCTCGACGGCGACGAGGACGTGGTGATGGTCGAAGTGGTCAACTCCACCCCGGAGCCGGATGGCACCAGCCGCACCTACTGGCTGCGGGTACCGCCCAGCACGAGGACCGCGAAGGGCGGTGTGGCCTGGACGTTCGGGCTTGAGGGCGAGGCGTACGCGCCCCTGCGTCAGACCTGACCGGCGGGGCCCCCGCTCACCCGGCTCGGCAGCACCTCGGCCGGGGGTCGGCGTACGGGGTGCTCGCGGTGAGCTGTGCCGTCCGGAGCCCGGCCTGGCTCGGGGTTGGGGCTCGACGGCCCGTTGGGTCAGGGCGGCCCGGACGTCCCGGCAGCCGACGTGCCGGAGTGACCCGCTCTCACGGGGCGTGGTTCAGGCCGTCAGCGCCGTCCGGTCGATGCCGAGTTCACGGGCGAGGGCCTCGTCGGTCCAGGCCAGCATCGTGGCCCGGGAGAGCGGACCCGCGTACGAGATCATCTGCACGGCCAGGCCGTCCAGCAGGGCGGTCAGCCGCCACGCCACGGACATCGGGTCGTCGCACTGGAACTCACCGGCTGCGGCACCCTCTTCGATGACCTCGGCCAGCTCCGCCTTCCACTGCTGGTCGAGATCTCCGGCCACATTGCGCAGCGCCGGATCGCGCAGCGAGGCGGCCCAGCCCTCGATCCACAGCCGCCAGCCCTTGGCCTGGCCCGTCGGCGCGTACCAGCGGACAGCGCTGCGCAGGCGTCGCACCGCACTGGTACGACGGCTCAACAGCTTGCGCAGATGGGCGAGATCGGCCTCGGCGGCATGCGCGAAGGCGGCCGCGACCAGCTTCTCCTTGGTCGAGAAGTGGTAGAGCACCAGTGCGTTGCTCACGCCGAGCACGGCGGCCACGTCGGCGATCCGTACCGCCGCCACCCCCCGCACCTCGATCTGTTCGACGGCAGCACGAAGGAGTTCCTCGCGCCGTTCCGCCACGCTCAACCGCACTCTTGCCACGGCGTCACCCTAACGAATGCGCGCCCGGGAGGCAGTCCGGGGGCGGAGCCGCGCGGAGCCCACGCGGACCGGACGCCCGGCGTGCCGGCCCGCGCCGTCGGCCCCGGAACCCGGCACGGCGAAGTCGTGCGCGCGGATCAGGCGCGCGTCCACGCCCCGTACGCGTCGGCCGTCGGCCGGAACGGTTGCGGCCAGAGGCGCGGTCGGGTTCAGCGGTACCAGCCGAACCGCTCCGCCATGACGGGCAGCCGGTCGGCGACGATGGCATGGGCGGCGGCTCGCGGGGTGCTGCCGTCGGTCTCCGCGCGCTCCAGCATCCGTTCGATCAGGGCCCGCATCGAGCGGCGGGTGTGCCCGAACGCCTCGTCGGCGTCCGCGCCGATGTCACCGAAGAGGGTCCACCACCACCAGGCGTTCGTACCGGAATTGACGACCACATCGGGCAGTACCGTGATCCCGCGCGCCGCCAGCAGCGTCTCCGCCTCGGCGAGCACCGGCATGTTCGCCGCCTCGACGACCCAACGGGCAAGAATCCGGGACTGGTTGGTGGCGTCGATCACGTACGAGACCGCCGCCGGGACCAGCAGCTCGGCATCCTGCGCGAGCCAGGCGTCCGCGGCCAGCTCCCGGTCGCCGTCCCGGAGCGCGCCGCGGTCCACCGTCCCGTACCCGTCCCGGGCGGCCAGCAGCGCCTCGACATCGAGGCCGGCCGGATTGGCGATCGTGCCCTTGATGTCGGCCACGGCGACCACGGTCAGCCCGGCCCGCGACAGGAACCGGGCCGTCGCCCCGCCCATGGTGCCGAGCCCCTGCACCGAGACCCTTGCCTCTCCGTACGGGACGCCCGCCCGGTCCAGCGCCACGAGCGCCGACTCGGCGACCCCGCAGCCGCCGACCAGTTCGTCGAGCCCGATGCCGTCCACCTCGACGGCGAACGCGTCGGCGAGCCGCCGGCGGGCCGCCGTCTCGTCGTCGAGCAGTGGATAGACGGCCTGGACCGAGGAGACGAGCCCGGCCTCGGCCGCCGCTCGGTCCACGATGTCCTGGGTGAGCCCCAGGTCCTCGCCGGTCGTCCACACGTTCTCGATGTACGGGCGCACCGCCCGCAGATAGCGCACCAGAACGCCGTACGCCTCGGGGTCACGGGGATCGCAGTCGATGCCGCCTTTCGCACCGCCGAGCGGTATGTAGCGGGCCCCCGTGTCGTCGACGTCGAAGTGGAGGGCCTCCTTCATCGTCATGCCGCGGGCCAGCCCTGCCACCTCGTCGAGGGTGCAGCCCGCCCGCATCCGCAGCCCGCCGCTGGAGACCCCGCGCACCAGGCGGTCGACGACCAGATGGCCCTGGCGGCCGGTGATGTGATCGGTCCAGGTGAGCGAGATCAGCGGGGCGGAAGGGATGGTGGAGCGGGACACCGGAGGTGTCGTCATCGGGGGGTCTCCTCGGTCACAGCGATCACGGTGGGCCCAGCGGTCGTCAAGGCCAGGGACAGGGCGCGGGCGAGCGCCTCGGGAGTGTCGGCACGGGCGCCGTGGCCGCCGTACGCCCGCGCCAGCGCGGGCAGGTCGACGGACGGCAGATCGACACCCGTGGGGGTGTCGCCGCGTGCCGCCATCTCGTCGCGGATCTCCCCGTAGCCCCCGTTGTCGAACACCACCACGGGCAGTGGCAGCCGCAGCTGGGCGGCGGTGGCGAGCTCCTGCACGGAGAACTGCAGCCCGCCGTCCCCGCTGAGTGCCACGACCTGCCGGCCGGGGTACGCCGTCTTCGCGCCGATCGCCGCGGGGAGCGCGTAGCCGAGCGTGCCGAAGCCGGTCGGGTGCAGATAGCGACCGCGCGGGCCGATGGGCAGATGGGGCAGCGCGCCGTAGTAGCAGCACTGCGCACTGTCCGAGGTCCAGATCGTGTCGGCGGCCGACACGGCCCGCGCGGCCCGCAGATACGGCACCCAGCGGACGTCGCGCCGCGCGGTCTCGGCGTCCCGCGCGGCACGCAGCTCACGTACCGCGGCGGAGCTCTCCCGCATGTCCGGGGCGCCGATTCCGGCCTGTGCCAGCTTGTCGCGCAGCGCCTCCAGCGTGGGCTGCGCCGCGCCGACCAGCGCCAGATCGGCGGGCAGTCCCGCGTAC
Source organism: Streptomyces sp. NPDC104309 (assembly GCF_055584025.1). Taxonomy (NCBI): domain Bacteria; kingdom Bacillati; phylum Actinomycetota; class Actinomycetes; order Kitasatosporales; family Streptomycetaceae; genus Streptomyces; species Streptomyces sp. NPDC104309. Next base: position 61,852 of record NZ_JBVJMV010000035.1, on the reverse strand, counting down.
ATCTGGGCGGGGTCGATGTCGACCCGGATCAGCGTGCCGCCCAGCCGCGGCGGCGCGGACCACAGGTCGGACTCGGCCAGCTCGGTGCCGACCGCGAGCACCGCGTCGCGGCCCGCCAGCCACTTCTGTACGGAGGGGCTGTGCAGTGACACCCCGAGCGAGAGCGGGTGCGTCTCGTCGACGATCCCCTTGCCGTTGGCGGTGGTGACGACCGGGGCGGCGAGCGCCTCGGCGAGCGCCAGACACCCGGCGGACGCGGATCGCGCCCCTCCGCCCAGGACCAGCACGGGCCGCCGCGCCGCACGCAGCACCTCGGCCGCGTCCCGGAGCGCGGATCCGGCCGGGACCGGGGCGGACAGCGGTGGCGTGAGCCGCACCGGCCCCGTGGGCCCCGCCGTCTCCAGCAGATCCAGCGGCACCTCGACATGGACCGGACGCGGGCGTCCAGAACGGAACAGGGTGAACGCCCGCGCCACGGCCGAGCCGATCTCCTCGATCGTCGACACCCGGTGGCTGAACGCCGCGACCGCACGAAGTGCCTCGGACTGGCTGCGCATCTCGTGCAGCAGACCGGTCGGCTGACGCGGGTGGCGCAACGGCATCCCGGGCGACACGACCAGCAGCGGCACGCTGTCCGAATACGCCTGTCCGACCGCGGCCGTGATGTTGAGAAGCGCCGGTCCGGTGGTGGTGATCGCCACCCCGGGCCGCTGGGTGACCCGTGCGTACGCGTCCGCCGCGTATCCCGCGCCCTGTTCGTGCCGGGGCGTGACATGGGCGATCCCGTGCCGCGTCAGATGCCGGTAGATCTCCAGGTTGTGCGTTCCCGGAATCCCGAACGCCGTGGTGACCCCGTGGGCCTCCAGGGCGCGGACCACGGCCTCGCCACCGGTCGGCGACGCGTTTCTCGGCTGCCCGGCCACCCGGCCTCCCTCCACTGACAGGTCGGTACCGACCGGTCGAATTACTGAACCGTTGGTCAGTATCGAGAGGCGCGAGCGGTCGTGTCAATGCGACTTGTGCTGAATCGTCGTTCAGTGGCCGGACCGCGTCGGTCGCCGGCTCGCGGGGCGTTCCGCCTCGCACCGGTCCTTGAAGCCCTGGCTGGTCAGCCCGAGGGCGGAGTTGGTGCGCGAGCGCATGTTCTCCACCGCGACCATGGTCGTGAGCTCGACGAGCGCCGCCTCGCCGAGCGTGGTCCGCAGCCGTTCCACCAGCTCGTCCCCGACCTCGGGCGGTGTGAGACTCATCGCTTCCGCGTAGGCCATGACATCGCGCTCCAGCGAGGTGTACGCCTCGCTCTCGCGCCACACCGGCACGTCTCGCAGCTTGCGCGGATCGATGCCGTGGCGGTGGTTCTCCCAGTAACCGAAGTCCATGCACCAACTGCATCCGATGGTGGCCGCGGACGTCATGACGGCCAGCGCCTTGAGTTGCGGGTCCAGCTTCTTCCAGCGGCCCACCGCCAATTCGAACCGGGCTCCGGCCCACAGCACCCCGGTGTGGTGGGCATTGACCCGTACGGGATCGATGACCTGGCCGTACGCACGGTTCGAGTACCACGACACAGCGCGGAACAGGAGGGTGCGGGGCGGGTCGAGCGAGATGCGGGCGTTCGTCATGGCCGGTCTCCTTCGGTACGGCTCGGATGCCGTCCGGCGGCCCCGGGGGCGCCGGACGGCGGCTGCGTTCACGGGTGAGACGGACGGGGTCGCCCCGGATGTGACATGGAAGTGCGGCCGGATGCGGAATCCTGTGGCGGGTACGCACGTTGGATCCGGCATGACGGGAATCGACGCACAGCAGGACGCGCTGCTCGGGCTGCTCGGCGAGGAGAACGGCGGCGTGCTCGTGACGCTCAGGCGCGACGGCAGGCCCCAGCTGTCCAATGTCAACCACTTCTACTATCCCGAGGAGCGCATCGTCCGTGTCTCGATCACCGAGGGCCGGGCGAAGACGAAGAACCTCCGCCGCGACCCACGGGCGAGCTACCACGTCACCAGCGCGGACCGCTGGGCCTGGACGGTCGTGGACGGTGCGGCCGAACTGTCCCCGGTCGCGGCCGACCCGCACGACGCCACGGTGGAGGAACTGATCACGCTCTACCGCGACGTCCAGGGCGAACACCCCGACTGGGACGACTACCGCGAGGCGATGGTCCGGGACCGGCGTGTGGTGCTGCGCCTGCACATCGAGCGCGCGTACGGGCAGCCGCGTGGCTGACGGCGTCCGGCCCGGTCGTCCGCCCGTCGGCGGCTGCGCGCTCGCACTGTCGTACCCCCCGCCCATAATGAGACGACACCGACTCCCTCAGGAGATGATGTGACCGGCGCCGACCCCTTGCTCCCGCTCCACACCCGGCTGCGTTCGCTGCGCCCCGCCGCATTCGGCGCCGATCCGGCGGGTGCCCGTATGGAGCGCATCCGCCGCTCACCCAATTTCGCCGACGGTGTCTTCCAGAACCCGGTGGGGGCACGGACCAGGCCGTCCGGATCCACCCTGGAGTTCGCGAAGGTCTACTTCCGCAAGGAGGAGCGGGCGCGCAGGGCGCCGGTCGGCTCCGTACCCGTCCACGCCACCACGTACGCCGACCTCGCCGAGCCGCCCGCCACCGGGCTGCGGCTCACCTGGATGGGTCATTCCAGCGTGCTCGCCGAGATCGACGGCCGACGGGTGCTCTTCGACCCGGTGTGGGGCGAGCGCTGCTCGCCCTTCGCCTTCGCCGGGCCCAAACGGCTGCACCCCGTTCCCCTGCCGCTCGCCGCGCTCGGCCCGGTGGACGCCGTGGTGATCTCCCATGACCATTACGACCATCTGGATCTGCCGACGATCCGGGCCCTCGCGGGCACGGACACGGTGTTCGCCGTTCCGCTGGGCGTCGGCGCCCATCTGGAGCGGTGGGGCGTGTCCACCGACCGGATGCGCGAGCTGGACTGGAACGAGACCACGAAGATCGCCGGGATCAGTCTCACCGCCACCCCGGCCCGGCACTTCTGCGGCCGCGGCCTGCGCAACCAGCAGCACACGCTCTGGGCGTCCTGGGTCGTCGCGGGGCCCGAGCACCGGATCTACCACAGCGGCGACACCGGGTATTTCTCCGGCTTCAAGGACATCGGCGCCGAACACGGCCCCTTCGACGCCACGATGATCCAGATCGGCGCGTACTCCGAGTACTGGCCCAAGAACCACACGGACTATACGCCGCTGCCCGGGGCCTGGCCAGACATTCACATGTCGCCCGCCCACGGCGTGCAGGCCCATCTTGACCTGCAGGGAGGCAGTCCTGGCGGGGTTCTGCTGCCGATCCACTGGGGGACGTTCAACCTGGCGCTGCACGCGTGGGCGGAGCCGGGGGAGTGGACCAGGGACGCGGCTGAGGCGGTCGGGCAGCCCGTTGCTTCCCCTCGGCCTGGCGAGCCTTTCGAGCCGGGCGGGCAGATTCCTACAGACCCGTGGTGGCGCGCCGTGTCCGGCCCGATCGTTCATCCGTGGCGTCGGCCGGAGGCGGTGGTGCCAGTGGCCGCGGAGGACCGTAGCGCCGATCTCGACTTCGCTGGTGACGTGTGACAGCGGGCGAGCATGAGATCGGCCCAATCGTAGAGATGTCGAGCCGGTACTCCGATGCAGAGTATGACCGCGTGATCCGTGCGTTGGACGGGCCACCTCGCGAAGAACGTCCGGATTCCCCTGGCGGGTTCAGGCCCTTGCCGACATCGCATGGCGTGGCGCGGGTTTCGGTCCGAACGTACTTCGTGAATCGTGGGGGGCGATGATCAGTCGGCAGCGTCTTTGGGGATGTGAATGCTGCGCTGGGTGAGGTTCTGCTTTGCTCCCCCGGCATGTTTTGACCCACCAACGCGGCCGACCGGTCCTCAGGTCGCGGACACCGGGCGGCGTGCGGCAGGAGATCTACGCGCGTCTGATCGTGCACCACGCCACCCGGGATCTGCTGGACGAGGCCGCACGCCTGCACCGCAGCACAGCCGAGCGGACCTCGTTCACCCAGGCCCTGCACGTCGTCCGCCGCTCGGTGATCTCACCGAGCGGCTTTTCCCCCTCGGCTCACAGGCAGGACCGGCTCCTCGGGCTTGCCGAAATCGGCCGCAGTCTGCTGCCCTGCCGGCGATCTCGCGACTCCCCTCGCAAGATCCGGTCGTGCATCACGGGCTACGCCAGCAAAACCCCAGGTGAACCCGCCAGCAGCCGTCGTCCGCCGGTGGTGGTCACTCTGAACCACCGGTGGCACGACCATTAAAAGCAACGGCATGGGAACGCATGGCCCGGGGGTGGTGTCACCAGCTCCGGAGGCATCGACAGACCGCTGATTAGGGGCAGGACCACCGGCCTTTCCGCAGGTCGGGAGGCTCTTCGCAAGGTGGATGTGGCGATCGGTGCCGTGGGACGGCCGGGCGAGGACAACCGGAGGACGCGGGTGCGACGTAAGCGACATCGGCGCCTTCCTCCTGACATCCATGCCGGGGATCGGCGTCAGGACCGGAGCCCGGATCCTCATCGACGTCGGCGACGGATCCAGCTTTCCGTCCGCCGCCCACCTCGCGGCCTACGCCGGCCTTGCCCCGGCCACCCGCAGCTCGGGATCGTCGATCCGCGGCGAACAACCCTCCCGCCGCGGAACCAAGCAACTCAAACGGGCCTTCTTCCTCTCCGCCTTCGCAGCCCTCGCCGACCCGGCCTCCCGCACCTACTACGACAAGAAGATCGCACAGGGCAAGCACCGCACCCAGGCTCTGCTCTGCCTCGCCCGACGACGGGCCGATGTCCTCTTCGCGATGCTCCGCGACGGCACCTTCTACGAACCGAGGCCGGCCAGTTCCTGACCGGTCACTGCGTCATGCGTCACGCGGTGAGCGATTGGAGTCTGCCTCCAGAACCGCCAGCAACTCTGCGAACCGCTTCTCCTGGGAGGTTCCCGAAGCCAGCTCGCTCAGTGCATACGCCGTGGTCTTGAAGCCGTCCCCTTGGTGGAACTCCGCGCCCCACGCGCCAAGTCTCACCGAGGCCACCTCGCTCAGCCCCAGACGGTGGGTCCCCCACGGGTTGACCGCCACGATCCCGTCAGGGCCGACTACAAGCCGGACCCGGAGAATCGCCCACCAGGAGAACAACGCAACGCCGACGGCCAGCCCTGACCACAGCCCAGCCGACCGCGCCGTCCCCACGCCCGGAGCAGAAACCCACCCAGCCCAGCAGATGAGCGCCCCCACCCCAACGACCGCCGGGATCACGAAGTCCGCCACGCGAGCCCCACCACCCACCCGCCACACCGACACCGAGTCCCCACCCTGTTCATTCATGCCCGCATTGCGAGCCACCCAGCTTGACCAAAGACATAGGGGCACCCCCCCCGACTCACTCGGTTGGTGAGCGTGTTCCTGGCCGGAGGAAGGTGCGGAGTGCTGCCGTCAGGGCGGGTACGGGATTTGGCCCCAGCAGGAGACGACCATCCAGGCCACGTCGTTGAAGTCGGGTCGATCCAGGTGCGCGACGCCTCGCTCGATCTGCTCCGCGGTCATGAGCCCGGTCTCGATGAGTGCTGGGGTGGCTCGTTCGAAACACAGGCGCCAGAAGTCGTCTTCCCTGCCGCCGTTCCCACACACTGCGACTCGGACCGACATCTGGATGCCGGTCAGTCCACAGGAGGCCATCGCGGCGGGAACGCGCCTGGCCCATGAACTGTCCGTGCCCTGCGTCTGCGTGAGCAGCCTCTCGCAGCCCTGCAGAAGCGAGGCGAATTCAGGGTAGGGGGAGGCTTCGGGCGGCAAGTAGGTCGGATCCTCGATCACGACCCAGCCCCCGGGGGCGAGCCATGATGCCATTCGGCCCAACACCTCTTCAGGGGCGGGAAGATGAGTCAGTACGGCACGAGCGTGGACAAGATTCTGGGACCTTGCCGGGAAGTCCTCTCGGGTCACGTCGTGCCGGAGAGCGGTGAGGTTGGTGAGCCGGGGCATTTCCTGGAGCAGCCCGAGATCCAGATCCGTGGCGGCGACGTGCCCCTGCGGACAGCGCGACGCCAGCCATTGGGCGACAGAGCCGCTGCCTGCCCCGACTTCGACGCAGCGCCAATCCGGTTCGATCCCCAATCTCTCAAAGATGCCGACAGTGGTGGGATCGCTCAGATGCTCAAGCAGGCGTAGTCGCTCCCGCTCTCCCTGTCTGTGGTGGCTGAGCACACCGGCTTCGTACAACGGCCCGTCTTGGCTGCCGCGCCGACTCACGGTCCGAGACGACAGGGGGATTTTCTCGGGCGCGCTGTCCGTGCTCACGGTTTCCTGGCCGTGTCGGTCATGGGGCTGTTCCATTCCCTCATGAGGGACACCAGGCGACCGCAGTAGCTCCGCTCTGCCTTGAGGTAGGTGTTCTCCTTCCCGAACGACCAGGCCACGGCGTTCATCTCCTCGTCGTCGTAGGACGGGGCGGACATGAAGAAGGCGGCGAGCCTCTCGCCGACCCGGGGGAACCGTCCGGCGGGAAGGCGCAGCGCGTAGAAGCCGACGCGCTCCACTTCGCCGGTGTCGATCGACATCGTCACGGAGAAGGTGTAGCCGTCCGGTGCCGTGAAGTTGGCCATGTCGTCGAACACGGCTGTGTCCGGCGGGCTTCCTTCCGCCAGGGAGAGGAGACGCTCGTACTCGTCCGGGGTGATGCCGCTGCCCGTACGGAAGTACAGATTGGCCGTGTCGTGCTGGTAATCCACCGCGACATGCCGGACGGAATTCAGTCCCAACTCGTGGAAACGGCCCTCGTGTCGCCGGAGGGACCGAGGAACGCCCCGAACGCCGAGTACTTCCCCCACCGGGCGCTGACCACCCAGATATGCCCATGTCTTGGCGAGCCCCAGCGCGGCATCGAAGTCGCACAGTTCGGTCGAACTTCCCCGGTAGAGGGAACTCCAGGACGAAATCAGATCCGCTGCCTTGTTGTCGGCTCTCAGCAGCCCGCCACGGACGGCCGTTGCGACGGTATTCGTCTGCTTCCTCTCGTAGAAGCGGTAGTTCAGTGCCCCACGGGGCTTGTCCGTGGTTCGCCACAGCACCGCCCCCTCCCGGAAGCTTCGCTCGTACAGGTCCAGGACCTGCCGTGTCACAGGCTCCGAGAAGTCGGCGTCGAGCAGGTCCGCCGTCGACTTGACGTCTTCGACGAACCGGGACGGCGAGAACTCAAAAGTGGAATCCTTCAAGGGAATCTCCAGCTGTTCGGTGAGGCAACGGGCGTTTGACTCGCGAAGCACCATGAGCGGTCGGCGTTTCCGGCCCTTCGGCGGGACGGGGTCAATGGCCGGCGCTCTGCCCGCCGTCGACGTGGAGGATCTCGCCCGTGACGAAAGGGGCGTTGTCCAGGTAGATCACCGCGGCGACGATGTCGCTCGGCTCGCCCATGCGGCCGACGGGAACCAGTCCGCTCAGAGCCTCATGGGTCTCCTGCGGGTTCATCGGGGTCTTGATGATGCCCGGCGACACAGCGTTGACCCGGATGCCGTGCCTGGCGTACTCGATGGCCAGGGACTTGGTAGCGGACTGCAGGCCGCCTTTGGTCAACGAGGCCAGTACGGAAGGAACATGAGAGTCAGCGTGGTCGACCAGGCTGGAGGTGAGGCTGACGACGTGGCCGGAGCCCCGGGTGAGCATGTGCCCGATGGCCAGTTGGGTGAGGTGGAAGAAGCCGGCCACGTTCACGCCGACCACGGTGGCGAACTCGTCCCGGGTGTAGTCGGTGAAGGGTTTGGCGATGAAGATGCCTGCGTTGTTGACCAGCGTGTCGATGCGGCCGAACCGCTCCAAGCCCGCGGTGATGACGCGCTCGGCGGTCGCCGGGTCGCAGATGTCTCCCCGGACGGTGATCAGGTCCGGGTCCTGCGAGGCGGCGATGGTGCGCGAGGTGGCCACGACGCCGTGTCCGAGTTTGCGGTACGCGGCCACCAACTCGGCGCCGATGCCCTGCGACGCGCCCGTGATGACGGCGACCTTCTGGCCCTGAGTGCTCATGACGACCTTCCGGAACTGGGGTGCGTCGGCCGACCCGGACGGACGGCCGTTCGTACGGGAAGCCGGCGGCCGGCGGGGAAGGGGCAGGCGGGTGTCATGGCCCGCCCCGTCGCCGGGCGGCCCCCGGCCTCAGCGCTGCTGCCGGGTCAGGACGCGTTCGGCCTGTTCCATCACCTCACGGACGATGTCCCCGGCGGGCCGGATGTCGTGCACGAGGCCGACTCCCTGCCCCATCAGCCAGGGCATCTCCTCCCAGTCGGCCTCGGTCGCGGGCACGGGCGGCAGCACGTTGAACTTGCGCAGCACGGTCTCTTCTCCCTGGAAGACCGTGGTACCGATCTGTTCCAGGTTGTCACGGACGGTCGGCACCTCGGCCAGCCGGTCGTCCCACTCGGACACCACGCGGTCGTGCTGCACCCGCATCGGGTTGAACTCCGGCCACTCAGGCCCGAAGATCCCGGTGCGTACGGTGTCCTCGCCCAGCGCAGCAACGAGGCGGCGGTGGTGCTCGGGATGGACCTGCGCCTCGCGCGAGGCGACCAGGCGGGTACCTACCCACACACCGTCGGCGCCCAGGCACAGGGCCGCGGCGACCTGACGCCCGTCGGTGATCCCGCCCGCGGCGAGGACCAGGGCCCTGTCTCCCACCGCGTCCACGACGGCGGGAACACCGACCATGGTGGGCAGGCCGCCGTAGTTGTGCCCGCCGGCCTCCCAGCCCTGGGCGACCACGACCTCCACGCCGTCGTCGACGGCTCGTTCTGCCGCTTCGGCGGAGCCGACCTGCTCCCACACCGAGATCCCGGCCTCGCGCAACTGCTGGAGCTGGCCGACCGGCGGGTGGCCCCAGTGGAAGGAGACGATCGGCACCTGCTCCTCGACGCAGACGCGCACGAGCTCGGTGTTATCGAAGTACGTGATCAGGTTGATGTGGAACGGGGCTCCGCCCGCCCTCTTCCTGATCTCCCGGATCGCCTGCCGGAGCCTGTCCGGAGGCAGCAGCCCGGCACCCACCGCACCGACACCACCCGCTCGTGAAACGGCCACCGCCAGTTCTGCGGTACCACCCGCGAAGGCCATTCCGGCACAGACGAACGGATACGGGACCGCGAACCTCTCAGTGAACCTGGTGGACAGTACACTCATGCCGGCTTCCTCTCGGAACGGTGCCTTCAGGGGCGGGTATGCAGTAGATCCGTGGTGCATGCGCTACCGGCGTACACGGTGGTGACGGTATGCGCCGACAGGACGGACGGGAAGACCGAGGTGTCGGCGCCCCCAGACTAGGCCGACCGGGCCGGGAATCACCTGGGTTCACCTTCGGAGGTCGCGACACGTTGGAGTGCGGCCGTGAGTTGAGCGAGGTCCTGGCCGCTGAAGTGGTCGACGAGGTGCCGTCGCACGCTGACCAGAAACGCCGGCCAGGCCTGTTGGAGGCGGGCGAGGCCAGTGTCGGTCAGGACGGCGTTCCAACCGCGCCCGCCCTCAGTGCACTTGGTGCGTTCGACCCAGCCGTGCTTCTCCAGCCGGGTGACGACGCGGGTCAGCGGACGCAGGCTTCTCTGAACTACCGGCTGCGGCTTGGAGGCCGTATTCGATGGGCCGGGTGGGTCGGGAGCGAATCAGCGCACCAGAGGCCGATTGTTCAGCCCGGGTGCCGGACTCGGCGGGTCCGGCACCCGGGCTGCTGGTCAGCCTTGGAGCTCGCCCGCCTGGATTCCCTGGCGGAACGCGGACCATTCGGCTGCAGTGAAGCACAGCGGCTCGCGGCCCGGGTTCTTCGAGTCCCGCAGCGCGACCGCCCCGCCGGGCAGACGCGCAACCTCAACACACCCGGACCCATCGCCGCTGAAGGTCGACTTGACCCAAGCAGCCTCGGAAAGATCCAACGAATAGAGATCAGCTTTTTCCATGGGCTCCTCCTTGTGGCAGGGTGATGGCTGCTCGAAGCACTACCCGCCTGCAGCGGCGCATACCGGCCAACCCCACGCTGGCTTCTCGGAACTTGGCCGCCACGCTGTCCGTGCTGATGGCACTCTTTGAAAACGGCCACCGCCGATCGGGAGTTGTTGTGACTGATTCCCAATCGTCGTTGTCAAGCAGTCGGAGTGTGGTGCGGGGGCGAGCTCGCGGTCAGGGACGTGCGCCCGATGATCCTCTGCGCGCTGGTCGAGTAGCCGAAGGCAGGGACGAGCGCCAGGTAGGCCGCGAGGCCGGCGGCATGAGTGGCGGTGTAGTCCCGGTACCCCGTCCGGCGGCGGTGGGCCGACGGGATGGTGCCGGCGTCCTCGTAGTTGCGGACCGCCTGCGTGGACAGGCCATGGCGACGAGCCAGGTCCACGGGCCGCATGTGACCTCCGATTGAGGGTTCCGACGCGGGTGAGCGGAGGATTCGTCGCAGAGTCTCCCCCGAGCGTTCAAGGGTACGATCCAGGGACATGACACAGAGTACGCACACCGTGTCCGGAGACTTCGATCTGACGATGGACGAACTGCGCGTCGTGGCACGTTACGTGGTTCGGCACGCAGAGGACGTCCTGTCGGTCTTTGAACAGGCTGTTCCCGGTGATCTGCGCCCCCGTGCGGCGATCGACGCGGCCTCGACGTTCATCAACGGTGCCAACAGGACGAAATTGCAGCGCGTCACTTCCCTCGACGCTCATCGAGCCGCCCGGTCCGCACCCTCCGAAGCCGCGCGACTGGCCGCGCGATCCGCCGGTGACGCCGCATCGGCCGCATACTTGCACCCCATCGCCCAGGTCGGCCAGGTCGGCCACATCCTGCGGGCCTGCGCGAGCGCTGCGCGCATCGGGGAGATGGAGGCAGGCGGTGATCCCGCGATCGGGGATGCCCTGCTGGAACGATCGCGGCAGCGTGCGACACCGGTGCTCATCGATGTGCTCTGCCGCTACCCGCCCGCGACAGGCGACAGCAGTCGTGTCGCCCGGCTAATGAGCACTCTGGATCATTCCCTGCGCCAGGCAGCTGACCGGCCGCCAGGGCACACCGCAGCGAGCGGCGCCGATGTGCGCAGGGGGGAGTGCACGTCGTGATCCTCCCGAAGGTCCGCGACCCTCGCTTCGTGACGATCCGCCGTGGTGGGACTCTCACTGATCGGATCACCGTCTCCTCGTTCTATGGGCTGCCTCGTGTGCAGAGCACGTCCTTGGCTTCTTCGAGTCGGCCCGGCCCGGGACCCGCGACCGCGCCAGGCGATCGAGCATGCCCGGGCCTGGGTGCGTGGCGAGGTCAAGATGATGCAGGCTCGCGCGGTGGGCGGCCATGCGATGGGGGCAGCCAGAGACCTGCGTGGGCCAGCGCGGCATGCCGCGTACGCCGCCGGCCAGGCCTGGGCCGTCGCCCACGTTGCCGCGCACGAGCTCGGCGCGGCCGTACGCGATCAAGGCCGCACGTGCAGCGGCACCGGAAGACGAGAGCGAGACCGCGGTACGACTCGAGTGCCAGTGGCAGCGCAATCAGCTCCCGGAGGCGATCCGCGAACTCGTACTTGATGACCAGCGGCTGCGCAACGACATCTGCTGGTCGGTGTTCGACCGTTGAAGCCGAACCATGCACGGCCCCTCATGGTTGGCCCAATCGGTCAGACCCTGCCTTGATGCCGGCGCTTGGACGGGAAGCCGGTGCCGCAGCCCACGTCCAGCACGCTGCCCGGCGTGGCCGGCAGCCAGGAGGTCAGGTGGGTGGCGGTTGCGGTGCGGGTGTGCTCGGTGGTGAGTCCGTGGTCGGGCTCGTCGTCAAAGGCGTCGGCGGCGGCGTCCCAGTGGGCGCTGATGGCAGCGGAGTTCGTCATACACGTGATGCTTTCAGTGACCACTGACAGCTAGTCAGATCCCGTGCGCTGGACGTGTGGTGTGGTGGTCGAGGGCGGCGTGCGGATCGCCTTCGGGGGCACGTCAGTGAGGCCTCCGCCCCGCACAGCTATGGACGTGCGGTGAACTGCCCGTCAGGGCGTTTGTGCAGCCAGCCGCGGTCGGTGAGCTCGGTCATTTTCGCCCGCAAAGGTTCCAGCTTGCCGCGCACCGAGGCGTCCAGCCGCAGCCGCTCGCCGACCGCCCGGACCTGCACCGTGCCGTCGGCCTCCCGCACGATCGCCAGGATCTTGCGGTAGTCGCCGGGCAGCGCGCCCTCGTGGGCCGCGTCGCTGCGGTGCGGGATGAGCAGGACTGTCCGCCCGGCCACCTCCGCCGATACCGGAGCGACAGCCCCGGCTTCGGCCCAGGGCCTGTTCGGCCAGGCGGTTCAACACCCGCTCCACGATCGCCAGTTCACCCCGCACGGCCTGGACCTCCTGGATGTTCTTGGCCAACTCCTCGGCGAGAGCGTCCAGTTCGCTCCGGCGGACGGTGATCCACTGCCGCTCCTGCATCCCCCGCGGCCTCCCGCGTTCTCACGGCGTGTCGACCTGCTGACGGATCGTAGGCGGGGGCCGGTCGTGGGCGCAGCCGAACCCGGCATCCCGCCGGAGCCGGACCCGCCCGATGATCTACGTCATGGTCATCGGCCGCCGACCGGCACGAGTATCCAACTCGCCATTCACACCAGACCTGTGGCCTGCGACTTCACGATGCACCCGCTCAATGGTAAAGACGCGCTCGACGTACCAGGTTTCCGCGTCTTCCTCCGGCAGGTCCAGGTGCGCCGCGATGTCCGGGTCCGGCCTGACCGAGCGGTGGTGCCAGTGGGACAGGCCGGGTTCGTGTCCCGCGTTCTTGATGATCTCTTCGACGGGGATGACGTCGGTGACGCTGAAGGACGTCGGCGGCACGGGGGGCGAGAACGATCGTGCCCACGCCCCAGCGCCGCTCAACGAGCCCCTCTGAGACCAGGAGAGCCACGGCCTCGCGGACGGTGTTGCGTTGCCCTGTTCAACCCCCTTGACGTGCCGCTTCCCAGCCAAACGCAACGGCGTTGCCCGCACAACTCCTCCGTCCCACGCCCCACTGCCAAGTCCTCGGGCTCGGGCTCAGCCCTTGGCCGCGCCGTGCTCCTCGGACTGGTGCTGCCGGGCGCGGCTGAACTCGCCGGTGCCGACCCGGGCGGCAAGGGTGTCGTCGGGGCCGGACAGCAGAGAGCCGTAGCCGGCGGCAGCCCACAGGCTGCGTTCGGCGGGCACCTCGAAGTAGGGGACGGTGCGACCCCGGTCACGGACCGCCAGCACCTGCGGCGCGCGGCGGGTGCGCAGGGCCTGGCCGCAGTCCTCGCAGACCGCGACGTCGGCCCGCTCCCGGCGGCCGAGCGGGCGCCAGGTGGTCCGGCGGACGGCGGTGCCGTGCCGGGGGTCGAAGAAGCACAGCGGGAGTCCGGGTGCCGGGTGCAGGGCGGAGCGTCCCTCGGCTACCAGGGCCAGCACTCCGACCAGGTCGGGCAGGCCCCGTGCGGCGTCCAGCACCCGGCCGGCCGCGTCGTAGGCGTCCAGGGCCCGGCTCAGGCCCGGGGTGGCGGCGCCGTCGGCGTGCTCCACGGCCTCGCCGAGAGCGAGCAGCTCGTCGGCGGCCCGGCGGCGCAGCCCCGCCTCGTCGGCGGCCTGCTCGGCGGCGAAGACGGCGTCGGGGAAGGTGAAGGCGGTGTGCCGGGGCGAGCGGCGGCGTACCAGGAAGGCGGCGCCGACGGCGGCGAGGACGAGCACCGCGGCGATCGCGAGCAGGGTCCCGACGCCGCCGGAGGAGGAGCCGGAGGCGTTCTCCTCGGCCTGGGGGCGGGCCGAGTGCTCCTTGTCGATCCTGGCGGTCTCGGCCTTGTAGACCTCGGTTCCGTTGCCGGCCTTGACCAGTTCCACGGCCTTGCCGACCCGGGCGGCCAGTCCGGCGTCGTCGAGTCCCTGGAGGAAGCCGACGACGGAGGCGGCGTCGCGGGTCTGATGGGCGTCGGTGGGCCACTCGGTGCCGATGAGCCACTTCCCGTACGCGTCGTTGGTGATCAGGATCAGCTGCTGCAGGTCGAGCCGTTCCTTGAGCACCGCGGCGAGGGTGCGGGGGTCTCCGTCGAAGGCGTCGCCCTTCTTCAGCGGCACCAACACCACTTTGACCGGCAGGCCGGTCGCGTCGATCTGGTCGACCAAGGCCTGCTGCTGGGAGGGGTTGACGGCGGCCGCGTAGGACGGGTCGACGTAGACGGGGTCGGTGGCCAGCGCCTCGGCGATCGTCGTGGCGCTCGGCCCGGTCCCCGCGGTCTCCGCCCGGGCGGGGGCGCCCGTGCCGAGCAGTGCCGTACAGGCCAGCAGCAGGGCGGCGAGCAGTCCGGCGGCGAGGCCGCGGAAGGCGCCTGTCGGGCGGTCATTGGTCAGTCGGTCACTGGACACTGGCGGACTCCCGGGCCCTGAGGATGAGTGCTTCGAGCCCTTTACGGGCGGCCGGCAGGACCTGCCCGGCCTCGTCCCAGGCGGTCCGGGTGCGCCCGTCCGCCCCGGGCAGGCGCAGCAGCCGTTCGGCGGCCTCCCGTTCTCGGGCGGCCGGTTCGGCGCCGCCGCCACGGAGGGCGTTCCGGCAGGCGGGGCACAGCTGCGCGGACCTGGGGCCGATGCCGCGGTCGGCGAGCCACGCCGGGACCTTGCCGCCGGTGGCCTCACCGTGCAGCGGGTTGAGCCGGCAGAGGGCGGGGTGGAGGTGTCCCCGGAGGGCGGCGAGTCCGGCCTGGGCGAGTACCGCGACGGCGGCCAGGTCGCCCGCCTCGGCGGCCTGGTCCGGGCGCTCGTCGCCGGTTTCGGCCAGCAGTTCGGCGGCGTCCAGGCAGTCCCAGGCGCGGGTGCGGCCGGGCGCGTCCTGGCCGGCGGCGGCCAGCAGCCCGGCGAGTTCGCGGACGTCGGCGGCGGCCCAGGCGCGAAGTTGCCGGACGGACGGCAGCGCGGTGGCGTGTCGGGGCCCGGAGCGCTGCGGCGGCGAGGGGTTGGCCGCGCGGGTGCGGCGGGATTCCAGCACGGCCCGCGTGATGGCGATCAACAGCCAGGCGATCAGCAGCAGGGCGCCCAGCAGCATGGTGCCGAGCATGATTCCGGGGCCGAAGTCGCTGCTGAACAGTCCGGGCAGCCGGTTGTCGTGCAGCGGGGGCAGTTCGGTGTCGCGGGTGGCGGGGTCGTCGCCCTCGCGCGGCTGGTCGGCGGCGATGGCGTCCAGGGTCTGGTCGAGGCGCCGCATCACCTGCAGGTCGCCGTCTTTGCGGTACTCCGGGTAGCGGACGATGGACGGCAGGCGCATGAAGTGGCGCGCGGCGTCCTGGTCGGTGCCGAAGGTGTCCAGGTCGATCCGCCCGGACATCGGGTCGATCAGTACGTAGACACCGTTCCGGCCGGTGTGTTGGTGGACCCGGGCGAGCAGGGTGCTGCTGTCGCCGCCGCTCTCGTCGTCGCTGCCGGTCGGCGTGACCAGCACGTGCACCGGGCCCTTGGGCGCGAGTTCGGCGATCCGCTGCCGGACCACGGGCAGGTCGGCGGTGGTCAGCACATCCGCCGTGGACGGGTCCTGGTAGACCGGTCCGGCGGCGAGCCCCGCGGCGACCTCCTTCACCCGGGCGTCCAGGTCGCCCCGGGTGACGTTGAGGTACGGGCTGTCGATGGTCTGCGGGAAGACGGTGGGTGCTGCCTGCACCACGGCGATCGCGGCGGCCACCGTCGCCACCACCGTCACCGGCAGTACGCCGCGTCGGCGGACGGCGGGCCAGCTGGTGCGGGCCGGGGCCTTCTGCTGCGCCGCGGCCACGCCGGACCCCCTGCCGGATCCCTTGCCCGAGCCCTTGTCCCGGTGCTCGTCGGATTCCTTGCCCGGGCCCTTGCCGGATCCCTTGTCCAGGATGACGGCCGGGGACTTGGCCCGGGCGACGGCCGGGGTCTTCGAGCCGGCGGCCTCCTTCTTCCCGGTCGGCTGCGGCCGGTCGGAACGGCGGCGGGAGAGCCGGATGCCGAGGGCCAGCACCAGGCCCGGGATCACCACCACGGCCAGGCCGAGCAGCAGGTTCTGGTTCTGCCGATCGGTGGAGCTGATGTACAGGGTGGGCTTGCCGTCCTTGCGATAGCGGTCGTACAACTCGTCGGCCCTGGCGGCTGCCCGGTCATGGCCGGAGGCGATCGCGTCGACGAAGGACTCGAACGCGGCGAGTGGGCCGGCCCCGTACGGGGTGCCGTACAGGGCGATGCGGCGGGCCTCCTCGACCGGGACCTCGACGCCGAACGCGGACGCGGTGATGCTGCCATAGTCGTCGATCAGCACGTACAGGCCGTTCTCGCCGAGCCGGTCGTGCACCAGGCCGAGCAGCGTGGCGTCGCCCGCAGGCAGCGCCAGCACGTAGGTGGGCACGCCGGTGCGCTCGGCGAGGGCGGCGATGTCCGGGGCGAGCGAGCGCGGCAGTTTGCGGGGACGGTCGGCGGAGACGTAGACCGGGTTCTTACGCAGTTCCTCGGCCAGGCGCTCGGACTGGGTTGAGCCGTCGGCCGGTTGGCCGGCCGGCGCGGCGGTGGCGATCGCCGTGGGCGTTGCCGCGGCGCCCGGGTCGGCCGCGACGGCCGTTCCGGCGCTGCCGAGCAGTACGAGGGCCGCGAGCGCCGTGCCCGCCCGGGACCCGAACGTCCTGGTCCGTCTCTGTATCCCTGACAGCGTCCGCATCGGCGCCCTCCCGGTGGTTCGGCCGGTCACTTTACCCGCACTCGTTCCCGACGAGTCCGGACACCTGCCGATCCGGAGGGGTGGGACCGGGTGCGGCGGCATCGAGCACGGGCGCGGCCGGGCGGAGGGACGAGGGGCCGGGACTCCGGCGTCGCCCCTCGTCCGTCCGTCCGGCCGCACCGATCCGCACCGCCGGATCGCGGGACGGCCGCACTCTGCGGCGTACGGCGCTGATCGCGTCACCGGTCAGGTGACCGGGGCGCGGGCGCGTCCCCCTGGATGTGACCGCAACCGAAATGGCCCCCGGCCCCCACTCCTTCGCTACCCGCTCGTCTCGTCTGGCGCGGCCCGTTGACGTTGGCGGGTGGGTGAGTTGAGGTGTGGGGTGGGCTGGGGTGTTGCAGATCGAGTGAGAACGGGTTGTGGTGTTTTGTGGCCTGGTGGCAGGCTTGCTGACCTGGGGTTGTGTCAACTTCGTTGAGACAGGGTGTGGATGGTCGCAGATAGTTTCTGCGTCTCATGGCACCCGCTGTGTTTTTTGCTGGTCAGAAGCGTTTTTCCTGGTCAGCGTGGGGTGGATTCCCACTTGTTCCGGTGGTGGGTTTCAGCGAGGTGATCAATACGGATCCGGTCGAGGCTGGTCTTCGTGATCCGTTCGCTGCTGTCACAGATCGCGGTGATCGCGGCCTGGGGTAGGAGCCGGGTCAGACTCCCGATCCGGCCCGCGGTCCGCTGGTGAAGGTAGGACGGGGAGGGTTCCTACTCGGTGCGCGCGGAGATCGAGCGCAGCTTCCACGGCCGTGATCAGCTCCTTGAACGGCTCGTGCTTCCCGAGCTGCGCCGGGAACGTACCGCACTCCACCAGGCCCGCGCGTGCGGCGAGCTGGGCCCCCGCACACCGCTGAACAAGGCGGTCGTGGTGACGTCGATGCCCGCGTACACGAACTGGTACTACAGGGCAAGGCCGTCGACGCGGCCACCCGTGGTGCCTGCGGCCAGGACAGCCCGCCCGTGGACGACGAGACCATCATCCGCATCCTGGCCCGGGCGGTGCCGCAGATCAGGAAGGCGTGCGATACCGCAGAAGCCGCTGGGACCCAGTTTTGAGGACCTGCTCGACTCCGCCCAGCAGCACGCCCTGCACCTGGAACTGCGTGACGTCTACGCCTTGGGGGACGAACAGGAGGTCTACGACACCTTCCTGAGCAACGGAAGCGTGCCCGCGGACGACTCCACGTTCTGGAGCGGATGGCTGCCGCTGGTGGAGCGGGCCATTTGCCCGCGGGGTGAAGGTCCTGCGGGCCCGGGTCGTGTCCAAGCCCGTCACCGACTACATCCGGTTCGAGCACGCCATCACTGACGCCAACCTCCGTGCAGGCGAACAGGCCGCCGTCGTAGGGGGCACCGTTCGGCCAGGTGTAGGCGGCTTCGGTAGTGGTGCAGCGCATCCGGAGGTCAGGGCCCGTCCAAGGCGCGCCCTGCTGGGCCTGGGCGGCGGCGTCGACGGCGTCTGCCGACCGTGCACGCGGTAGTTCGCAAGGCCGTCCGCGACGTCCGCACCGCCCCGCCACTCGCGGCCGCCGATCCGCCGGCGGACCCCACGCTCGCCGCGCTGCGCACCGTCGTCGACGACCTCGCCGCCACCATGCAGTCGCCCTGGCCTACCTGTCCGCCACCGCGGCTGCCGACGTCCTCGCTCTGCTGTGCGAGCAAATCGGCAGCCCCTTGAGCATGGCCTCGCCGCCCGCCGCTACGCGATGTCCGGCGACCGCCGCGCCAGGGTCGCCGTCCGGCTCACGACCGGACGGGCCTGGCCGTTCCATGTGCTCAGGAGCTCGCCGCCGTAGGCCGTTCGAGTGTCCGCCGGCCAGGCGTCATGCGGAGTTTTCGGTCGACTGTGCGATAGCTCATACCAGAGTGGGACGGATGGCGGGCAAGTTCGACAACTGCCCGTCGCGCATACGTGATGGACGACTACCGTGTGTGCTCGGTGATCAGCGGTGGGCTCATGACTGCCTAGCCTGCCCGACCGATGAACCGAGCCTGACCGACCACCGTAGGTGCCACCACATGAACGCCGATTCCTGGTGCCCCACGTACCGAGGACACTGATGTCTCAACTTCGCGCACCCGAAGCGCGACCGGAACGCCGAGAGGGCGGACGGCACGGCCGACCCGGTGCCCGTTCCCACTCGGCCACGGCCAGGCCGCGCGCCACCCAGCCATCCCCCGAGGCGCGTATACGCCCCCAGGTTCTGCGCACGGCGGTGCTGCCGACCGTCGCCGCCGTGCTGAGCGGCGCCGCGGCGGTCATCTTCACCGTCCGCACCACCGGCGCGCGGCCGACGACGGAACTGTGGAGCGCCCTGGGCGTGGCCGGCGCACTGGCCCTCGCCGCCGTACTGTCCGCGTACCTCGCCGCCAATCGCGTCGCGACCACCGTCTTCGGTCGCTGTCTGGCGCTGCGCCGGGCCAGCGCGCTGGGCCAGGCCGAACTGCAGCGGGTGGTGGAACAGCTCCGCAACGGCGAGCCCGTGCCCGCACGACGGCCCGCGCCGCCCGCCGCCCCCGGCAGCGACGCCTTCGATCTGCTCGCACAGGAACTCGGCCGCCAGCAGGAGGCCGCCGTGGCCGCGGTCGTGCAGGCGTCCCGGCCCCCCGATCACACCGGCGAGGAACAGAAGGTCGAGGTCTTCGTCAACCTCGCCCGCCGCCTGCAGTCACTGGTGCATCGCGAGATCCAACTGCTCGACGAGCTGGAGCACGAGGTCGAGGACCCCGATCTGCTCAAGGGCCTCTTCCAGGTCGACCATCTCGCCACCCGTATCCGTCGGCACGCCGAGAACCTCGCCGTGCTCGGGGGCGCCGTCTCGCGGCGGCAGTGGAGCAACCCGGTCACCATGACCGAGGTCCTGCGCTCGGCGATCGCCGAGGTCGAGCAGTACCCACGGGTCAAACTCGTACCCCCGATCGACGGCACACTGCGCGGTCACGCCGTGGCCGATGTGATCCATCTGCTGGCCGAACTGGTGGAGAACGCCACCGTGTTCTCCGCCCCGCACACCCAAGTGCTGCTGCGTGCCCAGCAGGTCACCGCCGGGCTGGCGCTCGAGGTCGAGGACCGGGGCCTCGGCCTGCCCGGCGACGAGCAGAAGCGGATGAACGCCCTGCTGACCGACCCCGACCGGGTCAGTGTGGCCCGTCTCCTGCAGGACGGCCGGATCGGCCTGTTCGTCGTCGCGTCGCTCGCCCGACGACACGGCATCGCGGTCCGACTGCAGAGCAACATCTACGGAGGCACACAGGCCGTACTCGTCCTCCCGCAGTGCCTGCTGGGCGCGGACGCCCCGGCGGGGAGTGCCGCGGCTCCGGTCCCGCCCCCGGGACCCGTGCACCGCCCACCCGCCGAGGACGACACCGGCAGCCACCGCAGGCCGGACCCGAGCCTGAGCCCCCGCCCGGCACCCGGTCCGCAGGCCGGAACCGACCGGCAGCCCTACGTCCCCAGTCAGTCGCCTCGCCTGCATCAGCCACCCCAGCAGGCGCGACGCCAGGACGAAGCCCCACCGCTTCCCCTGCGCGCCGAGCGCCTCGACCGTCCGACCCCGGCCGAGGCCCGACCCGGAATCCGGCGCACGGACGACGCACCCGCGCCGCTCCACTCCGAGCCCGGCGTCGTGCGCGGCACCACGGGCCGGCCGCAACTCCCCAGGCGCGCCCATCAGGAGCATCTGGTTCCGCAGCTCAGAGAGGCACCGGCCCCACGCGCCGAGGGCGAACAAGCCCTGCACGACCCGGGTCTCATGGCGGCCTTCCGGCGGGGCATCGAACTGGCCGAGGCCCGCACCGAGTCCGAGACGGACACCGACCCGGCCCCGGACACGCACCACGAACCGGCGCCTTCGCAGGCCTGGCGGCCCCAGGTCCCGCTGCCGGTCCGGGGACGGAGGGCGACCGTCGCCCCGTACCACCAGGCCCCTGTTCCAGGGCCGGGCGCGGTCCCGGCCACCGACCCTCTCGAAGCGAACACCTCCAAGGAGTAGATGCACCATGGCGACCGATATGCCGTCCGGTCAGGTCTCGGACCTCGACTGGCTGCTGAGCGGACTGGTCCAGCGCGTGCCGTACACACGCAGCGCAGTCCTCCTCTCCGCCGACGGACTGGTGAAGTCCCTCCATGGCATGGACGCCGACAGCGCCGATCACATGGCGGCGCTGGCCGCGGGCCTGTACTCACTCGGCCGCAGCGCCGGCGCGCGCTTCGGCGACAGCGGCGACGTACGCCAGGTGGTGGTCGAGCTCGACTCGACGCTGCTGTTCGTCTCCACCGCGGGGTCGGGCACCTGCCTCGCCGTACTCGCCGGCCGGGAGGCGGACCCGGCGGTGCTCGGCTACGAGATGACCATGTTGGTCAAGAGCGTCCGGCCCTACCTGATGACTCCGGCGAGACAAGCGGCCGGGGCCCCGAGTCCCACGGGACTTTGAGGGTGTCGGTCCCACAGGACGTGCCGTTGCTCGACGACGCGGCCGGCCGGCTCATCCGCCCGTACACCGTGAGCAACGGCCGCACCCGTCCGACGACCGTGCTCGACCTGCTCTCCCTGGTGATGGCCACGGGGACCGAGCCGCAGACGCATCTGGGTCCCGAGCACTCCGTGGCGTTGGGGCTGTGCGGCGGTCCCACCTCCGTGGCCGAGATCGCCGCCCATCTACGGCTGCCCGCGGTCGTCACCAAGGTGCTCGTATCCGACCTGGTGGACTGCGGGGCGGTCACCGCGCATGCGCCCGCCTTCCATGACATGCCCACCGACCGATCCCTGCTGGAGGCAGTGCTCGATGGCCTACGACGACAGCTATGACTCCGGCAGCACCTACGACTCCGGTGGCAGCGAAGGATCGGCCGGCTGCGAAGGCTTTCCCGTCGCGCTCAAGGTGCTGGTGGCAGGGGGGTTCGGCGTCGGCAAGACGACGTTCGTCGGCGCGGTCAGTGAGATCGCGCCACTGAGCACGGAAGAGTTGCTGACCCAGGTCAGCGCGGCGACCGACAGTCTCGACGGCATCGAGTCCAAGACCTCCACCACCGTGGCCATGGACTTCGGCCGCATCACGCTCGACGAGCAGCATGTCCTCTATCTGTTCGGGACCCCCGGCCAGGAACGCTTCTGGTTCATGTGGGACGAGCTCTCCCAGGGCGCGCTCGGAGCGGTGGTGATCGCGGACACCCGCAGGCTCGCGGAGTGCTTCGCCGCCGTCGACTTCTTCGAGCGGCGCGGCATCGGATTCATCGTCGCGGTCAACGAGTTCGACGGCGCCTTCCGCTACGCGCCCGAGGAGGTGCGGGCCGCACTCGATCTGGGGGCGGACGTGCCGGTCGTGCTCTGCGACGCCCGGATCGCCAGCTCCGGCACCGGGGCACTGGTCACGCTGGTCCAGCACCTGATCAACGCCACCTCCGCACCGGCCCCGATGTCCGGCTTCGGAGCCCACCCATGACCCGACACGTCGCCGACCGGCTGCTGCTCACACCCGTCGACCGCGAGGCCCGCGTCCGTACGCAGCGGCTGCGGACCCTGGGCCTCGGGGAACGCACCGACGCCTCCTTCGACAACTTCGACGCCTTCGCCGACCGCGTGGCCGAAGTGACCGAAGTGCCCTTCTCGATGGTCAACTTCATCGACGGAAACCGGCAGTTCTTCGCCGGACTGCACACCCCGGCCGGCGCGAACAAGGGCTCCGACCTGGGAGCCACGGCCGCGGCCAGTGGCCGTGGCGCCCGGTATGTGGCCCTGGACCGCGGCTACTGCCCGCATGTCGTCGTACGGCGCAAGGCGCTTGTCCTGGAGGACGTCTGCGACTACCCGAGGTTCGCCGGAAACCCGGTGGTCGACGAAATAGGTATCCGTTCCTACCTCGGCGCGCCCCTCATCGACCGCACGGGCGTCGTGCTGGGCGCCGTCTGCGCGGTCGACACCGTGCCCCGGCCGTGGGGCAGGGCGGGGCTGGACACGATCAAGTCCCTGGCGCAGGAACTCGTCGGGCACATCGATCAGCGAGAGGGCAACAGCCTCATTTTCTGAGACGCGGGCCGGACGGCCCGGTGCGCGAGCGGACGCCGGCCACGAGCGGCGTGCGGGATGGCGTGACCTGGGCCCGGGAGCGTCGGCGTGGCGTGGCATCGACCACGGCCCGCCGTCGACCGGCCTCAGGAATCGACCGGCCTCAGGGCTCGATGGGCCTCAGGAGGCGATGGACCTCAGGACCCGACCGGCCCCGGCCATCAGACTTCGACCGTCGTCCCGTCCAGGAAGGTCAGCACCACCGAGTCCGCACCCGTCCGCACCCGCACCGAGTCGCGCAGCGCCTCAGGATGCACGGCGTCCCGGGAGAGCGCGACCAGCGACACATGGATGCGCCGCCCGCCCGGATGCGGCCGGCTGCGCAGATACGGGATCGCGGAGCGCGGTCCGTACGCGTTGGACTGGACATCACGCGCCACGCCGGCTCCCTCGTTACCACCGTCCCAGCCGTGCAGCGCGACCAGGGCGCTGCTCAGGCCGTCGGCCGTACGGGCGAGCGCCCAGTCGGGACCGGACACGGCGAACGGGCTCTCCTCATGAGCGACCGCGTGGCCGCCCTCCCGCACCACCGCTCCCTCGGGCGCCTCGACCCGGTGCACCCGGATCTCCCATGCGCCGTGCAGCACACT
This sequence comes from Streptomyces sp. NPDC104309, assembly GCF_055584025.1. Taxonomy (NCBI): domain Bacteria; kingdom Bacillati; phylum Actinomycetota; class Actinomycetes; order Kitasatosporales; family Streptomycetaceae; genus Streptomyces; species Streptomyces sp. NPDC104309. The sequence goes on along the minus strand of NZ_JBVJMV010000035.1, from coordinate 38,528 downwards.
CGTCGTCTCGATCCGGTACGACCGGTCGTCACCGGGCAGCCGGGCCGCGTACCAGGAGGCGGCGACGCGGTCCTCGCAGCGCAGCGGATGGATACGGCGGCGGGACGACGGGGTGCCGTCCGGGGCCACGAGCGCCAGATGGCCGTCGACGGAGCGCGCCACGGCGTGGGGGGCGGCTTCGGGCGCCGTCGCGGTCGAGTAGGCGAGCTTCGCGTAGTGCGGATCGTGGGTGCCCTCGGACGGATCGTCCGTCTCGTCGTACGGAGGATTGTGGTCGCTGCCGTGGTTGATCAGCCGCACGATGCCGTCGTCGCGGGTGCCGTGCAGCAGCCAGCCGGGGGCGGGCAGCGCGGTGTACTGGTCAGACTCTTCGATGGGCAGGGGGAGTTCGCGGGCCGTCCACACCGGATGGTCCGCCGGGAGCAGCAGCCCGAGGAAGCCCTTGCTCGCCCAGTACGGCGAGGCGGGGCCGGAGTACGGCTGGGTGCTCGGCAGGAACGTGTCGTACCAGCCGAGCGACAGCAGCCCCCGCTCGTCCGGCACACCGCGCTCCGCGAAGTGCCGCATCGTGCCCGAGGCGAGCCGGCGCGTGAGCCCCGGCGCCAGCGGGGTGCAGTCGGCGAGCGCCCCCATCCACACCGGTGCGAGCGCGGCGAACCGGTACGTGAGCGACCGGCCCTGGTGGACCGGCGCACCGTCCGATCCGAAGAAGTGCGGGTAGTCCTCCAGGAAGCGGCTGAGCCGCTGCCGGTAGACCTCGCTCCGGCCGCCGTCGTCCGGGCCCGCGATTCGCGACCACAGCAGCGGGTACAGATGCATGGCCCAGCCGATGTAGTAGTCGAAATTGCGGCCGTCCCCGTCGGTGTACCAGCCGTCACCGACGTACCAGTCCTCGATCCTGTCCAGGTTGTTCTCGATGTCCGAGCGGCTGTACGGGGCGCCGACCGAGGCGAGGAACTGCTCGGACACCACCTGGAAGAGCCGCCAGTTGTTGTCCCAGGTGCGTCCGCCGACGAACCCGGAGAACCAGTCGACGACCCGCTCCTGCACCCGGGCGTCCAGCCGGTCCCAGATCCACGGCCGGGTCTCGTGCAGTGCGACCGCGACCGACGCCGCCTCCACCATCTGCTGCGCACAGTCCGTCAGCCGCGGCCACGACTCGCCGCTCCCGGGATCCGTGCCCGCGGCCAGTCCCGCCGTGTACCGCTCGATCAGCGCGGGGTCGACCGCCCCGCCCGCGCCCGCGATCCGGCAGGCGGCGAGCAGGAACGACCGGGCGAACCCTTCCAGCCCGTCGCACACGACACCCGACCAGCTGTTCCTGCCGGGCAGTCGGTACTGCGCGAAGCCGGGTGTCGCGTACGGCACCAGCGCGTCCAGCATCCGGTCGGCCGTCACCTCCCAGTGGGCCCGGGTCCAGCCGGTGCGTGACGACAGGAGCCGGTCGGGCGGCGGCAGTTGCAGATGCGGTGCGACGGACATGGTGGTGCTGCTCCTCAAAACGGGTGCGGAGGGTGGTCACTGGATGAGTTCGGCCCGGTGGGTGTGGCCGCGCGAGCCGCCTACGGCGACGGTGAGAACAGGCCTGCGGCCCGGGACGAGGCTCACCGTGTCATCGGCGTCCACCACGGACCGGACACGGAACGGCAGCTCGACCGAGAGCGTGGTGAGCGTCCGGCCCGGGTCGGCGACCGCGACGGACAGGCGCGTGCCCCGGCGCCGCACGAGCACCGAAGCCGGGCCGGAGGCCGTGATCCCGGCCGCGGTTCCCGCGCCCCAGAAATTCACCGCCGTCAGCCCTTCCCGGCGTACCTCGACGGCCTGCGCGGTGGTGTTGTTCGCGACTGTCCGTACCGGTCGGGAGTGCGACCAGACCGAGGTCGCCGCCGCCGATGCGCCGGGCAGCAGCACATAGGCGTACCGGGCGTCGGTGGGGGAGAGGCCGTGGTCGACCCAGAGCGTCAGATAGCGCCGGGTGACGGGATCGGTGCCGCCGCCCGTGTCCGCTCCGGTATTGATGGCCCGCCAGGTGCCGGTGCGCTGCTCACGCAGGGCGCGCAGGGCGGTCCCCTCGGGGAAGACGTAGCCGCCGACGCCCTCGACATGCGCCCACCGGGCGCGGTCGAAGTCCTGGGTCCAGCCCTGCTCGACGGGGTGCCGGACACCGTCGACCAGCAGCCGGTGCCGGCCGTCCGTGCCGAGGTTGCGGTTCTCGACGATCGTCTCCACCGTCCGGCCGTCGCTCGCGGTGATGCCCGTGCCGAGCGCGATCACCGCGTTGTCCAGCAGGAACCAGGACTTCTTGGTCCTCAGGGTGGTGTCCTGGGCGCCGATCACCTCCATCGCGGCGGCCCCGTACCGGCCGTCCAGCACGGCCCCGCCCGCGACGGCGTTCGCCGGACGGTAGGTGGACGTACCGGCGCCCGTGCCGAGATCGGACCGCTGCCGGGTGTCGACGGTGGTGCCGGGGAGCCGGTACGGATCGACGGTGGGCCAGAAGCCGTCGTTGAACTGCCCCAGGTCGTCGCCGTCGTACAGATACGTCATGCCGTCGCCGGTGTACCAGCCGTGCAGATTCTCGCCGTTGCCCGCCTCGTACGCCGAGATCCGCTTCGACGACAGCGAGAGCGTGCAGGCCCATCCGGGGCGGCGGTGCACGACGCGGTCCATGTCGGCGAAGACGAAGTGACCCGTCGTGCGCGGCTCGGCCTTGACCGTACGGTCGTTCAGAACGGCTTTGGCCAGGGCGAGTTGGGGCAGCGTCGCCAGGGCCGTGAAGGGCGTCGTGCGGTTGCGGGTCAGCCAGCCCTTGACCAGCGCCCGCCAGCGGCCCGCGTACGTGGCGGGGGCGCCGGACGCGAGGAGCAGGATCGCGGCGAGGGCCGTCGCACCGTCGCGGTGGTCACCGGCGCGTTCCCGGGAGATCGCCCGGCCGCGCACCGAGTCCATCATCAGTCCGTCGAAGATCACCGGGGCGAAGGTCCGCTCGACGGCCTCGTACATCACCGACACGTCCGGGTCGGCGACCGCCCACGCGGAGCCCGCGAGGAGCGCCAGCAGATAGGCGGTGCCATTGAGCAGCACGATGCCATAGGAACCGGTGTAGGCGACCACGTCGTGCTGGACGAACGAACCGTCCTCGTAGAAGCCGTCGCCCGAACTCGTGTAACGGAACAGGCTGTTGCGCCCGGAGTCGCGCACGTCGGAGAGCGCGTCACGGGCGGAGACGAGCTTGCCGGCGTCCTGCCCCAGCAGCCCGCGCAGCGCCACGATGACGGCCTTGTCGGTGCGGTTGGCGCCGGTCTCGGCGAGGGTGGGGGAGTTGGTACGGCGGTCCGCGTCCGGGCAGAAGCGGTCGACGACCGCCAGATAGTCCGCCAGATCGGCTGCGGGAAGCTGCTCGCGGAGGAGGACGGAGCAGTCCATCAGGGCGCGCGGTGCACCGATCTCCCAGAACCACCAGTTGCCGGTCTCGCGCTTGGCCGGGTTGTACGCGATGTCGTAGGTGAAGCGCAGTGCGGCGACGAGGGCGTCCGCCACCTCCGCGCTCCCGGCGAGAGAAGTGCCCTCGGTGGCCCAGGCGGTGGCGACGGTGCGCAGCCGGGTGTAGCTCTGCCCGAAGTTTCCCGGGTCGGTGAGCGGGGCGAGGTCGGACCAGAGCGCGGTCCGTCCGGCACCGCGGTCGAGGGTGTTCCAGAGCCCCTCGGCCGTGCCGTCCAGGGCCGCGAGCGCTGCTGTGAAGTCGCTGTCGGACGGGTCGAACCCGCCGCCGGTGAGCAGCGTCTCGGCCCGCTGGAGGAGGGCGTCGAAGTCCGCTGACGCCGTCGCCTTGTCGGGCGCGGCCGCGACGGGCCGTGCCTGCGCGGCGCCCGCCGACGTCATGAGCGTCGTCCCGGCTGTGACGGCCGTGGCGGTGCCCGCCGCGAGAAGAGTCCTTCTGCTGAGGTTCACGGTGGTTCCTTTCTCGCCTCGGTCAGTCGGCCAGCGTGGACGGATCGACGGGGGGCTTCGGCAGGTTCAGCGCGGCCAGTTCCGCCCTGCCGGTGCCGTCGATCGGGAACGCCCAGGTGTTCACGAAGAAGTCCGTGAGGTCGTAACCGGCGACGCGGCTGGAGTACGTGGCGAGGGCCCGGTAGCGCTTGTCGTTCTCCGTGTACTGGGACTGCGGGTTCTCCTCGCGCACCAGCTTGTGCAGCCGGGGCCAGAAGTCGTCGCCGAAGGCCAGTTCCAGCTGGCGCAGCGGGACGAGTTTCTCGTAGGCACCGAACGACTTCTCGTAACTCAACCCGGCCGTACCGAACTTGCGCTGTGCGGACTGGAAGTAGGTGAGTCCCGTCGTCGCGTCGACCGTGAGGAGGTTGGACGGCTGCTTCAGGGTGCGCTGTGCGGCCAGCGAGTAGATGTTGACCGTGACCTCGGTCAGACCGCCGGGCTTGTAGGCGAACTGCTGGTGCAGGTGGCCGAGTTCGTGGTAGAGGCCCCAGCCGCGGGTGCGCAGTCCCTCCACCGTCGTGGCCCGGTCGAGATAGGCCCGCGGGAAGCCGTTGTAGCCGTGGGTGGCGTAGGCGCCGACACCGGCCGGCACCTTGCTGACCTCGGTGAAGTGGTACGGCCCCGCCTTGCGGCGGTGCACCGGCTTCGAACCGTCGAGACCGCTGATCCGGGCGTGCGAGTCGATGATCGTCTCGACCAGCCCGAGCAGGGCGGCATGGTCCTCGTCACGGTACAGCAGCGCGCCTTCACGGGTGAGCGTCATGATCGTGTGCGGGGCATGGAGTTCGACGTACGGCGACGCGGTGAGCGTGTCCAGCTGCCGCTGGTAGTCGGCCTCCGAGGTGCGCCCCAGGGTGAAGACCGGCATGAGGGTGGCACCGGAGCGGACCAGCACACCGGCGCGCTCACCACGGCCCGTCAGAGTGAGGTAGACCGGGCCGCCGTGCGGGTCCGTCACGGTATTGGCGCCCGCGGTCAGCGGGTAGCTCCGGGGCTCGGTGATCTCGCCGTAGTGGTCCCAGGCACCGATCCACAGGGTGGGCAGCAGGCCGTCGTACGGTTGGACGGTGAGGGAGAGCGGGGTACCGGGCGGGACGTACAGACCGGTGGGCTGGAACTCCGAGCCGCGCAGAGCCTGTCCGAGCCGCAGCCGCTCGGCCTCGGCGGCCGGCCGCGCCGTCAGCGTCAGCCGGACCGGACGGCCCGCGCCCGGACCGGAGGGGGCGCCGGCCGTCGCGGCTCGGGCCGTGCCCGCGCCCAGGGCGATTGCCGCGCCGGCTCCGGCCGCGGCGGCGAGAACGCAACGCCGGCCGACAGGGGTGGCGGAGGAGGAAGGGGCGGTGGAGGAGCCGACGGGGTCTGTGGGCATACGCATGCGGAACTCTCCCTGTGGAAACGAATGAGGAGGCGGAGGCGTGCGGAACGGGTGCTGCTCGGCGTCAGCATGTAAGCGGTTGCTATCGAGGGGCAAGAGGAGTCAGGAAGTTACTGTGATTTTCTATGGCCAACTGTGGACAGGGGGGCAGTAACCGGTCACATCCGGGGGGAGCGTCCGGGCCGTGGCGCAACGGAGTCTCGTACCACGATGTGGGTCCCGAGCCGCAGCGCGCCCGTGGTCGGCTCGCGCCAGTCGTCCTCGTCCCCGCCGGTGACGGCGAGCCGTACCGCCTGACGCCCCATCTCCTCCAGCGGAATGTGGACGGTGGTCAGCCGCGGCCGCAGCTCCTGAGCCACCGGGATGTCGTCGTACCCCACCAGGGACACGTCCTTCGGCACCCGGACCCCGGCCTCCTCCAGAGCCTGCGCCGCGCCCGCCGCCACCATGTCGTTGGCGGCGAAGACCGCGGTGAAGTCCGGCCCGTCCCGCAGCAGTTCCGCCATCCGTCGGTACCCGAAGCCGCGGCTGAAGGCGCCGGGCTGGACGAGCTCGGGGTCCATGGCGACACCGCGCAGTTCCAGGGCCCGCCGGTGCCCGGCCAGCCGGTCGCGGGTGGTGGAGAGCTTGGGCGGTCCGCCGAGGTAGAGGATCCGCTCGTGCCCCTGCATCAGCAGATGGTCGGTGATGGCGAAGGCGCCGCCCTCGTTGTCGTACTCGACCGCGACGATCGGGGCCTGCTCGCCCAGCGGCGACCTGCCGCACAGCACGAGCTTCGATCCACCCGCGTCCAGCTCGCGTGCCCTGCGGGCCAGCTCGGTGGTGTAGCCGCGGTCCGCGAGGGATCCGCCGACCACGACCACGGCGTCCGCCCTGCGCTCGTGCATCAGATCGATGAAGGCCAGCTCGCGCTGCGGGTCGCCCTGGGTGCAGCAGACCAGACAGAGTCGTCCGCCGAGCGCCGCCTCCCGCTCCACACCGCGGGCGATGTACGCGTAGAACGGGTCGATGACCTCGTTGACGATGATGCCGACGGTGCGGTTGGAGACGCCGGCCAGCGCACGCGCGTGGGCGTTGACGACATAGCCGAGTTCGCGCATGGCGCTCTCGACGCGCTCCCGAGTCGCTTCGGCGACCGGGTAGTTGCGGTTCAGTACGCGGGAGACCGTGGCCGTCGAGACGCCCGCGCGCCGCGCGACATCGGTGACCGTCGCGCGCCGTTGTCCGTCCGCGGCTGTGCTCTGCCGGCGCATCCGGCCCACCCCCTGGTGACTGTTGTGTGACGCCGAGCCTAGAGCCTGCGCCGGGACGGAGCTCATGCGATCCTCCCCAGGTCGGCCCGGTGCACCGGGTGGTCGAACGGTGTGCCCCCCGCGTACCGCGCCAGCTCGTCGACGGCAAGTGCCCCGAGCCGCCCTACCTCGTTGCCCTGGGCGCCCGCCAGATGAGGGGTGAGGAGGACATTGGGCAGGTCCCACAGGGGGTGGCCCTCCGGCAGCGGTTCGGGCGACGTCACATCGAGGACCGCGTCCAGACGCCCGCTGACCAGGTGGCCGGTCAGCGCCTCGGTGTCCACCAGAGGGCCGCGCGCCGTGTTGACGAGCAGGGTGCCGGGCCGCATCAGGCCGATCCGCCTGGCGTCGATGATGCCGCGGGTCTCGGGGGTGTCGGGGGCATGGACGGTGACCACGTCGCTGGTCGCCACCAGGGTGTCCAGGTCGGTCGCGGTGACACCGAGCCGCTCCGCCTCGGCCCGGCTGACGTACGGGTCGTACAGCAGCACGTCCGCGTCGAGGACCCGGAGCAGCTCGATGACCCGGCGGCCGATCCGGGACGCCCCTACCACGCCGATGGTCAGGCCGTGCGTGCCGAGCCAGTGCTGGCGGTCGAGGTCGGCGCCGGTGCGGTGGGTACGCCGGGTGCGGAAGAGTCCGGCCAGCGGAAAGACGCGCTTGGCGCCCATGATGATCGCCGCCAGGGTGAACTCCGCGACCGGTACGGCATTGGCGGCGGCGGCCGAGGAGACGACGATCCCTCGGTCGAACGCGGCCGGGGACAGAAACGTTTTCACCGTGCCGGCGGCGTGGATCACGGCACGCAGCGCGGGCGCCCGGTCCAGCAGCGCGGCGTCGACGGGCGGGCAGCCCCAGCCGGTGAGCAGGACCTCGGCGACACCCAGCGCCGCCGAGGCGTCCGGGGAGTCGAACTCGCTGATGACGGAGGGGGCGAGCAGGTCGGCGGTCTCCTCCAGACGGGCTCGTACCGGTGGCGGAAAGACGTCGTCGAGCAGCCCGGGACTCATGACCAGGACGGTGCGCGGTCGTCGTGGGCGCGCTGCCGCGGCATCGCTACCGGAATGAGCCGGTGCCTCTTCGGTGGTTCGCACCCTGCCTCCGGATAGTAATCGCGTTCTATGGAATGACCGGCACGCTAGGGAGCCTGATGGTCGACCGTCAAGCTCATGGCCAGCCCAACTGTCCAGTTCAGCAGCATTTTTGTTGATTCGCTGGACGGGAATCGCTGGCTGGGTCATCGCGTCTCGACGACTTTCGACCGGATCTCTTGACGCTTGGGTTAACCGCTTACTACCTTGCGGCCCCAGAAGGCTCACCATGCGCCACCCAGCCGAACAGGACGCACCATGGCTGAAACAGCACCCCCGTTGCCGCGGGAGAAACGGCGACAGAAGGCCGAAACACCGTCCCCGCCCGCTGCCCAGGCCGTCGTCGCACAGCGCCGGCTGACGCTCTGGCAGCGGATCAAGCGGGATCGGGTGATGCTGCTGCTCACCCTGCCCGGCCTGCTGTACTTCGTGGTCTTCCACTACGTGCCGCTGCTCGGCTATGTGGTGGCGTTCCAGGACTACCAGCCGTACCTCGGATACATGCACAGCGTCTGGGTGGGGTTCGCCAACTTCTCCGCGGCGTTCGGTGAGCCGGCCTTCTGGTCCGCGACGTTCAACACCCTGGAGATCGCCCTTGTCCAGCTGGTGTTCTTCTTCCCGATCCCGATCGCCCTGGCCCTGCTGCTCAACAGCATCGCCAGCGACCGTGTCAGGCGCTTCGTGCAGAGCGTCGTCTACCTGCCGCACTTCATCGGCTGGGTCATCATCGTCTCGATCTTCCAGCAGATCCTGGGGGGCGCCGGACTCCTGCCCGACGTACTCGGCGGACTGGGGCTGCCGCGCTACGACATGATGAGCGATCCCGACGCCTTCCCGTGGCTGCTCACCCTTCAAGTGGCCTGGAAGGACGCCGGCTGGGGCACGATCATCATCCTTGCCGCGCTGCTGAACATCGACAAGCAGCAGTACGAGGCGGCCGCGATCGACGGCGCGGGTCCGCGGCGCCGCCTGTGGCACGTGACCCTGCCCGGCATCGCCCCCGTACTCATCCTGCTGCTGATCCTCAACCTCGGGCAGATCCTCTCCGTCGGCTTCGAGCAGATCCTGCTCCAGCGCGACGCGGTCGGCCCGGACGCCGGTGAGGTCCTGGACACCTACGTCTATTACCACGGGATCAAGGACAACGACTGGGGCGTCGCCGCCGCCGTCGGACTCGTCAAGGCGGTCATCGGCACCGCACTCGTCCTGGGCGCCAACAAATTCGCCCACCGACTCGGCCACGAAGGGGTGTACCGCGGTGCTGACCGCTGAGAAGACGCGCGCCACAACGAAATCCACCGGACCGGCGCCCCGGCCCGCCACCGTCCGCGCGTCCGACGGCCGGCCGCCGTGGATGGAACGGCCGACCCGCATCGGGCAGATCGCCAAGGCGGTCGCCGTCGTGGTGGTCGTCCTCGCCGTCGCCTATCCGCTGGTCGGTGTCATCGGCACGAGCTTCGCCTCGCAGACCGACATCATCAGGAGCTCCGGTCTCGTCCTGTGGCCGGACCACCCCACCCTGGACGCCTACCGCACCATCTTCACCGGCGGAGTCGTCACCCGCGCGCTGATCGTCTCCGTAGGCATCACCGTCCTCGGCACCCTCGCGAGCCTGCTCGTCACCGTCGGCATGGCGTACGGACTGTCCCGCCGCGATGTCACGGGCTCCCGCTTCATCCTGATGACGGCCCTGTTCACGATGCTCTTCAACGCGGGCATCATCCCGAACTTCCTGCTGGTCAAGGGCCTCGGCCTGTACGACACCTACGCGGCCCTCGTCATGCCCACCCTGGTCAGCGCCTTCAACCTGGTCGTCCTGCGGTCCTTCTTCATGAACCTGCCGGAAGAGCTGTACGACGCCGCGAAGGTCGACGGGGCCGGAGACTTCCGCATCCTGGTGCGGATCGTCCTGCCGCTGTCCAAGGCCGTCCTCGCCGTGATCAGCCTCTTCTACGCGGTGACGTACTGGAACGCCTTCTTCAACGCGCTCCTGTACCTCAACGACTCCGACAAATGGCCGCTGCCCATGGTGCTGCGCACCTATGTCCTGCAGGGCCAGAGCCTGAACGCCGCCTCGGCCGGCGAGGCCCTCGCCCCGCAGCAGGCCGTACAGATGGCGGTCCTGGTGATCGCCGTCGTACCGATTCTCTGTGTCTACCCGTTCCTCCAGCGCTACTTCACCAAGGGCGTGCTCACAGGAGCCGTCAAGGGCTGAGCGCAGCCACCGCCCCCCACTCCTTCCTTCCCCTCTCCCAAGGAGATTCAGGTGTCGAGCTCCACCCCCATCAACCGCAGAGCGCTGTTCCGCATGGGCGCGGGCGTCGGTCTCTCACTGGCTGCCGCCCCGCTGCTGGCCGCCTGCGGCGACGGCGGAACGACCGCGAAGGCGGAGGCCAAGAGCGCCTCACTGCTTCCGGACACCGCGGTCCGCAACATCGGCCTCAAGCCCGACCTCGCGGGCACCGCCGCCGGTGTTCCGCAGGGCTTCTTCAGCTATCCGGCCAAGCCGCTGCGGGCCACGAAGAGCACGCCGCTCAAGGGCGCCGAGCCGATCAGCGCGACGATGGAGACCTTCTCCCCGCCGCCGCCCGCCCGTGGCAAGAACGCCGCCTGGCAGGAGATCGAGAAGCTCCTCGGCGGGCAGGTGAACATCACCGCCGTCCCTGCCGACGACTACGGCACCAAGTTCTCCACCATGCTCGCCAGCGACAGCCTGCCCGACCTCTTCATGTACCCCGAGATCGGAGGCGTCGACAACAAGGCCGCCTTCCTCCAGGCCAAGTGCGCCGACCTGACCCCGTACCTCGCCGGGGACAAGATCAAGGACTACCCGAACCTGGCCGCGATCCCGAAGGGCGCCTGGCAGGCAGCCATCTTCGGCGGGAAGCTGTACGGCATCCCGATCGCCCGCACCGGTACCGGCGGAGCCGGCTTCTACCGCCATGACCTGTTCGAAGAGGTCGGCATCACGAGCCTCGACCAGATCACCGACCTGGCGAAGTTCGTCGAGGTCTGCAAGGAACTGACCCGGCCCAAGAAGGACCAGTACGCGATCATCGCGGGCGCCACCAACGTACTCGCCATGTCGGCGGGCGCGCCCTACTTCTGGCGCCTGGACGAGAAGACCGGCAGGTTCATCACCGACCTGGAGACCCCGGAGTACCGCAATGCGGTGGAGACCGCGCGTGAGCTCTACAAGGCGGGCTGCTTCTATCCGGGCACGCTCCAGATGACCGGGGCACAGAAAGCCCAGTACACGGACATGTTCAAGAACGGCAAGGGCGCCTACGTCTACGACGGCATGCCCACCTACCTGGCCCCCGGTGTCGGCTACATCGCCGCGATGAAGGCGATCGACACGAACTACGACCCGCGCCCGTTCGTCCCGGTCGGCAAGGACGCCATCGCCTGGATGGACAACGTCGAGCTCCAGAACACCCACATCAAGAAGGCGTCCGGAGACCGGGTGAAGCAGATCCTCGCGCTGGCCGACTTCGCCGCCTCGCCGTTCGGCAGCGAGGAGTACACGCTCATCAACTACGGCGTCGAGGGCAAGGACTTCACCCGTGACACCAAGGGCAACCCGGCCCTCACCAAGCAGGGCACCCAGGATGTCACCGTGCCGTGGAAGTTCATGGCCTCCGCCGTCCCCGCCATCTTCAGCGCCGACTCGGAGCAGGGCGTCCGCCACGTCCACGACGCCTTCACCAGGATGATTCCGATCATGGAGCAGGACCCGACGCTCCGGTACTCCTCGCCCACCTGGGACTCGAAGGGCTCCGGCAGCCTCTACACGTTCAAGCAGGACGCGCTGAAGGACATCATCTCGGGCCGCAAGCCCATGTCCGCCTACGACCAGCTCGTGAAGGACTACCTGGCCAAGGGCGGCGAGCAGGCCCGCGGTGAGTTCGAGGACGCCTTCCAGAAGGGGAAGAAGTGACGACGCGACGCTCGGCCCTCAGACTCGGCGGCGCGGCGGTGGCCGCAGCCGTCGCGATACCCGCCCTGGGCTCGCCGGCCTCCGCGCGGTCGCACGGCTTCGACCCGAAGCCGGGCTCCGACGGCGTCGGCGACCCGCTCTTCCCGACCCTCGGCAACGGCGGCTACCAGGTCGTCCACTACGACCTGACCTTCGACTTCACCCCGGTGACCTACGACTTCACCGCGACCGTGAAGATCGACGCCAAGGCCACCCAGGACCTCTCCGCGTTCAACCTGGACACCGACGGCCACACCATCGACTCCGTCACCGTCGCGGGCAGCCCCGCCACCTGGGAGCTCTCGCCCGGCCAGAGCGGCCAGGAGCTCACCATCACCCCTGCCCGACCGCTCCACAACGAGCAGGCGTTCACCGTCGAGGTCCGCTACCGGGGCAACGGCAAGGCGCCCCGACTCGGCCTGACCGGCTGGAAGTTCGGCACCGACGGCGGCTTCGCCTCCGCCGCCCAGTCCTCCCGCGCCGACACCTTCCTGCCCTGCAACGACACCCCGTCCGACAAGGCGACGTGGACCTTCCACATCAGCGCCCCGCAGGGCTATGTCGCCGCCGCCAACGGCGAGCTGCTGCACAGGACCCCGCGCGCCGACGGCTCCACCGTCTGGCACTTCGCCCTGCGCGAGCGCATGGCGACCGAACTCATCGGCATCGCCGTCGTCAAGGGCACCTATCTCTACGGCACCAGCCACCGAGGACTGCCCCTGCGGCACATCGTCCCGCAGGGACAGGAGGACACGTACGGTCCGATCGTCGCCCGTACCACGGACCATCTGGCCTGGCTGGAGGCGAAGTTCGGCCGCTACCCGTTCTCCGTCTACGGCGTCCACATCTACGACGGCTACACCGACGCCCTGGAGAACCAGACCCTCTCCCTGTTCTCCACCAACTGGTTCAAGCCCAACGCCAACGGCCAGCCGGGCTACGAGACCACCATGGTCCATGAACTGGTCCACCAGTGGTTCGGCGACTCCGTGACCCCGAACGACTGGCAGCAGGCCTGGCTCAACGAGGGCCCCGCCGTCTACTACGCCGGCCTGTACGGAGAGGAGCGCGGCTGGTCGGTCTTCGAGGACAAGATGAAGGCCACCTACGCGAAGCTCGACGCCATCCGCGCCACCGACGGCCCGCCCGGACTCCCCAAGGCGCTCGGCGGCACCAACATCTACGACGGCGGCGCACTCGTCCTGTACGCCCTCAGCCTCAGGATCGGGCAGCGGAAGTTCGACAAGGTCATGCGGGAGTGGGTGAAGCGCTTCAAGGACTCCACCTACACCAGCGAAGCCTTCATCCGGCACACCGTCGACGTCACCGGCGACACGTCCCTCGACCCGTTCCTGCGCGACTGGCTCTTCGGAGCCGTGAACCCGCCCATGCCCGGCCACCCCGACTGGAAGGCCTCCGCGTGAACCGCCGCCCTCTGAACGTCGTACGGACAACCGCCGCTGCCGCCACCGCGGCCGTCCTGGCCGCACTCCTCTCCGCCCCGGCCGCCCTGGCCGCACCCGGGGTCCGCACTCTCTACGCGGCCCCGGACGGACACGGCAGCTCCTGTACGGCCGCCCGCCCCTGCACCCCCGAAGGCGCCCGGGACGAGGCCCGCACCGAGACCGGGCGCGACGTCCGCGTACTCCTGAAGAACGGTACGTACAAGCGCGGCGCACCCCTGAAGCTCGGCGTCGCCGACTCCGGGAAGGACGGACACACCGTCACCTGGACCGCGGCGCCCGGCGCCCGCCCGGTCCTCTCCGGCGGGCAGGACATCACCGGCTGGCGGCAGAACACCGACGGCACCTGGACCGCCGACGTCCCGGCGGGCGTCACTCCCCGCCAGCTCTTCATCGACGGCCGGCGCGCGACCCGCGCCCGGGGCGATGCCTGCGCGGCGAGCACCTGTGACGCCACCAGGACCGGTATGACCGGTGCCACCGCCACCGGGATCGACCGGTGGCAGCGCCCCACCGACGCCGAGGCCGTCATCCGGGTCCGCTGGCGCAACTACCATTGCCGGATCACGGGCGTCAGCGGCGACGTCATGACCTTCGCCCAGCCCTGCTGGACCAACTCGGCGAGCGGCACGAACCGCACCGGACCCGCCTGGGACTCCACCACGGTCGACTCCACCCGCTACAGCGGCGTCGCCTTCTTCGAGAACGCCCGCGAACTCCTCGATGAGCCGGGCGAGTTCGTGTGGAACTCGCAGGGCCGCACCGTCACGTACCTGCCGCGCAAGGGCGAGAACATGCGTCGCGCGCAGGCCGTCACACCGCGCACCGAGCAGCTGCTCGTCGTCGACGGTGCCCACGACATCACCGTCAGCGGGATCGGCTTCGCGTACGCGGCGTACCGCCGGCCGGACACCGACGAGGGCTACGCGGGCATGCAGGCCGGTCTCACCCTGACCGGAGCCACCGGCCCCGTCGACCACGCGGGCCGCTTCTACACCAAGCCGTCCGCCGCGGTCACCGTGCGCGGCGGACAGCGCGTCAGCATCGACAACACCCGGTTCAGCCGCCTCGGCGGGGCGGGCGCGATCCTCGAAGGGGGCACCAAGGACAGCTCCCTGACCCGCTCGTCCTTCACCGACCTGTCCTCCGGCGCGGTGTACGTGGGCGACACCGAGCCGATGCCCGGGGCGGCGCTCGCGGGGGAGCGGAACACCGTCGCGTACAACACCATCAGCCGCACCGGCGTCGAGTACACCGACTCGGTGGGGATCTGGGCCGGCTACGAGGCCCAGCTGACCGTCGACCACAACAGCCTGGACCACCTCCCGTACTCCGGGATCTCGGTCGGCTGGGGCTGGAACCAGCCCGAGGCCCAGAAGTCCGTGCTGCGCGACAACAAGGTGACCGACAACCGGATCACCGACGTCATGGAGGTCGCACAGGCGCAGCACGACGGCGGCGCGATCTACACACAGGGCGCCCAGCCGGGCACGGTCGTCTCCGGCAACTACATCAACCGCTCCGCCTTCGGCAACACCGAGCGTGACGGCAACGGCATCTACCTCGACGAACAGTCCTCGCACATCGTCGTCGAGCGGAACGTCATCACCCGCATCGGCTACAAGTGGGTCTCCAACTGGGCCGACTACGGCATCCAGAACACCGCGCGGGGCAACTGGACCGACACCGCCGCGCCGGCTCTCGGAGGCAAGGGATCGGTCATGACGGACAACCTGACCGGTCTGGACCGACTCCCGGCCGGAGCCCTCGCCGTCGCCGCGCGAGCGGGTGCCCACGGCGGCGCCGTCGAGCAACTGAGGACCGACCTGGCCCGTACCGGCACCGCGACCCAGTCCTCCACCGAGGGCACGGCCGAGGCGGCGCTCGCCCTGGACGCCGACACCAACACCGACACCCGCACGCTGTCGGAGGCGGGCGCCTGGTGGCAGGCCGACCTGGGCCGCGAACGGCACATCCGTCAGATCGAGATCTGGAACAACTCCTCGTCCACGACGGCCGACTTCGATGTCGTCACGGACGACGGGACGGTCCACGTCAGCGGGAAGGCACTGCGCCCGACCGTTCTGAATCTGGACAGCCGGACCCGCACGGTGCGGATCGTGACCTCCGGCACGGGCCGCGTGGCACTCTCCCAGGTGCTCGTCCACCCGTAACGGCCCTCTCTCCGTCGCCGGACACCTGCGCATCCGGGCGCCGCCGGTCACCCGACCGGCGGCGTGCCGGTGCTCTCCCGCACCACCACCTCGCCGGCCACCCGTACCACCCGGACCCGCCGCCCCGCGGATTGCTCCCGCGGCGTCGGCGCGATCACGTCCTCGCCCATCGCGGTCAGCGGCAGCGATGTCGTCGAAGCCGGCGAGGGGCTGCGGGAACAGGCCTGCGGGGACCGGAGGATGTCTCGGGTCGGAGCCGAACGGTGGCCACTGGCCCGGGGCCCCGGCCCGGTCACCGGCGGAGGAACGCGCCGATGCGTTCCCGGAGACCCCGCGGATCCAGACCGTGGGCGGCGAGGTGCTCGTCCATCTGCCCGTATTTGCGCAGCTCGGCCCGCCCCACCCCGAGGCCCAGCACGCGGTGGGGCAGCTCCGCGAGCGCGTCATTGGCGGCGGCGGTGGACGTACCCGCCAGATACGGCTCGACGATCACCACATCGGCGACCCCGCGGTCACCGGCCGCGCGGCGCAGCCCCGCCCCGTCGAACGGGCGGACCGTCGTCGCGTACAGCACGGACACATCGAGGCCCTCGGTCGCCGCGAGGACGTTGTCGAGCATCGGCCCGACCGCGATCACCACCCCGCCCGTCCCTTCGCGCACCGTGAGGAACCCGGCCGCCGCGCCGACCGGACGAGCCCGGTCGTTGGACTGCAGCGACAGCCGCACATACACCCGGCCGTCCCCGGCCGCGGCCTGTCGCAGCAGTGCCTCGGCCTCGTCGGGGTGGCCCGGCACCTGAATGGTCCAGCCGTCGAGGGTGTCCAGGAGGGCGACATCGCCCGGTGCCATGTGGGTGAAGCCGCCGGCCGGCCAGTCGTAGGAAGCTCCGGCGCTCACCAGCACGCCGCCCACTCCCTGGTGGCCGAAGTCCAGCTTGAGCTGCTCGAACGGCCGCTCCACGAGAAAACTGGCGAAGGTGTGCACGATCGGTCGCAGGCCGGTCAGGGCGATCCCGGCCCCCGCGCCGACCAGCAGCTGTTCCCTGATGCCCACATTGACGACCCGGTCCGGATGAGCCCGCTCGGCCCCTTCGAAACCGTCCCGGCTGATCTCGGCCAGTACCAGCGCGAGACGGGGGTCCTCGTCCAGCAGCTGCGTTGTGGTCGAGATGAAGCGGTCACGCATCGTGTCCATGTGAAGTGTCCCTCTCCGAATTCGTCGGTACCGCGTCTTCGGTTCCGGCCCGACGCGTTCAGTTCTTGGCGGCGACCCGCGCGACGACGGCCCGCGGCCGTCCGGGGTGGGCGGCCGTGAAAGCCGCGTGGAGCGCCTCGTGGTCCCGGCCGTCGACGGACTCGACCGACCAGCCGGCGGCCTCGAACCGGGCCGCGATCCCGCCGGGACGGCCGTAGGACGCCGACGCGTTGTCGATCACCACGGTGTGCAGTTGTTCCAGCCCGGCCGGGCCCGCGTAGGCGAGCGCCTCGTGATTGCTGCCCTCGTCCAGTTCGGCATCCCCGATCAGCACCCACACCCGCGGATCGGTCAGCCCCTGCGCCCGCAGGCCGAGCACGCTCCCCACGGCCAGTGGGAGCCCGTGCCCCAGCGACCCGCTGCCGATCTCGATCCCCGGCACCAGCGTGCGGTCCGGATGGTGCCCGAGCGGCGAGTCGTACGAACCGAAGCCCGACAGGAGCTCCTCGCCGAAGAAGCCGTGCGCGGCCAGGACCGCGTAGTACGCCATCGGCCCGTGCCCCTTGGACAGCAGGAAGCGGTCGCGGTCGGGTGCGTCGACGGTGCCGGGCGTCACCCGCAGTACCCGGTCGTAGAGCACCCAGAGGGCGTCCAGGGTGGAGGTCGCGGCGGGGCCGTGTTTCTCGTCCCCCGTCATCAGGCTCATCAGCCGGTTCATGTCGCCGTAGTCGGCCGTCGCTGCGGCAGTCGTCTTCGTCATGGGTCCAGCGTGAAACATCAAGCTTGGTTGAGGTCAAGCCGGGAAAGCGGTTCGTGACCACCCGCCCGAGTGCGGTACTGTTCTCATGCGCGTTCGGCCAGGGGGAAACCCCAGGTCAGGCGGGCATCGGGACGTGGCGCAGCTTGGTAGCGCACTTGACTGGGGGTCAAGGGGTCGCAGGTTCAAATCCTGTCGTCCCGACTCGTAAGAGTCGCAGGTCAGGGCCGGTTTCGGAGAGATCCGAAACCGGCCCTTGATCATTCTCGGGGACCAGCTGGGGACCAGTGTCTTTGACCGGCATCAGCGGGTGACCACGATCGGGCTCGGCAGGGACCGCGGGGTGCGCAGCATGCTGAGGTGCGCGGAGAGTGCTGCCCCGGCGGACGTGATCTTGTGTACGTCCGGGTGAAGGTAGTGCTGGGTGGTGGCCGGCGATCCTGCGTAGGACGTGCACTTGAACTCCGGCGTCGGCAGGCCAGGTCAGCCCTGGGTGCCGGAGTTCATGGCGGCGCAGGTGCTCGTGGCCGAGCTTGGTGACCACGTCGTCCCAGTGGGTCGCGTCGCGCAGGACCGTGGTGGAGACGCGTCCGCCGTGCGGGCCGCTGATCGGGCGGGCTTCGGGGTCGGGGCCGGCGGACAGGACGCGCTGGACGACGAGGGACGGATCTCCTCGACGATGGGGACCTTGCGGGCTCGCTTGCCCTTGGTGCCCTTGTCGGAGTCACTCGGGCGACGAGGAAGGGGGCCTCATTGCGCCATCCGTGAGGGGGATGGACTGTGACGGAGGTCCATGATCGGCAACGAGATGGAGCGCCACCCCTGTCGGGTGACATCCGCCGTGCCGCGGCGGCGGACTTTCCGGAATTGGGTGAATGCCTCGCGGCCCGGGGCTTGGCGAAGCCGACGACGAGAGTAGTCGGCACACTCAGCACCGCGGCGCCTGAGGCGGTCGGCGCGGGTATCACTTCGAGCTGCGTCGTCGGCATTGTGGAACGCCTTGTGCTTTCCGCACCAGCAGTCCCGATGTCGGCGCCGCTCATCCCTGGGCTTGCCCCATCTGGGCTGCTGAGCTGGTTGGTCGAAGTCAATTACTGATCATTTGGGGCGCCAAGGCGCCGACCTGAGGGGCGAAAGGATCAGTACTGCACTTCGCTGATGCCGCTCGGAATCGTGCCGCTCGTACAACGCGTCCCTCAAGTTCATCGGGTACATCGACAACGTCTATTCTCATTCGAGTTACGCCGTTTGCCAGGCGGGAAGAGCGGGGGAATCGCACCATCATGAGCGGTACGAACGGGCACGGACGCGACGAGCGGGACGACGGCGTCGACGGGGCTGTCAAGCCGCTCGCGGTGAGCGACCCCGCGCGCATCGGGCCGTATCTGCTGCTCGGGCGACTTGGTGCCGGTGGCATGGGGAGGGTGTTCCTCGCGCGGTCGGACAGCGGGCGGACCGTAGCCGTGAAGGTGGTGCACGAAGAACACGTGTCCGATGAGCAGTTCAGGGCGCGGTTCCGGCGGGAGATCGAGGCGGCGCGAAGGGTCGGTGAGCGGTACACGGCGCCGGTGCTCGACGCGGGTCCGGGCGACGAACCGCCGTGGGTCGCCACGGGGTACGTTCCCGGGCTTTCGCTTGAGCAAGTCGTAAGGCTGTACGGGCCGTTGCCGGCCGCGTCTCTGTACGCCCTCGCCGACGGGTTGTTGAACGCACTCAAGGACATTCACGGTGCCGGGATCGTGCACCGCGACCTGAAGCCGTCCAACGTGATGCTCACCGTGGACGGCACGAAGGTCATCGACTTCGGGATCGCGCGGGCGCTGGAGACGTCCGTCGAGTCCTTGTTGACCAGCACGGGGATGGCCATCGGCTCTCCCGGGTTCATGTCGCCGGAGCAGGTGCTCGGGCAGCGCGTGGGCGTCAAGAGCGACGTGTTCACCCTCGGGTGCGTGCTGACCTATGCGGCGACCGGGCAGCTGCCGTTCGGGCAGCGGGCAAGCAATCAGCACGCGGTGATGTTCCAGATCGTGGAGGGCGAGCCCGACCTGACGCGTGTCGAGGACGGCGCGCTGAGGGCGCTCATCGCCCGGTGTCTGACGAAGGATGTCGACCAACGGCCGGACGTCGAAGAGCTGTTGGAGGACACCGAGCGGCCGCGTCCCCGCGTTGCGCGCGGCGCCTGGCTGCCTGCCGACGTCGTCGCTCGCCTCGCGCAGCAGTCCGCACGGCTGCTCGACGCCGAGGCGGCGCCGCTGTGGGAGGAGCCCGTGGACCTGGCGACCGTCGGGCTGCGGCCGAAGGGTGGGCCTTCCGAAGTCGTCCCGGCGGACAACGACACCTCGACGCGACGGCGGGAGGACGAACGGCGGATCAGCCGACGCCGCAGGCTCATCGTTCTGCCCATCGTTGCCGTCATCACCGTCGGCGGCGGCACGGTCGTCCTGCTCCAGCCCTTCGGGGGCGACGGCGGGGACGGAACGCACGCCCAGTCACCGGGCAGCAGCGCGAGTGCCACTCCTCGTGGCAGCAACGCACCGAGCAGCCCCAGCAGTTCACCTTCCAAGGGAGGAAAAGAGAAGGGCGGGGGCGACGGCAAGGGCAAGGAAGGCGAGAAGGGGCAGGACGACGCGGGGCGGCCGGATGTGCCGAAGGCCAAGGAGGGCGGCGGCAGTTCACCCGATGGTGACAGCGGGACCGGCAGCGGCGGCACCCGTACCAGCGGCGGGTCCGGCTCTACGGGGTCGTCCGGCTCTTCAGGTTCGGACGGCGGAGGTTCGTCGGGCTCCGGCGGCTCGTCCTCCGGCTCGCGGCCGCCCGCTCTGAAGAGCTACAAGGCCGCGTACACCAACTCGTGTGTTGGCGCGTGCGACATGCCGATCAAGGTGAGCTGGTCGGTGATCTCCCGAGCGACCAGGTACGACATCCACTACACCAACACGGGCAGCAACTTCACCAAGAAGAAGGTCGACACCACCTACTCCACCGGCAGCACCAGCTACACGATCAAGGGGCCGTACTCCGGTGACGAGATCTGCGTCACGGTGCGCGCGGCCAACGAGCACGGCGCCTCTGCCTGGGCGGAGACCTTGTGCGACACGGTGCCCTACTGACGCCGGCGAGTTCAAGCGGTCAGTGCGTCACCGCTGTTCAGGCGGTCAGCGTAGACCTCTGCCGGAGTGCGGTAGCCAGGGGTCTTGCGCGGCCGATGGTTGAGCTCGTGGGCGATGGCGTCCAGGTCGGCCTGGCTGAACGTCGGAGGTCCGCGCCCTTGGGCAGGTACCGCCGCAGCAGCCGGTTGGGTGAGCCTGGCCTGCTTGGGCCGGCGCCCACGCGCGTCGGCGGCTGTATCGGCAGGCGTGGGCCCGGCAGCGGTCCCGGCCGCCGTTGCGGGCGATCTCACGGGAGACGGTCGACGCCGATCTGCGCAGCCGCCTGGCCGACTGCCGGGCAGATTCTCCGACGGCGATGCCGCGGGATGTCTCTTCGCGCTCGCCGCAGGTCGGATGCCGCTCTGATCGCTGCTGCGGGGCCAGGCGGACGCCGCCGCTCCGGCGCAGGAACCGGCGGACGTGGTGCACCGGTGCCCCGAGCGCCCGCCCGATCAAGCTGAACGACTGCCCCTCGCGCCGGCGGCTCCAGATCTCATCCTGCTGAGCTGACGAAAACCCGTAGTCCCGCACCTGTGCCTCCACGATCACCTGATCATCCGTGGCTGGTGCGTTGATCACTTGAGGGTGTCCTGGTTTGCCGACAGCGCAGTGGGTCGGCAGCAGGCAGGGCAGTGGGGATGGTTGGGGTGACCGCTCGTCGTCCGTGTCCGCCGGCCCCCGGGCCGCTGAAGGAGTGCGCCGCGCACTTCGGTGACCTGCTCGTCCGGGCCCGCGTCCAGTCGGCGGCCCGATCGTGCTGGTCGGGAACAACGCCCGTATTCACCTGACGGCCCCGTCGCGGGAGTTCATCGCCGCGAACGCCGACTGGCTCGCCGTCTTCCAACTGCCCTCGTACGCACCGGACCTGAACCCGCAGGAAGGCATCTGGTCGAGGGTCAGCGACATCATCAACCTTGCCGCAGCCGACCTGAGCCAGATCATCAAGGCCGTGAAGCGCAGGCTCAAGCAGATCCAGTACCGTCCTGACCTGGTCGACGGCTGCCTCGCCGGAACCGGCCTGGTCATGGACGGCTGCGGCATCACGAATGCAAGGTCAGTAGTGTGATGAGTATGTCCAACGGCATCGCCTGGATAGGCGCACACAGCACCGCAGGAAAGTCCTACGCCCTGCCCGGGATGCTCGGCGGTATATCTCTGACCTGCGTCCGAGGCCTGGATGCGGACGAGTTCCTCATCAACCTGGGCGCCGACCTGGACGAACTGGCCGAACGCATCCCGTACAAGGAACTCACCGCGCCGGTGGGCGGGCCCCCGCTCGGCACCAACCGCGTCATGTACGGGACGTACGGGGAGTGGACGTACGTGCTGGAGGACTGGGGTATGGCGACGTGGTCCACCGGCTACCGCGAGGTGGAGTCCATGTGGCCCAGCCCCGGTGAGGAGATCGTCTGCGTGACGATGAACTGGTTGAGCCCACCACAGCGGATCCTCCATGCGCCGGGCGATGAGCGCATCTGGCAGGCCGAATTCGGAGAGGACACCGGAGAGGCCTCCGCACTGGACGCGGCACTCCACGCGGCGGGCGCGGTGTTCCCGGCCATCGGGGACGTGGGTGAAGCCGCCGTGGTGGCGTACTACGAGGAGCACGGGCCCCGGCTGCCCGTATCGGTGTTCACTGCCGTCGGCAACTACTGCGGCCTGTCCATCGACCAGGAAGCCGTTCAGGCCGGCGACCTTCCCGCGCTCCTGATCCCCATGGTGTGACGACCAACAGGACCGGCCCCCACCCCGTACGTACGGGGTGGGAGCCGGTCCTGTTTGCGGCGGGGTGTGGGACTCGTAGCACGCCCCGTTGTCAGTCAGGACGCGCTCGACGGTGATCCCGCGCAAGGCGAAGAAGGTCTGCGCGCGGGCCCGGAGGGCGGTCGCGGTCTCCTTTTTCTCCTCGCTGTGAATCTCGCTGCGGGCGAGGCGGGAGTGGTCGTCGACGGCGGTGTGGACGTAGCTGGAGCCGGTCCCGGAGCGGGTCCTGCGGAACGCCTGTCGGCCCAACGCTCCGTGGTCGCCGCCGTCGGGAATGTTGCCGAGCTTCTCGATGTCGACGTGGACGAGTCCGCCCGTCCGGTCGCCTTCGTAGCGGCCTATGGGCCGGCCGGTGGCCCCGTTCAGGTGCGTGAGGCGGGCCAGGCCGAAGCGGGTCAGCACGTGGTGCACGGTGGAGGGGGTGGGACCGGGCAGGTGCGTGATGCGGGCCGGTCCGCAACCGCGCAGGGAGCGTGGGCCAGCAGCGGTGCTCGGCCGGGCGATGGGCGGCTGGGTAGGCTTCCCGTCATGAATACGGCCATAACCAGCAGCAGCGCCACTGAGCCGGTCATCCTGGACGCGATGGAGCTGACGTCCGATCCCGATCGCGCAGTGAGGTTCGCGGAGTCGGCACACCAGATCCTGGCGGACCTGGTCCGCGGGGGTGCCGCGCTCGGCTGGGTCGAACCACCCCCACGCCGTGAGGTGGTGGAACTCTTCGGCCACGTCATCAATGCGGTGCAGGCCGGGGACGGAGCCCTGCGCGCCGCTTACGTCGACCGGCGGCTGGTCGGGCTGGGGTACTGGCTGCGCCACCCCCGACCGACCCACCGGCCGCACGCCGATCTGGAGAAGATCGCGGTGGATGCCGCTGCCCATGGGCGTGGCGTCGGTCGGGCGCTGACCGCTGCCTTGATCGCTGACGCCCGGCGGGCGGGCATCGAGGTCCTCACCCTGGATGCCCGCGGCGACAACGGCAATGCCCTGCACCTCTACCGGTCGCTGGGCTTCACCGAATACGGTCGCCTGCCCGACTTCGTCGCCGTCGGCGAACGCCGCTATGACAAGGTCTTCTACATGTTGGACTTCCGCCGACAAGGCTGACATCGCGCATGTGGGCATGGAGATGGCGCACTATCCTGCGGCAGTGCAGGGGACGGAACCAGCAGGGCTGCGTTGCCGGCCTTCCGGTTGCAGGCGATCCGGTACGTGGCGATGACCGGTGCCCCCACCCGGTGACCGTGTCCAGGTCGGTTCGTCGCAGTAGGTCCGGGTGAAGGCCGCTGTCGTTTTCTGCCGTCGACCGGACGCGGTGCTCCGAGCCGGCCTGGGTGCCGGCGCAGCGAACCGGGCGACCGGTGGGGAACCACATGGTGTGCGCGATACCGAACGGCCCGGGCGGGGACTCACCACTCGTGCCCGATCCACATCACTCCCACTCCTTGGGGTCGAGGAGTCACAGATTCACATCCTGTCGTCCCGACTCGAAGGAGTCGTGGATCGAGGGACACGACCGGGTCCACGTCGGTCCAGCGGCTCGCGGGGTCGCGGCTGACGCCCGGCAGGCGTGCGGCCTGGACGAAGGGCGGTGTCCGGGCGTCTCAGTCCTTTCGCGAGGGATCGTCGGGCATGGGGCAGGCGCCGATCCAGATGGTCGTGACGGCGCTGACGTATCGGGCGCCGCAGCGGTCGGACGGGACGACGAGCTGGGTGCCGGCCGTGTCGAGGTCCTCGTCGTCCATGCATGTCGCAAGGAGCATGGGGGCGTTGCCGAAGTCGGCGTCGATCTCCGCCCAGGACAGGACGGTGTGGTGGCCGTCGCCACCGCTCACGGCGAGCAGGAAGCGGGAGCGCTCCTTACGCCGGACCGGGTCGAACTGCGGACGCGTCCGGCTCACGACCTCGCGCAGCAGCGGTCCTTCGAAGGTGTGACGCTGCGGTCCGGCGGTCGCGCAGTCGAAGACGACATCGGCACGGTGCTGAGTCCAGCCCTGCCGCAGGTCGGCGACGGTCAGTGTCGTCGGAAGGGCTACCTCTCCCCAGAGTGCGAAGGTGCCGTTCCGGGCGGTGGTCGAATGCGGTGCAGTGCTGAGCCGGCTCATCGTCAATCCCCTTCGGGCGGTCGGTGTCGCGACTGCGCCCAGTGATACCCGACCGCCCGGGGCGGGAACCGTGATTGCCACCCAAATCATGCTGTTCCGCGTGCGATTGTGAGCTTGCTACGAGTGAACCGATCGCATTCTCCAGGTTCATGTGCCAAGGGGCCGGTCCCCGGCGGCGGCGTGTGCGTGCCGGCCGAGGGCGAGCCAGACGCGATCCCGGGTGAGGGGGAGTTCGGTGAAGCGGATCCCGGTCGCGTCGCGCAGCGCGTTGGCGAAGGCGGGTGCGACGGGATTGAAGGGACTCTCGCTCATCGACTTGGCACCGAGCGGGCCGATCGCGTCGGTGGTCTCCGTGAAATGGACCTCGGTCCGGGGGACGTCGGCGTACTGGGGGAGCCGGTAGCGGCGGAACGCGGCCGTGATGACCTCGCCGCGCTCGTCGAGCCGTACGTTCTCGAAGAGGGTCGCCCCGAGCGCCTGGGCCACCCCGCCCTCGACCTGCCCGAGGCACTGCATCGGGTTCATGACCTTGCCGGCGTCGGCGGCGTGGACACTGCGCAGGATGCGGATCTCTCCACTGTCGGGATCGACGGCGATCCGGAACCACTGGGCGTTGAAGGCGACCGAGCGGGGCGAGCCGCCCCAGTGGCCGTCGGCGGCCAGTTCGTCCACGGCGCCGGTCGTGTGGGCCACCTCGTACAACTCCTTGAGCGTGACGAGCCGGCCGGCGCAGTCGACGGCCTCGGTCCCGAGCACGCACAGGTGCCGGGCCACACCGGAGTGGCGGGCGGCGAGCGTGCGAAGCCGTTCCGCGAGCGACTGCGCGGCCAGCAGCACGGCCTTGCCCGCGACCACGGTGCCGGCGGAGCCGAAGGCGCCGGTGTCGTGGCGTACGACGTCGGTGTCGGACTGCCGGATCGTGATCCGGCCCTCGGTGGTGTTCAGGGCGCCGGCGGTGATCTGCTTGTGGACGGTGGTGGTGCCGTTGCCGAACTCGGCGGTGCCGACGGCGATGTCGTACGTGCCGTCGGGCAGGAGGGAGACACGGGCGTCGGCGTAGTGGCCGCCGGGCGGGCCGGTGGCGATCATGGCCATGCCGGTGCCCTGGCCGGTGAGCCACCCCTCGGGCACGTCCTGGTCGCTGGTGTCCTCGGCGATGGCCCGGCGGACCACGGACAGGCACTGGTCGAGTCCGTAGGAGGCGATGTGCAGGTCCTCCTCCTCGCCGATCGGGCTGTGCATCGGCTCGCCCGGGCCGATGATGTTCCGCTCGCGCAGGACCAGCGGATCCATGCCGAGACGGCGGGCGAGTTCGTCCATCGCCGACTCGACGGCGAAGGTGACCTGGCCCAGTCCGTACCCCCGGAAGGCGCCCGCGGGGACGGCGTTGGTGTAGACCGAGTAGGCGTCCACCTTCTTGTGCGGGGCGCGGTAGACGGCGAAGGACTCACCCACGCTGTGGAACATGACGGCCGGCCCGTGGTTGCCGTACGCGCCTGTGTTGGAGACCACCCGCATCTGTACGGCGGTCAGGGTGCCGTCCGCGCGGGCCCCGGCCTTGATGCCGATGGTGAAGGGATGCCGGGTGGTCGCTCCGTAGAACTGCTCGGCGCGGGTGTACTCCAGCTTCACCGGCCGACGCAGCTTCAGCGCGGCGAGCGCCACGATGTCCTCGGTGAGCATTTCCTGCTTGCCGCCGAACCCGCCGCCGACGCGACCCGCGACCACACGGACCTCGTCCTCCGGCAGGCCGTACAGCGCGCACAGGGCGCGCCGGGTCAGGAACGGCGTCTGGGTGGAGGAGCGCACGGTCAGGCGCTCGCCCGTCCCGTCCTCCTTCGGCTCGAAGTACGCCACGCAGCCGTGGGTTTCGAGGCTGGCGTGCTGCACGCGCTGGGTGCGGAAGGCCTCCTCGTACACGACATCGGCCTCGGCGAAGCCCTGCTCGACGTCGCCGATCTCGCCGTGCACCTCACCCGCCACGTTGTCCGTGGCGCGGGCGATCCGCGACCGGGGTCCCTTGTCGCCGTGCAGCGCCGGTGCGCCGGGCAGCATCGCGGCCTCCGGGTCGGTGACGTACGGCAGTTCCTCGTACGTCACCTCGATCCGGCGGCAGCCCTCCTCGGCCGCCTGCTCGCTGTCGGCGACGACGGCGGCGACCCGCTGCCCGACGTACCGGACGATGCTGTCCAGGACGCGGGTGTCGTCGGGGTCCTCCGTGGGGTGCTCGTGGCGGGCGCTGGAATACAGCGTGGCAGGGGCGTCCTCGTGGGTGAGCACGACGTGTACGCCGGGGACCCGGAGGGCGGCGGAGGTGTCGACGGCAACGATCCGGGCGTGCGGGTGGGGGGACCGCAACAGCTTCATGTGCAGCAGGCCGGGCACCTCGATGTCGAAGGTGTAGCGGGCGGTGCCGGTGACGATCTGGGGGCCGGCCGGTGCGCCGACGTTCCTGCCCACGGCCTGTCCCGCACAGGGGCGTTCGGTGTGTTTCACTCCCCGTACGGCGTCCTCGATGGCGCGGTAGCCGGTACAGCGGCAGATGTTGCCCTTGAACGCGCGGGGCAGATCGTCGAGTTTGCCGTCGTCGTGCGCGGAGCCCCGTTCGGCTTCGAGCGCGGCGGTGGTCATCAGGAAGCCGGCCGTGCAGAAGCCGCACTGGTATCCCTGTGCGTCCAGGAACTTCTGCTGTACGGGATGGAGTTCGCCCTCGGGCGGGGCGAGACCCTCGACGGTGGTCACACCGCGGCCCGAGGCGCGTACCGCCGGATACAGGCAGCTGTGGACCGGCTCGCCGTCCACGTGGACGGTGCAGGCGCCGCAGTCCCCGGCGTCGCACCCCTTCTTCACGCCGAACCAGCCACGTTCGCGCAGGTAGGTGCGCAGACACTGGCCGGCGCGCGGTGTGCCCTCGAACGTCTGCTCGTTGATCCGGATGTGGAAGCTCATCGGGCCCCCTCCTGAGCGGGTCGGGTCAGTTCACGGCGGACCTCTTCGGCGAGGCGGAATCCCATGTGCCGCCGCCACGCGGGCAGTCCGTGGATGTCGTCGAACCAGTCGTTCTCGCCGATGGCCGACGCGATCGCGTCCCGAAGCCCCTCGGCGTCCGGCGGCAACGGAAACCAGAACCGGAACGGGCGTACGGTCGCCGCGCTGATTGTCACCGCCAGTGAGCCGTCCACCGGATCGAGCGTCCCGATCACCAGCGCGCCCGAGCGCCCCAGCCCGTACAGCGACGCCTGCCGGAACGCCGTACGGCATTGCATCGCCCGGCCGGTCAGCGTGACGGAGCGCAGCAGTTCACCCTCCGCGAGGTCCTTGCGTCCCGCGCCGGTGATGAAGTCGACGACCTTCACGTGCCGCAGCGAGCCGTCCTGTGCCTGGAGGAGGCACTCTCCGTCGAGCGCGGCGGTCAGCGAGATCATCGGCCCGGCGGGCAGGCCGTTGCACAGGTTCCCGCCGACGGTTGCCATGTTCCAGATCTTGAACGAGGCCAGGAAGGCCCGGCAGCACTGCTCGAACAGCGGCCCTGCCGCCGTGCCCGGCGTCCGCCCGAAACGGGCGAGCCGAGCGATCGTGCAGGTCGCTGCGATCTCCAGCGACCCGTCCCCGTGGAGTAGCAGCGGCTCCCAGCCCATGCGGCTGAGGTCGATCAGGCGCCGCAGGTGCGGCTGGGGCTCGGAGAAGAGATACGTCCCTCCTCCCAGCCAGGCGTCGCCCGGCCGCCACGGCTCGCGCAGACACGCGTCCCGTACGTCTGTGACCGTGTTCAGATCCATCTCCCCGCACGCCTCCCGACCGGTGTTTTCAGGCCAGTGAAGCCCGGAGAGGCCCCGGGAGACGACTGGTTCGAAGCCCGGAAGTCCTCCACCCGGCGCAGTCGCGCGCTGGAGGATCAACCAAGAGGCGTTTTGCGCCTGCCTCCGGGCATCTACGATGTCCCGACTCGTATTTGCCTCGTAAATGTGAGATGCGGGCTTGCCCCGCGACCGCGCAAGGAGCCCGTATGCACGTCGAACATCTCCTCCGGCTCGACCGCCTCGATCTCGCCCTGGTCTGGGGCGACCGGGCGCTGCTCGGCCAAGAGATCAGCGGGGTGACGGCCACCGATCTGGAGGACCCGGCCCGGTTTCTCCAGCCGGGGGAGATCGTCCTCAGCGGCCTCGTGTGGTGGAGCCCGGACGGCGGCCGGGAGAAGACCGACCGTTTCGTCTCCGCCCTGCGCGCCGCCGGAGCCGTGGCACTCCTCGCGGGCGAGGAGACACATGGCGAGGTCCCCGCCGAACTGGTCGACACCTGCCGCAGGCACCGGATCGCACTGCTGGCCGTTCCGGCGCACACGAGCTTCCGGGCGATCACCGAAGCGGTCTACCTCCGCCAGTGGGGCGAGCTCAGCCGCCGCCCCACGGACCACTACGCGCTTCCCGAGAACGTACGCGGGGAACTGGGCCGCGAACTGGAGCGCGGCGCGTCGACGGCCGATCTGCTGGAGCGCGCTTTCGCCCATCTCGGCACGCCTCCGTGCTACC
Organism: Streptomyces sp. NPDC104309; assembly: GCF_055584025.1. Classification (NCBI taxonomy): domain Bacteria; kingdom Bacillati; phylum Actinomycetota; class Actinomycetes; order Kitasatosporales; family Streptomycetaceae; genus Streptomyces; species Streptomyces sp. NPDC104309. Next base: position 9,665 of record NZ_JBVJMV010000035.1, on the reverse strand, counting down.
TCCTGACCGGCAGCGGCCGTACGGTCGCCCGCACCGCCGCAGCACCGGAACTGTCCGCCCGGCAGGCGGCGGAGCGCCTGCGCGAAGCGCACGGCACGACGCTGCGGGTCGAGGCCGACGACTCCGTCTTCGACGCCTGGCACCTCCATCTGCCGGACGAGGGACAGGCACCACCGCGCGTTCTGCAGGAGATAGCCGAGCTTCTGGGGCGGCATCGTCGCCGCGGCGACCGGCGTGGGGCCGCGGGCAGGGAGGCCGGCGGGCAGCTGATGGGACTCGTCGGTGCGGCATACCCCGACGCGAGCGCCCTGCAGATTGCGCTGAGTTCGTGCGGACTGGCGGAGAAGGGGCCCTACACCGTCGTGGTCGCCTCGCCGACGCCGCCGGAGGACGGCTCGGGAAGCCGTGACGCGCTCACGGAGGCGCTGAACCATCTCCCTTCGCTCTGCTTCGCCGTCGCCGAGCGTCCCGGCGGCGAGGCGGTGGCGGTCGTCGCCCCTCGGGCGAAGGACGAGGAACGCGATGTCCGGGCAGGGCTGGGAGAGGTGTGGTCACTGCTGCACGCCTGCCGGCCGGGCGTCGTCCTGCACGCCGGGGTCAGCCGGCCCGTCAGCGTCCCGGAGGAACTGGGCACGGCTCTCGCCCAGGCCCGCCACGCACTCGCCGCGGCCCGCACGACGGCCCCGCACACCGCGCGGGTGGCAGCCGTCGATGACCTCGCCAGCCTGGAGACGCTGGTGGCGGGCGTGCCCCACGATGTGCGCGCCGTCTACCGCGACACGGTGCTCGGCCCGCTCCTGCACGCCGATCGAGCCTCGAACGCCACACTGCTCGCGACACTCGAAGTCTTCCTGGCGCACAACTGCTCCTGGACCAGGACCGCCGAGGCCCTGCACCTCCATGTGAACACGGTCCACTACCGCATCCAGCGGATCGAAAGCCTCACGGGCCGGGATCTCGCCCGCCTCGACCACAAGCTGGATCTGCGCGCGGCGCTGCTGTGCCGCTGACGACCGCGGGGTCAGGGCAGGTCGATGTGGACGTTCGTCGACTTCACCCGCGCGGTGACGGTGACCCCGACGGCCAGCCCGAGCTCCTCGACGGCCTCGCGCGTCACGAGCGACACCAGCCGGTGCGGCCCCGACTGGACCTCCACCTGCGCCGCCACGTCGTCGACCCGTAGAGCGACCACGATCCCCATGAAGGAATTGCGCACGGACGTGGGCAGTTCGTCCGGCACGGCATGCAGGCCGGCCCCTCGCTCCTTGGCGAAGACCGCCAGACCTGCCCCGTCGATCACCCGGTTGCCCGAGCCGTCCCGGTCCATGCGCAGCCTGCCGCCGTCCGCCCACCGGCGGACGGTCTCCGAGCTGACTCCGAGCAGCCGCGCTGCCTGCCCAATGCTGTACGACGGCACAACCGCACTCTAGGCCACGAATCCTGGGCCCCTGCACGCCGAACACCGCGAACGGCGCGCAGGGGCTTCCCGCGGACCCCGCCGACCAGGGGCGTGAGAGCCGTACGGTCCCCGGTCGGTGGGTGCCGTACGCAGTGAATCAGCGAGCGGTGTCCCGGGTCGACTGGTCGCGCACACGAATGCGAGTGCCGAGTGCCGCACCGGGCACGGTGAATCGACCAAGGCGATTCGGTCACGCGGTCGGCGCGGCCGCGGTGCGTGCGGCGGCCGTGCCGGCCCCGCCCGCGAACGGGCGGGGCCGGCACGGTCACTACCGGGCCGATGCCCCGGCGGATGACACCGCGCCCGGCGCCGGGGCGTAGCCGGTGGCCCGGGTGGTGAACGTTCCCCGGCCCTGGGTACGGCTGCGCAGCCGGGTGGCATAGCCGAACAGTTCCGCCAGCGGCACGGTAGCCGTGATCACCGAGGTGCCCACCCGCGCGGTCGAGCCCGATACCCGGCCGCGCCGAGCCGCCAGGTCGCCGAGCACCCCGCCCACGGCGTCGTCGGGCACGGTGACCGTGACCTCGACCACCGGTTCCAGCAGCACCATCGCGCTGTTGCGCAGAGCTTCCCGCAGCGCGAGGCGGCCGGCCGTCCGGAACGCCATCTCCGAGGAGTCCTTGGAGTGGGTCGCCCCGTCGGTCAGTGTGACCCGCAGCCCGGTCACCGGGTGCCCGCCCAGGGGGCCTTCGGCCAGGGCGTCCCGGCAGCCGGCCTCCACCGCACGGACGAACTCCCGCGGCACCCGGCCACCGACGACGGTCGACCGGAACACGAAGTCCGTCGTGCCGCCGCCGTCGTCACCCGTGGCCTCCCACGGCTCCGCGTCGAGCACGACATGAGCGAACTGGCCCGCGCCTCCGTCCTGCTTGACATGCCGGTACACCAGCCCGGACACGCCCCGGACCACCGTCTCCCGGTGCGCCACCTGCGGTCGGCCGACGCCGACATCCAGCCCGTGAGCTCGCCGGATCTTCTCCACCGCGACCTCCAGATGCAGTTCGCCCATACCCGACAGCACGGTCTGACCGGTCTCGGGATCGGTCCGGACCGCCAGCGACGGATCCTCCTCGACCAGCCGTGCCAGCGCCGACGCCAACCGGTCGGTGTCGATGTTCCTGCGGGGCTCGACCGCCACGGAGACGACCGGATCGGCCACGGAAGGCGGTTCGAGGACCAAGGGCGTCGCGGGCGCGGACAGGGTCGCCCCGGCGCGGGCCGCTTTCAGCCCGATCACCGCGACGATGTCCCCGGCGACCGCCCGGTCCACGTCCGAGTGCCGCCCGGCCTGAATCCGCAGGATCCGGCCGATCCGCTCGCTGCGCCGCGCGCCCACGTCCAGCACGGTGTCCCCCTTCCGGATCGTTCCCGAATAGACGCGCAGGTAGGTCAGCCGCCCGGTGGCGGTCGAGTTGACCTTGAACACCAGCGCGGCGAACGGCGCCGCCGGGTCGGTGGGCCGCTCCTGCACCGCGCCGTCCAGCGTGCCGCGTACCGCAGGCACGTCCAGGGGCGAGGGCAGGTAGGCCACGACGGCCTCCAGCAGCGGTTCGATGCCTCGGTTGCGGTAGGCCGACCCGCACAACACCACGACGGCCTCATGGGTACGGGTCAGATCGCGCAGCGCGGCGGCCAGGGTCGGTGCGGAGACCGTCGACTCCGCGCAGAACTCCTCCAGCGCGGCCGGGTGCAGTTCCGCCACGGTCTCTTCGAGCAGCCCGCGCCGGCGGCGCGCCTCCTCGCGCAGGTCGTCGGGTACCTGCCCCTCCTGGAAATCGGTGCCGTCGTCGGCCCAGACCAGCGATCGCATGCGCAGCAGATCCACCACTCCGGTGAATCCGTCCTCCTTTCCGATCGGCAGCTGCACGACGAGCGGAACCGTGTGCAGCCGCTCGCGTATCGACGCGACCGCCGTGTCGAGGTCGGCACCGGCGCGGTCCAGTTTGTTGACGAAGGCGATCCGCGGCACCCCGTGCCGGTCGGCCTGCCGCCACACCGACTCGCTCTGCGGCTCGACCCCCGCGACGGCGTCGAACACCGCGACAGCGCCGTCGAGCACCCGCAGTGAGCGCTCCACCTCGTCGGAGAAGTCGACGTGGCCAGGGGTGTCGATCAGATTGATCCGGTGGCCGTCCCAGGTACAACTCACCGCGGCGGCGAAGATGGTGATCCCGCGATCGCGCTCCTGGGGATCGAAGTCGGTGACGGTCGTCCCGTCGTGGACCTCGCCCCGCTTGTGAGTGGTGCCGGTGAGGTAGAGGATCCGTTCGGTGACGGTGGTCTTGCCGGCGTCGACGTGGGCGAGGATGCCCAGATTACGGACGCGGGTCGGCGGATTGGTGGGATGACGGTGCAGGTCGGTACGCACGGCCGGTGGCCTTTCGGGGTGATCCGGATGAGGCGGCGCGATCGCCGGACGAACCGGCGCGCGGACAGGCCGCGCGGATGTCCCCCTGATGCGGCGCACCGCACCGGTGAGGAGCCGTCGAAACGGCCCGACACGCCTCAGGAGGAGGTCAGTTGCTCGTCACGGACATCCGGTGCCGGCCGCGCAGCGGGCACCGGGCGGACGAAGACACCAGGATCACCTCGTACCGGGACCGGGGGACGACCACGGCGGTGCGGTGACGCATGGCCGGTCTCCCCTCGTTCGTCACGGTGCGCGCCGCGATGCGACGTGCGATTCGTGGCGAGTGTAGTGAGACCGGCGCGGGCGGGGCACCGGATTTTTCTCCGGGCCGCCGGACGCGCAATCGGCCGCGGGACCGCTCGTCGCGCCGCTGCCCGGTTCATCATCTGCCGTGCCAGGGTCGCGTGTTGAAGGACTTCCCGAAGGATGAAACGATCCCGGGAGCCGTCCCGGGCAACGGAAGGGACCGTATCGATGGACGACGACCACGGCCGCGCCGCCGCCAGGGTGTTCGACGCTCTGGGTGCGGAGTACGAGCGGGCGTTCGCGGGATCGGCCACCCATCACGCCTCGCTGCGTCGGCTATTGGAGCAGCTCGCACCGCACAGCCGGATCCTGGACGTGGGCTGCGGAACGGGCCGGCCGACCGCACAGACCCTGGCCGAGGCCGGTCATGACGTACTGGGCGTCGATGTCTCACCCGTCATGGTGGAACTGGCGGCCGGGCAGGTGCCCGGTGCATCCTTCGAGTGCGCGGACATTCGTGAACTCTCCCTGGAAGAGGGAAGTTTCGACGCGGTCTGCGTGTACTTCTCGTTGCTGCAGATGTCCCGCGACGACCAGGTGCGACTGCTGCGGAAACTGGGGCGGCTACTGGTCCCCGGCGGGTACCTGGTCGTCGCGACGGTGCCGGTGGACGCCGAGGACGTCGGCGTGGTCTTCATGGGCCAGGAGGTGCGGGCGACCAGCTTCGGCGCCGAGGAGTTCACCGAGTTGGTCGCCGCGGCCGGATTCGCGGTCCTGTGGGAGCAGGCCGGCCTGTTCACCCCGGCCCATGAAGCGGCGGTGGCCGAGCCCCAGCTGTTCCTGCACTGCCGACGGGCCTGATACGTCGGTCTCACTCCGGTGTGCCGGGCGCGTCGTTCCCTCGGCGCTCGCCCGGCGGTGCCCCGGGGCACCGCCGGGCGAGCGTGCGCGGGTGCTTGTACGCGATCAGCGGGCGCTTCCACCTGCGCAGCGCATGCCTGCCGCATCGGCGCCACTGCGCGGGCGACATGGGTACGGGCTGCCCGCCCCTGGTGACCATCGCGTTGACCGGTGTCAGGGGGTCCGCCGCCATGGACTTGGCCAGCAGTACGCCGATCACCAGCGGGGCCAAGGTCACGGCCAGGGTCGTGCCTGCCGTGGTGACATGCTGCAGGCGGGGGCGGTGCGGTGCGTCAGGAGCCATGGCTGTCATTCGACCAGCCACGGCCCGCCGGTGAATCGGACGACGTACTCAGCCGGTTGTTCCGTAGTACTCACACCGGTCGACCGCGCCCGCCCGCTCGGTGTGACCGCGGTCGGCGTTCCTACGCGGTGGTGCCGGGGCCCGAGCCCGTTCCCGTGGCGGCCTTGATGCCCTTGGTGATGTCATCCATGACGGACAGCGCCGGTGCCTTGGCGTTGATGTCGAAGCCGGAGCGGACGACGATCAGCATCTCCTTGGAGCGGGGGGACGGAAAGGCCAGCGACTGCACGTACCCGTCGTCGCCGCTCTTCGTCACCACCTTCCAGCGCACCAGGTAGCCCTGCTGGCCGGCCACGGTGACCGGCTCGGACTTGAGCTGCTGATGAGAGGTGATGCCCCCGTAGATCTTCTCGCCGTAGGAATCCGTGGCGTTGGCGGAGATGTCCTTCGTCGCCGTGGCCTTCGCCGTAGTGGTGTCGAGCTTCAGGGCCGTCGCCGGCACGGAGGACACCCCGCCGCGCACACACTGCTGGGACGTGTCGCCGGGGCAGGCGTACTCACCGGTGGACACGTCCGCTCCGGCGATTCCCGACTTGCCCGTCCAGCCGTCGGGCACGGGGAGACTGATGCCCCCGGCCAGGTCGGTGGCGTAGCCGTCCTCGGTCTGCGGCAGCTGCCGCTCGGGTGCCCGGCTCTCGCCTCCGCCCCCGCGCCCGCCGCCTCCGGGAGCGCCGGAAGGCGCGGTGGACGGAGCCGTGGCCGCGTTCTCCTTCGGGCCGCCGGAATGATCCGACAGGAGAATGACGCCTGCCCCGATCGCGACGAGCACCACCACACCCGCGGTGACGCCGACGCGTATCCGTCGACGCCGGATCGTGGCGGGCGGCAGGCGGAGATGGTCGGTCCACTGGTTGCCGTCCCACCAGCGTTCCTGAACGGGGCCAATTCCTGTATACCCGGGGTCTGGATGCCAACCGGGCGGGCTCGTCTGGGTCACACGGCTCACGGTAGAACGGTTGCGTGAGAATCAGATGAATCCGGCCGCACCCGGACGGACGGCCGTCACCGTCCGGGGTCTTTCGTTCGGACCGGGCCGGATGAGGGCGCGGCGCGACCCCTGTGGAGGGCGACGATGATCGAGACACCTGCGGTACGGATCGAACGCGACGGCCCCGTCCTCACGGTGGTCCTCAGCCGGCCCGAGGTCCGCAACGCCGTGGACGGCCCGACGGCCGACCTACTGGCCGCCGCCTTCCGCGAGTTCGACGCCGACCCGGATGCGGCCGTCGCCGTGCTGTGGGGCGAGGGCGGTACGTTCTGCGCCGGTGCCGACCTGAAAGGCATCGGTACGGAACGCGGCAACGCGGTCCGGGCCGAGGGCGACGGGCCGATGGGCCCGACCCGTATGAGCCTGAGCAAGCCCGTCATCGCGGCGGTCTCGGGGCATGCCGTGGCCGGGGGACTTGAGCTGGCCGTCTGGTGCGATCTGCGCGTGGCGGAGGACGACGCGGTGTTCGGGGTGTTCTGCCGCCGCTGGGGAGTGCCACTGGTGGACGGCGGAACCGTACGGCTGCCGCGCCTCATCGGTGAGAGCCGGGCCATGGACATGATTCTCACCGGGCGCCCCGTTCCGGCGTCCGAGGCCTGTGCCATGGGGCTCGTCAACCGGATCGTGCCGCCAGGCGAGGCCAGGCGCGCGGCGGAGCGACTCGCCAGGGAGATCGCCGCGTTCCCTCAGCTGTGCCTGCGTCACGACCGGCTCTCGGTCCGGGAGCAGCACGGCCTGAGCGAGCCTGACGCCCTGGCTGGGGAGTACCGGCACGGCCTGGTGCCGCTCACGGCGGGGGAGACGCAGACCGGCGCGGACCGGTTCGGCGGCGGCGCCGGTCGGCACGGTTCCTTCGACGACTGAGCTTGTTCTATATCTTCCGCGCCCCGTCGCAACGATCGCTTCCTCTTCTCTCGAGAGTTGTGGAGTTCGTTGCCAGACGAGGCGTTGTCGCTCCAGGTGAGGATGGGACGGACTGCGTCAACCGGTGTTGTCGCTTATCGGCTTCCGTGTCCGGCAATCCGGGCCAGGCGCAGGTAGAGGGGCGACGTGGTCACGGCGACGAAGAGCGCGAACAGGGTGAACGGCAGCAACCCGAGGGGCCGGAGCAGGTAGTCCGGGTTTTGTGAGATCTGCGGCCAGTTGACGTAGTAGTTGGCGGACACGTCCGCGGCCATGACCGCGCACGCCACGATCACGGCGAATGGCCGGCGTCGTGCCAGCAGAACGGCCACCAGAGGGTCGAGCAGGACCAGAGCGACGAAGTAGACCCGGATGGGGGCCGGTGCAGGAGAGGCATAGCTGTTGTGACCGCCACCTGCCAAGTCCACGAGGTGCATGGCGGTTCCCCAGAGGAAACAGATGATGTACACCGTCACGACGAACAGCCCCCGTCGCGGCAGGTGACTCGGTCGCCCATCCCCATCCTGGGCAAGCGGACCTGTCGATGCCTGCTGCTTCATGCCGCCCCCGGTTGGTTGGCGGCACCCTACTTCACCTGTCTCAGCGCCCTTCGGGAAATCCTGCCAGCCCGGCATGTCCACCACACATCGGATGAGACCGACCAATACACCCTCGAACGGCGTCTCGAACTGGACCGCTCACCTGGGTATTCGCCGGACGTGGGGTCGGCCTTCGTCTGATCATGTGCTCCGACCAAGGTGCACGTGACCAAGACGAAGGCCGTGAAGGTGAGTCTGCTGCCTGATGCAGTCCGAGGGGAAGCGTTCGCGGAAGCATCACGCTTCCGGGGCGAGTTCTACGCGTGCCTGACCGCACGGCGCGATGAACTGTTCGAGCTGTCCGACGCGGTGTTGTGCGCGGACGGGGCGGTGAAGTCTCCGGTGGACTTGACGCTGTTGCCCGAGCATCGTCGTGGGCACGGAGCGATGTACGGCGGCTTGAACCACGGCCGGATCGACATGGACCGGCTGCGGACCGTGCTGGCCGGGCTGTCGCTCCCCCGCTTCGACGGCGGGCGGCTAGTGCTGGCGGTCGATGTGTCGCCGTGGCTGCGTTCGGACGCGCCGTGCTCTGCGGAGCGGCTGTTCTGCCACGTCTACGGCCGCGGAAAAACGGCCTCGCAGTTCATTCCGGGGTGGCCCTACTCCTTCGTCGCCGTGCTGGAGCCGGGCGCCACCTCCTGGACCGCGATCCTGGACGCGGTCCGGCTCGGCCCGGCGGACGACGCGACCGCTGTCACCGCCGGCCAGCTACGAGGAGTCGTCGAGCGGCTCATCACCGCGGGCCAGTGGCAGGCCGGGGACCCGGACATCGTGATCGTCAGCGATGCCGGCTACGACGTCACCCGCCTGGCCTGGGTCCTGCGCGACCTGCCCGTCGAGCTGGTCGGCCGGGTTCGCTCCGACCGCGTGATGCGCCTGCCGAAGCCACCGAGGAAGCACGGCATCAACGGGCGGCCGCCCAAGCACGGACCGGAGTTCCGCTTCACCAAGCCGGAGACCTGGCCCGAGCCCGCGGTTGTCACGGTCACCGGCACCAGCAACTACGGCAAGGCCGAAACCCAGGCATGGGACCGGGTCCACCCCCGGCTCACCCACCGCTCGGCATGGCTCGACCACGAAGGAGAATTTCCTTTGGTGGAGGGCGCGTTGATCCGCCTGAAGGTTGAACATCTGTCGAAGGAGCGAGATGCCCCACCCGTGTGGCTGTGGTCCTCGAAGACCGGCGCCACCCCGAACGACGTGGACCGTTGCTGGCAGGCGTTTCTCCGCCGCTTCGACCTGGAGCACACCTTCCGCTTCGCGAAACAGACCCTCGGCTGGACCTGCCCGAAACTCCGCACTCCCGAGGCCGCGGACCGCTGGACCTGGCTCCTGATCGTCGCCCACACTCAGCTCCGGCTCGCCCGTCCCCTCGCTGCAGACCTCCGCCGCCCCTGGGAGAAACCCGCCACCTCCGACCGGCTTACCCCGGCCCGGGTCCGCCGGGGGTTCAGGAACATCCGCGCTCACCTCGCCTGCCCGACCCGTGTTCCCAAGCCCACAGGGACCGGCCCTGGACGTCCGCCTGGCGCCAAGAACAAACACCGGGCACCCCGCTACGACGTCGGCAGAACCGTCAAACGCCCCGAGACCCTCAAGGCCATCGGCAGACCTGGAAGATCTTGGTAGATAAAGAACTTCCCAATAGGGATGTCAAGCCGCCAGCGTGACTGATGGTGCGGGCTGGTAGCACGCTCGGTCGCGGAGCATGGCCCAGAGAACGTTGGCCCGACGGCGTGCGAGAGAGAGCACTGCTTGCTTGTGACCCTTCCCCTCGTCTCGCTTGCGTTGGT
>NZ_JBVJMV010000034.1:0-83900 GCF_055584025.1 Streptomyces sp. NPDC104309 | reverse complement strand
CTTCCACTCCGGGTTGAAGCTGCCGACTACCGGCACGCGCAGGGCGGTCAGCGGGTCATCGCGGTCGGCGTCAGTGCCGAACGGCCAGGACTTGATGTCGGGCACAGTGATGCCTTTCAGGTAGTGGTCGAGTTTGTGCTGGCGGCGAGGTCGGTGGTGGTGCTGTGCCATGCCCCGAAGTGACCCGCCTCGGGGCCAGTCATGCCGTGGGCGGCCTGGTAGTGGTCGGTGACCGTGTCCCACGCGGCGTCCGGGTCGATGGTGTCGACCTCGGTACGGAAGTCGCATCCGGCTGCGTTACACAGGCGATAGGCAGTCATGTGGTGTCCTTTCAGGTGGTGGGGCTGGGGCCGTCGGTGAGGGCGACGAGGAACGCGGCGGTGAGCACGGCGGCCGCGAACGCGGCGGTGAGCACGGCCCGGATGGCGGTGGCGGCTTCCTCGACCGCGTCGTCGGGGTGCATGCGGAAGGCGAAGACGCCGACGGTCAGCACCGTGGTGAGGAACGCGACCAGGCCGAGGCCGGCCTGCCACTCCCACCCGTCCAACACGTGCGACAGGGCGTAGGCGGCGGCCACACCCAGCAGGGCAAGGACCGGACCGCGGACCGTCAGCCACGTGGAGTGGGCAAGCCGCTTCATGCCGCCTCCCCGCGCAGTGCGGCCAGGAGCGTTGCCCGGTTCGCGGCCTGCTGGGCCGACGACAGCGGCATGCGCCCTGACGGGGGCTGGTAGTCGTAGACACGGCCGGTGGGCACAGCTTCCGCGTACAGGCGTTCCAGGGCGGTGGCGTCACGCCGTTCGGGAGCATTGGGGCGCTGGAGTCGGCGACGCGCGGCCGTGACGTGCTGCCCGGACACTCCGCAGCGCTTCGTGATGTAGGCGTTGTTGAAGCCCTGGTGGATCAGTTCGGCAACGTCGGGGCGAATCCTCACGGTGCCCTCCTGGGCGGTTTGGTCAGAGGTGGGGTGGGGGCCGCGGTCCCGGATGGGGGGCGGGACCGCGGCCGGGGAGACCGGTCAGGGGCTCAGGCGGCGGTACGGAGACGCTGCGCGGCGATGTCGTACGCGTCCGCGAGGAGCAGCCGGGCCGGGCCGGCGCCGAGCTGGGCGGTAAGGCGGGGCAGGAGGTCACCGCCGGTGGTGACGTAGTCGGCGAGCTCGACTGCGGTGGTCGGCAGGGCCGGAAGGAGAGCGATGGTGGTGGCGGTCATGGACTGCTCCTAGGCGGCGTAGTCGTCGGACGGGTCGGATACGGGGGCGGCGAGGGGCGGGGCCGCGGCTGGTCTCCCTGGGGGAAGGGAGACCGGTGGGGTGGTCAGTACGCGGTGACCTGGGTGCGGTAGTTGCGGATCGCGTGGCCCCACACCTCGGCGTGCCCGCCCCGCTTCACCACCGCGGTCAGGAGCTCCCGCTGCGTCTCAGTGATCTGCTCGGCGGTCACCCTGCGGCGGACCAGGCCCGGCACCGTGTAGCCGCCGTCACGCTCGATGACACGCACCTCGTACAGGGGCGGGACGGGCAGGGCGGCGGGTCCAAAGACGACGTAGGCGATGAACCCGAGGTAGGGGTTGCCGACGGTGCGGATCGCGGCGAGGAGCCGGTCGGTCTCGGCCTCCTCCTGGGCAATCTTCTTGGTGAGTCCGGCGCGCTGGTGCTGGAGGTTGTCGTGGCGGGCCCAGGTGTTGTGCCGGTCCTCGGGGCTATAGAAGTGACCGCTGTCGATGCGGGCGGTGATTCCGTTGAGTTCGCGGGTGATGCTGGCGAGCTCGGCGTGGAGGTCTGCGTCGGCGTGGAAGCCGAGGTTGTCGATCATCTGGCGCCCCCTGGTGTGGTGCGGGTCGTTGTCGGCTCCACCAGAGTAGCCATAATCCATTGCTAGCGCAATAGAATATGATGGATGGGATGCCACCCCCACCCACGACAAAGGGCCCGACCCCGAAGGACCGGACCCTCAACCGTGCGCACCCCTCTCTAGAAGGGAGGTTCGTCCTGCCCCCCGCTCCCCCACCCCTGCGCCGGCTGACCCGAACCCGGCGTGCCCGACGCCCACGGATCCTCCGCCGACACCGCACCCTGACGCCGCGCCGCCTGCTGCACCTCCGGACGCTGACCGCCGGACGTTCTCGTCACCTGGACAGTTGCGGACTTCAGGCTCACGCCGACTTCGTCGCAATCCAGCTCGTACACGGTCCTTTTGACCCCATCACGGTCCTCGTAAGACCGCTGCTTGAGTCGCCCCTGCACGATGACCCGCATACCCCGCTGAAGTGTGGCCGCGACGTTCTCTCCCGCCGGCCCCCAGACGCTGCACGTCAGGAAGAGGCTCTCGCCGTCCTTCCACTCGTTGGTCTGCCGGTCGAACGTGCGCGGCGTCGACGCCACACGGAACTTCGCGACAGCCTTGCCGCCGTTTGCGGTGTACCTCAGCTCAGGCTGATCCTCGACGACATTGCCCACAACGGTGATCACGGTCTCGCCTGCCATCAGGCTGCTCTCCTCTTCTCTATGTGCGGTCCACGCGCGGACCTAGGTATGTGAATCGGGCCGCCCACGTGCTTCCAGGTCCTTCCGAGCACCACAGCGGTGATCGCCTACTTCGACAGCAGGACGGACTGTGTTCCTGTTGAACCCGGCCCTCGACCCCTCCTTCGGGCGGGGCCCTTCATCGGCCTTATCGGCCCGCCCGCGTTCTGGTAACTCGTCCCGGACAGCAGGCACGAGATGCTCTTACGGGTCCGCCCGTACTGCATCGACAACTCCAGGTCCGTGATCCCGCCCGCCGCGTACCGTTCGCGGATCTCGACGACCTGCTCGTTCGTGAACTCGGGCTGCTTCTGCCCCGCCACCAACACCGCGGGCAGTTCGCGGCTGGCCCGCTCGTACGCCTTCCGCAGCCGGTTCACCCGGTCCCCGTTCATGCCCTTCGCGACACCACGCCGACGGTCCAGTTCCCCCATCGACAGGCCCAGCTCCTCGGCCCGCTCCAGCACCGCCAAGAACTCGCTGTCGGATATATCGATGCGGGCACCAAGGATGTACTGGCCCACCGCGATCGGGTCGACGTAGTCGTCGTCGACCTCAGGCTCGGGGGCAAGGTCGCGGAGCGGGGTACGGTCGCCCCAGTCCGGCACCGTGAGAACCCCGTGCTCGTCACGGTCCAGCCACCCCAGCAGTCGCCCCATGGACTGGTCCGGGTCGACAAGCCCGGCCAGAACCACAATCAGCGCGGCCCGATGCACCTCCGTCAACGGTTCCAGTGCGGCCTGAACATCCTCGGGCCCGCCGTCACCGTGCACAACCGCAGCCATGTGCGCAGCAACGGGCAGCATCGCCTCGGCCAGGTCACCGCGCTGTTCCACGGTCAGGTAGCTCATGCCGCCAGCTCCACACCCGCAGCCGCCGACTTCTCCGCGACCGCCCTCAGAACCTCAGAGATGCCCTTCTCCCCGTTCGTGCCGGGAATCCCCAGGTACGCGGCAATGTCCGCCCGCCGAACCCCCAACTTGTGCAGCCTGACGACCACGTCCGTGTAGTCGTCCCGCAGCCGCGCCCGCCATGACCGGTGATCCCGCTGTGCCGGACGGGCCATGCGGGCGCCCTGGCCACCGGACCACCACACCGCAACCCGCACCGTCACCTCGTCGACGACGAGTCCGTCTTTCTGGAGCGCGACCACCATTCCCTCCAGGGACCGGCAGCCGGACTTCAGTCGCCGCAACCGGTACAGCCACCGAGGCGACACGAGCAGCTGAGCCATGGCCAAGTCCGGCCGGTTCCCCAGCAGCTCCTCCACCTCCAAGGCTCGGCGCTGGTCCGGGTCGAGACCGCCTCCCACCCCCCAGCGGTAGATCGCGTCATCGGACTGCCGCTGGTTGTTCAGGCACTCCACGATGACCGGGCACCCGACGCACAGGGCGCGGGCACGCTCCTTCGCCGCTGTCGACGTGCTGAAGAAGTCGTCGGCCAGCTTTCCGCGGCAGACGCTGCGGGTCTTCCAGTCCTGGCTGGCGGGTGCGCTGACGGCGGGTGTTGTGGGACGGCGCATGCCGGCGTTGAGGATGGTCATGACGGGTCTCCGGTGAGGGTGTAGAGGCGGATGATGGCGCCAGGCTGGTCGAGGGCGTCGGGGTGTTCGCCGGGGTAGACCTTGCGGTTGTGGTTCTCGATGACGCGGCCGTCGTCTTCCCAGATGCCGGACTTCGTGATGGCGTCGTACGTAGATCGTTCGAGCTTGTCGATGTCGGGGCTGACGGCCGGGTAGGTCCGGGTGCGCTTGGGGGCGTTGACGGGCTTGGGCATGGTGAAGGTGATGTCGGCGCGGACGGGGCCGGCGATGCGCTGGGCGCCTCCGGTGAGGAGCGCGGCTTCGATGGCGGCCTGGACTTTCTCGCGCCAGGGCTTGACCTTCGCGGAGGACTCCCGCATGAGGGGGATGGCTCTGCCGGTCTTGCGGCTCTTCCCCCACCCGACGGGCGTCTTGCTGCCCTGGGGTCCGGCGAGGCCGTAGACGGCAATGTCGAGGCGCGGGGTGGGGTCCCAGCGGTAGAGCCTGGTGAGAGCGCGGGCGGGGGTGGTGGTCATCAATCTTCCCCGTATGCGGGCTGGTTGTACGTGTCCTCGAGCTGGCGCTGGTCGATGGTTCGCGCGATGCGTACGGCGGTCAGGCTGAGGGCGGGGAGGAGAACGAGGGATACGAGGGCGAGGAGCCAGTAGTTGACGCGGCCCTCTGTGGCGGCGACCGCGATGGCGCCGTTCATGAGGCCGAGGGTGAAGTGTGGGGCGGTCTTGTGGTGCAGGGGGTTCTTCATGGGGTGAGCTCCTGTATGGGGCGTGGCCCGTATGGGGTGTCGCGGACGTAGGTGGCGTGGCCTGGGTAGTGGCCTACGTGAACAGCGGTGCAGTACCGGCAGCGGTAGGTGCGGAAGTCGGGTCCGCCTTCCCCGTGTATCTGTCGGGCTCGACGTCGGGCTGCTCGTCGGCTGGGGAAGGCGGTTTTACCGAGGCAGGAGATCTCGTACTCGGTCACTGCGGCTTGGCTTGGGCGGCTGCGGCGCGGATGGCTGCTACGACCTCTTCGACGTCACCGACGGGGATGTACACGATCGGCGTCTCCGGGTCTGTGTAGTCCGGGTGGATGTTCACGCCGAGAGATACGACCGGGATCTCGCCGTGGTAGACGGACGCTTCGACGGGCGTGACGGTCAGGGTGTTGCCGAAGGCGTCGGTCGGGTCGGTGTAGCTGTACGTGCCGGTGTCGTTCACGGTTGGTCCTCCTGGTCGCGGGTTTGGGTGATGGCGAGGGTGATGGGTACGGCTCCGTCGGCGTCGGCCGTGCAGCGGGTCCAGGTGCCCTGGTTGAGGTGGGCGTGCTGGTGGTGGGCCATGTCGGCGTACATGTGGCCGGGGAGGATGGCGTTGACCTCCAGCAGGAACGGCCCGTGGTCGCGGTGGCCGATCTGGCAGAGGTTGCCGTTCCAGATGCGGTAGCCGGGGTGTGCGGGGTGGGGGCGGCCGAGCTGGTTGTCGCCGTTTTCGGCGATGACGAGGGCGTTGAGGTTGGCCTGGGCGAGGGCGGCGCCGAGCATCACGATGTACGTCTGGTCGTAGTGGGCGGTCATGGTGCGGGGTGCTCCTTTGCCTGGTCGTCGGCGGCGGCGCGAAGGGCCGTGGTGTCGAGGGCTTGGGTGTCTTCGGCGGTGGCGGCGACCTGCTGGAGGGTGAGGGTGCTGGGCCGGCCGTGGAGGTTGGTGCAGTGGGCGGCCGTGTTGACGGCGTTCGTCAGCTGGGTGCGGTCGGTGATGGGGGTGCGGTGGATGAAGCCTTGGGTGCAGGGGGTGAGGGCGGTGAACGGGGTGTCGGCGTTGGGGGTGTGGTGGATGCGGTTGCCGGAGGGGAAGGCGAGGTGGACTGTGCCGTCGGGGGCGGGTTGCCAGGCGCGTATCGCGGTGGTGGGGAGGTTGGCGAGGCGGGCGGCGTAGGCGGCTGCGATCTGCTGTTTGGTGATGAAGTCGGGGTGTACGGGCCGGATGGGGAGGACCGCGGGGGTCTTCGGGGTGGTGCGGGTCTTGGTGCTGGACTTGCGGCTCACGGGAGTTCTCCGTCCGGCAGAGGTTCGGGCTGATGAGTTAGGCGGCGCGGCCGGATCGGCAGGACCACGGGGAGCAGCCGTCGGGATCGCCCTCTTCGAGTTCGGCGTCGGCGATCTGGCCGAAGACGTCGGTCTGCTGCTTGGCCCACTCGAACGCGGTCACACGGCCGATGGGCGCCTGGTCGAGCGGGAGGCGGGAGCGGTGCAGGTACGCCTCTCCCAGCAGCGGCTTGCCGTTGGCGTTGCCGCGGGCGTTTCCGGATCGGATGGCGCGGTCGAAGTCGACGGCGTCGTCCCACTCCGGGGCGTAGAAGCCCTGGCAGTCGCATGTTTCCGCAGGCACGTCGTCGGGGTCGGCGGCCCGGTTGATCTCCTCGCGGTTGAGAATGTGGGCGCACCGCAGGGGCTCGACGATGCCGCGCCAGTGGTCCTTGCGGGAGTGTCCGCAGCGGAGGCAGGTGTCCCGGAGTGCGCGCCACTGGGCGTTGCCATGGAACGGGCAGCCGATGCAGGCCGACTTCGGGGTGGTCTCCCAGCCGTTGGCCTTGAGGTAGCGGGTGCAGTCGTCGCGGGTCCAGCCTTCACGGCCGTCGGCGGCTCCGCCCAGGTCGAGGAGCGGGAACGCGGAGCGCAAGTACTGGATGCCGGAGTCCTTGGCGCGGCCGAACTCGTCGCGACTGATCCCGATCCACTGCTCGGCGTACACGCCGCGCGGGACAGGCGTCGGGTGCGGGTAGCCGAGGAGCTGCCGGACCTGCGCCTTGATGGGCTTCAGCTTGTACTCGGAAGTGCACTGGCGCCGGGTCATCCCGTCGCCGCCGTCCTGGTTCTTGATGAACAGCGGCATCGAGGCGAAGCGGTGCGTGGGGTCGAGGGCGTCATTGCGGATGTTGCCGACCGACACCCGGTAGAGCGGGATCTGGGCCGGGATGAGTACCTCGCGCTCCAGGCGGTCGAGGTGGTCATAGACGGCGCGGGGCTCCCAGCCGGTGTCGGCGAAGATCGCGCCGTCCAGCTTGGGAAGGTCCCCAGCCGCAGATAGGAGGGTGATGGTGGTGGATTGCACCCCAGCGCCCAGCGACAGGACGCGCAGGCGGGGCTGATCTTTGGTGGTGCGGCTCACGGGTGTTCTCCGTCCGGCGGGTCCTGCGGGTTGGGGTTGGTGGTGCCGTAGCCGTGCTGGGAGGCGCAGATCATGGCGAGCGCGATGAGTCCCAGCACGGCGGCAATGAGCGCGGGTGCGGTGGGCGGCCAGGTCACGTGGTGGCGGCACCCGGCCTGTACAAGCAGTCCCGGCAGGGCTCCAGGACGGGCGGCTCGCCCATGCTGTAGTAGCTCGGACCCTCTGCGGGATGCGAGTCCTGCGGATCGACGGCTGTGCCGTTGCATCGGGTGCAGGACATGACGGGCTTATCCGCAGCGGGAGGACCGAGCTGCTCGAACAGCCCGGCCAGGTCTTCCGCCAGCAGAACCTCAGCCCGGAAGGCGTCAAGGAGGGAAGTGGCGCGGGTCGTGTCCCAGCCTCGGGCGCTGGCGAGGATGGACACGATGGCTTCGGCTGCGGTGCGTTTGGCCGCGCACAGGGAGCAGCGGGTGGGGTTGGTCGCCCAGTTGTGGCCGAAGGGGTGCAGGGGGCACAGCCAGGCGTCGGTGTCGTGGGCGTTCATCGGGTGGCCTCGTTCCAGTAGCCGGTGTTGTGGGTGATGGCGGTGCGCTGGGCGTACTCGTAGGCCCGCCAGTCGGTGATCTGGGCGCGGTAGCCAGCGAGGTAGGCGGCGGTGTACGTGGTGCCGGAGACGGTGGGGTCTTCCATCCATTCGAGGCGGTCTTCGAGGACGGTGAGGGGGGTGCCGTCGTGGATGGCGTCGTAGGCGGTGGCGCGGCCGTGGGCGTGGTCGGGGTTGTTCGGGTCGTCGAGGGTGTCGAGGGCGATGGTGAGGATGCTCATGGCGTGGGTCCGTTCTGGGCGGTGGGGCGGAGGACGGTCAGGCGGCGTTCTGGTGTGGCGCGTCGGTGAGGGCGTCGGCGGTCTGGGCGGCGCGGAGGATGGCACCGATGACCTCTGAGGTGGTGGGCGGCCGGGTGCCGAAGACGGGGGTGGTGGCGGCCCAGTTGGAGACGTGCTCGATGTAGTCGGGCACGTCGTGGCCGGGGGCGATCTCGGTGACGCACGGCTCGGTGTCCAGCGCTTCGGAGAGGGCGCGGATCGCGGCCATGGCCGGGGCACTGGCCGAGATGATTTCGATCGAGGCGACCTCGTCGGTGTAGAACTCGGCGGGCACGGTCCCTTCGGCGGCGACGAAGATTGCGGCGGCGACGTCGGCCGAGTTGGTGGCCCGGTCCGCGAACTGGGTGCCGGTGTGGAGGCCTCGGTGATTGATGAGGTGGGCGGCACGGCGGAGGGTTCCGGCGGTGGTGGTCATGGCGGTCTCCCTGTTCGGGCGGTGTGGTGGTGGTTGGGCACCCGGCCCCGGGAGCTACTGCGCACCCCTTCGGGTGTGGTGCTCGACTCGGGGCCGGGGAGCTGGGGGTTAGTCCTCGATGGGCCGGGGGTGCTGGTCGGCGCAGTCGGGGCACTGGAGTTGGCCGAGGTTGTAGCCGGTGGGCTCTTCGGTGACGAGGGTGTCGGGGTCGTGGGCGTCGAAGATCTGGCTGCAGGTGCAGGGGCAGGCGCACAGGAGGATTTCGTTGTGCCGGGGGGTGCGGATGCCGGTTATGGCGATGGCGGCTGCCATGAGTGCCTCGTACGCGGTGGCGGAGGCGGCGTTGTCGGCGTGCTGCATGAGCTGGTCGAAGCGCGTCTGCTGGTCCGCGGTGAGGTCGCCGTAGTTGATGGTGGCGGGGTGTGTGCGGGCATGGCTGATCACGCTCATGGCGGCGCTCCAGGGATCAGGTACTCGGTCCGTTCCTGGTGTGGGGTGGGACCTTGTCGGCTCCGCCAGACTACCCATATTCCATTGCTCGCGCAATAGATTATGAGTCAGGGCATGAGAAAGCCCCCCACTCCGGGCGGGAGTGAGGGGCTACGGGTGGCCGGCGGTCAGCGCTGGCGTCGGGCGACGGCCTTTCGGTGAGCCATCAATATGTCGGAGTACGACACGTGCAGGATCCGCTTTCGACCCCAGTGATGGACCGGGATCTCCTCCTGATCGACCCATCTGCGGACAGTGGACTCCGAGAAGGGATGACCGGTGCCTTTGAGGAGTTCGCAGATTTCCTCGAGGCTCATCAGGTCGGTGGGTGCGACGTACGGGCTGACGGTGGTGACGGCCATGGCGGGACTCCGCTCTCGACGGCCATCGTTCGCAGCTCCGGCGGCCGATTACGGGCGGACGCGCTAGTGGAGGTAGCGAATCCAGTTGTGGGTGTTACGTGATGAAAGTGTGGTGACGGTTGGTAGACCCGCTACAGGTCCGTCAGGTTGCTCTGATCTTCAGGCTTTTCTGCCGGGCGATGTGCTGCTGGGCGAGGTGCGCGAGTGACCAGGTACGGGACAGCCCGTCATCGTCCGTGCAGTACCGGTTGACGCACGCGGCTGTCTGCTGCACTTCTCTCCAGAAAAGGCCCCAGCAACCACATCCGGGGCACGGGTGGCGGCGGATGACGCTCGTATCACCGGCGGCGATGGCGTGCTCGAGTCCCTGCCGGTAGATCAGAGCTTCGCGGACCTCTTGGCGTTCGGGGTCGAGGTGGGCGGTGTGCTGGCGGGCCCACTCGTAGACCTGCGCAGCGTCGGCGGGCACAGGGCCGGCCGCTTCACCCCAGTCGCTGGCCCGGGTGTGGGCTTCGATCTCGTACACGGCGGCGCGGATGCGGTCGACGACGCCGAGGTTGATGGGTGCAGGGGCGTGGGCTTGTGTGGCGGTGCGTCCGTCTCCGGGTCCGCGACTGCCGGGCTGGACGAACTCCCGCTGGAGGAGTCGCAGTCGCTGCTCGGTGGTGGTGTCGTCTCCCAGGCCCATCGGTGTCCCCGTCCCTCGATCCGGCCTGGGGGCGCGGGGCGTGACGGTTCGTGTGCCGGGCGCGCGCCGGTGGCCGGAGGCTGTCACTCCGGGTAGTTCCGGACGCCCCAGTCTGGCACGGGACGGTCGCAAGTTAAACAGAACGTGGTAAGTGATCAACGGTGAGCAAGGTGCCGTTGCTGACTCGTCACACAGTGCACCGCATCTGTACCGGGCATATTCACAACTCGTTCGGGGCTGCCGCCATCCCCTGGACCATGCCGCGCAGCGTCGTGTGCGCCTCCACGCCGACGACGCCTTCGGCGTGTGCACCGTCCAGCATGAGGAGCACGGCGGTGAGGGTGATGTCGTACGCCTCCGCGGTCGGCTCGTCCGTCAAAGTGCGGTCCCGGGCGAGGAACAGGGCCTCCATCGTCTCGGCGAGCTGCTGCTGAGGCGTGGCCGGCACCGGGTCGGGGACCGGAGGCCGGTAGCGGCGGCCGTGTCCGAGACCGGGGCGCTTCCGGATCGGGATGACCCGCGCGTGTGAGGGCCCGTCGTGGGGGCCCGGGGGCCCGGATCCGGGGTGGGTGGGCTCTGCTGCTGAGGGCATGGGGCGTCTCCGCTCCTCCGGCATCGGGAAGGGTGGCCGCGCACTCGCAGTATGTGCAGCCTCCCCCGGGTGGCTGCCGGTGGCCGTACCGGGGAGTGCCACTGTGACACCTGCATCCGATCCCTGGTAAGCCGAGCCAGAGTTTTGATCCGGTCGTGACTCGTGGAGGAGTAGTCTCCCGGCCAGTCACGTACGGGTGCCGACCGAGCCAGGTGGTGACACAGAGAAGCCCCCGGGGATGACCGGGGCGGAGTTTTGCCGACAACACCCCAGGCCGGCCGCGGGGGCCGAGACCTCACGGGCATGCCCGCCAGATGACGCGATTGTAGGCCGCGTTCTCGCCACGCCGGGAGGCTTCCGGTATTTCCGGTGGTGGGGGGGCAGGGGCAGAGGCGCTGCGATTCCCCCTGGAGGGGGAGACCTCTGCCCCTGCTGCCGACCGCCTGGTGAGGGAGGCGGCTCTTCCACCCAATCGACAGGTGGGTGTATGGGGAAGGGATCTGTCGCGGCGTCACTCGGTCGTGTGACTGAAAAACCCCGGCAAGGTGCCTATTTCTGACCGGAACCGGTCGGGAACGATAACGGCCCCGCTCCCCCACAATCAGGCAGGGAACGGGGCCGTGCATCGGCCGGACTACAAACCGTCGATGAGGTGCTCGCCCAGCAGGGCCTGCAACTGGGGATTGAGTGCTGCCTTGAAGTCGGCGGCTACCGCCTCAGCTCCACCGACTAGCTCGAAGTAGCGCCCTAGGGCTGCGCGGCGCTCATTGACGTCCAGCTTGTCGAAGATTATGTCCATGGCTTCCCTGCCGTCGCTCCAGGGCATCTTGATTGTGCGCTTGGTGAGGAGCGGCTCCACGGCTGGCTCCTGGCCGGTCTGCCGAGGCAATGACCCCGTGGCGGGGGACGCAGGTGGTGCGGCCGGATCGGCGGACACTTCCGAAACAAGCACAGGGAGAGTAGATGTAAGGGGGGCGCTGCTCGCACTGTTCGCGGTGCCCATCGAGACCGGGTTTTGGGATTCGCTCGGCGTCGTGCTGTCGATGCTCTGCGGCGGTTGCTTCGGCGCCGGGGTCCGACCATTGCCTTGGCTCGCAGATGCGTCGCCCTGGTTTACCGCGGTAAACCGGTCCGGTTCCAGCGGCTGAGGTTTGACCTTGGGCTGGCGCACCCGAGGGAGTGACTTGCTCTTTTTCCGCCGCCCTACTTCAGCCGCCCACGCACCCGCCTGCTCCGCCTCTGGCAGGCCCGCAATCTCGCGCCCCACGCGAATGGGTAGCTCTCCTGCACTGACAAGAGCCTGCAGCTGCGGGGTGAGCTTGAGGAGCTTGCGCTGCTGACTCACCCACCCCTTGGTCTTCTCGTAGTGATCCGCGACAGCGTCGGCTCCCCCGATCTGGGCCACCATCGTTTCGATACCGATGGCTCGCTCGATGGGGTCAAGGTCCTCGCGGTCGTTGTTCTCGGAGAGGACGGCATCGAGGAAGTCGGCACGTGATTTTGCGACGTCCTCGTTGTGCACGACATGGAGGGTGGTGAGCCCAGCGGCTAGCGATCCGCGGTAGCGGCGCTCTCCGTTCGCGATGACGTACGGCGCAGTGCCGACATTGTGAGCCTCGTCCGGCCACAGCTTGAGGTACCCAGCGCGGGAGACGACAACGGCCGGCTGCAGCTGCCTCTTCTTGAGGACCAGGCCGAAACTCTTCAGGTCCTCGTCGGTGCCGAAGTTGCGGCGGGGGTTGAAGCGGGTGGGGACGAGGCTGGTGAGCGGCAGGGTTAGGAGCAGCGGGTCGCTCTTGCCCGGAACCTCGTCGACTTTTTCTCCGGCCAGCGAGGTAAGGCTGGTGCGGCGTCCTGCAACCATCAGGCTGCACCTCCGTATCCGAGCTCAAGAGCAAGGCGGAAGAAGTCCTCGCGGGCTTCCATCGCGACGCGGTTCTTCGGGTACTGCGTGACGACGCGGCCTTCAACAGATGCCCGGGTGTGGACCTTGTAGCGGCGGATGACGGTCTGGGCTCGGGGCCATCCCTGGGCGTCGATGTAGCCCTGGGTCTCCTCGAGGTCGGCGACGCCGTCGCGGGGGTCCCAGGCGTTGATGACGACGCGGTAGGGAAGTCCGGTGGGTTCGACGACCCTCTGGATGGTGCGGGCTGTGGGGTCGAAGGCGAGGCCCTCGGGAGGCATCGGGACGATGACGTCGTGGGCGTACTTCAGCGCTTCGAGGAGGAGGTTCTCGTCCTGGAGGCTGCCGGGGGTGTCGATGAAGACGTGCTGCAGTCCCTTGTTGGCAGACTTGAGGACGTCGGCGACGACGGCACCGAGGTTCAGAGTCGTGGTGGTCTTACCCACGCCGCCTTTCTGATTGGCGACGACGTGGACCTTCGCTCCGGTCTCCTTGAGGATGGCCAGGTTCTCGGGAGTCTCGTGCTCCTGCGAGAAGTCGAAGGGCAGGTTCGTGATCCTGTTCGCCCACCAGACTGTTGAGGCCTGAGGGTCAATGGACACGACATAAACGCTTGCTGGCATGTGATGCTCCGTTTGCTTCCCGTACGTTCCGGTACTTCGGGCTGGGAGCATCATTCCAGATGGGTGCGTCCGGTTTGTTCACCCACACCGGTGGTGGGTTGGCCTGTGGGGGCAGTAGTGGTTTACCGCGGTAAACCGCAGCCGCTCCGGAGCCACCCGGCCCTGGAGTGTCGGCCCGGTTTACCGCGGTAAACCGGATCAGGCTGCGGAGGAGTCGAGCATGTCGCCCTCTGCTTGCTCCGTGTCCGCAGGCAGATCCGGCTCGAGGAACAGTCCCTGGTACGGGGGCTTTGACGGCTGCTGCGGCACAGTGAGCTTGGCCGGCTGCTGGGGGAAGTCGGGCATGGTGGTCTCCGTTCGTACGGTGGGCAGGTTCCGGTTGGTCATGCGACGTCGAAGGCGCGACGGACGGGTCGACCGCCGCTGTGCTTGTGGTCGAGGGCGGCACGGATGCTGGCCTGGAGGCTGTCGGACGCCTGGCCCGCGGTGAGTGCTTCGAGCGCGGCAACGGCGTCGGTGAACGCGCCCTCGGGTTCGCGCCGGCTGGTGAGGGCCTGGTTCTGCCGATCGATGGCGGCCTTCACGTACGGGTCGGTAGCGGTGGTGTCGGGCTTGTGGGCGAGCGCTGCGGCCAGTGCCTGGTGCTAGCCGGCTGATGCGGTCTCGCGGGTGCGGACAGGTCCGGCGGGGGCGGCCTGCTCGAGCGACGCCTGCACAACGGTCGGGGTCCCGGTGGTGAGGGCGCCGACGGGCAGGACCCGGACGGAGCGGACGACGACCGAGCCCAACTTGTCATTGATCTGCTTGGCGAGCTGGCCGCCCAGGAGCCGAAGCTGCGCCGCGTAGGTGTGGGAGACGGGGCGGAGGTCAAGCCGGCCACCGTCGGCATCGAACGCGACGGGCTCGACGCAGCCGACGTACTGCGGGCAGAACTCCGCCCACCGGTCGTTGATGCTGCCGGCGGTGAGGTTGATCTCCCAACCCTGCTCGGCGTTGAGGTGTCCGAGGACGCCGCCGAGGCCAATAGGGTCGCGTCCGCTGCCACGGTCCGCACGACGGATCCGGGACCGCGGCTTCGTCTTCATCGGTCCTTTCGGGGCGGAGGCTTTGTATGCCGCAAGGGCCTGTCGAGCGAGGTCGACACCAGACGATGACTTCGATTGCTGGTCGGTCATGCGAAGACTCCTGACTGGAAGGCGGGCGAGGCGGCGAAGCGCGCGGCCTTGGACGCAAGGTCGGTGCCGTACAGGTCAATGGCGTCGTCGATGTCGTGGTCTTCGATGTGATCGATGACCTGCTGCAGGTTGGTCCAGCCCTGGGCGCGGGCAATACGCCGGTCCTCGTCGGTCCAAGCCGGGGTCTCTTCCTCGTCGGATGTCGCCAGGCCGAACAGCTTGATGAGGGATGCCTGATCGGCCGCGTGCTGGGCGCTGGTGGCACGCCAGGTCTGGGGCCCGTGGCTGTTGTCTGCGGTCATGAGCTGGGTCTCGTGATCGGCCTGCCGGGCAAGGGCGGCACGGATGTAGTTCGCGGGCTGCTTCGGTCGCCAGCCCAAGCACATGCCGCCGAGTTCTGCCGCGATGTCGTGGGCGCGGAGTCCGCGGTCGAAGAAGGGGCGCAGCACGTAGGCGAGGCGACGTTCCGGTTCGGTCTGGGTCCAGTTCACGAGGGCTCGGACGAGTCGGGCTTCGTGCAGTTCGCGACGGACCTGGGCCGGTGTACGGGCTGCTGCGTCTTTGCTGCTGCGGTTCTGGTGGGGGAGGGATGCGGTTCGACGGCCCGCGTGCGGGGTGTAGTTAAAACCCCCCACCATCTGAACCTTTCCCTCCTGACTAGCTGAGGTAAGGGAAGGGGGCTCACAAGATCGTTCCGGGGAGTTGTCCACAGGCCCCGAAGAGGCGTTATCCACAGGGCTTGTGACAGTGGCCGCGGGGCGGGTGTCGGGCATCTGCCGGTAGTCCACGACGATCCCGGCGCTGTACCCGGACCCGACGATCTGGTGCCCCATGGCGTGGTCGTAGGACGCCGGGATCACCGCGGCGTACACGGTCGCGGTGGCCGCGTACCCGCCGAGGCCGAGGACGCGGCGGACGTTCGCCTTGGTGCCGTGCTGGACCCAGGCCAGGGCGCCGAGTTCCCGAATGTAGGCGACGTGCCGCTTCACCGAGGCTTTGCTCACGCCGGTGCGGGCGACGGTCTCGTCGAGGCAGTAACGGACGTGCCCGGTCGAGTAGTCCATGCGCGCCTTAAGGTCCCGTGCGATGGCGAGCGTGGTGGCGTTCGCCCGCGGGTGCAGGCCGGCTGCGATCAGCCATTCCACGGAGCGAAGCCACCGACGCGGGCCGCTATGGCGCGACGCGGTGTGCTCGACCTCCTGGTCGGCGCCGCGGACCAGGGCGACCTGACCCGCACTGTACTCGTACACGCGTTCGAACGTGTCATGTGGGGTGTTCGTGTCGCGAGGAGTTTGCTGGCACGGGATGCCGCTGATGGTGGGGGACTTTTGCCGCGAATCGCCCGTCCGGGCGTGCGGAAGCTGACAAGCGGTGCTCGGGTACGGCACTATGTACCTGCTTTCCTCGTGATGGCGGGCACGCAAAAGGCCCGGTGTTGAGGTGAGTGGTTCGTGAGGAACCTGTTGTTCGCTCGACCTGCTCGGCCCCGGTCGCCAAACCGGTTCTGAGAGTCGGGCCTTAGCTCGGTCTGCAAACCGAGCCGTAGGAAGTGGCCGCAACGGTGTCGCCAAACACCGCGGTCGGCGGTAGAGGAAGTGCCCCCGCCAAGGGGCTCAGGACCTCCCGCCTTAGAGGTCGCTACGTCACCTGGTCCCCCTCGTTGGGTTCGGTTTGCCCCTGCGCCTGGACGGCGAAGGAAGTTTGAGTGGCCTGGCCGCGCTGGAACTCGACCATGCGGAGCATCTGCTGTCCGAGCCGTTCGGCGTCCTCGACGGGCAGCTGCAACTCGATCTCGCGGCCGACGGCCTGCTTGCCGCCCTTCGTGACCGAGGCGGTGAAGCACACGTAGTGCTCGCCAGCGTCGCCCCATGCGGCGGCGAAGGTGCGGGGGAACGCGAAGCTGGTGACCTTGGCCAGCCATGCGCGCTTCCGCCCGGGCCGGTTCCGCTGATGCATGTTCAGCAGGGCGACCGACGTGGTGACTACCTCGTGGATGTCAGCCGTGTCGGCTTCGGCTTCGAGGAGTTCGTGGACTCGGCGGATAGCCGTCTCGGCGAGGACGGGCGGCGCGGCCGCGAGGACATTGCCGTAGGGGTTCTCGTCGCTCATCGCTCGCCCTCCCGTCGGCCGGAGACTGCCTCGTAGTGCTGAACCCAGAGCGCCTTGGTGCTCGGCGTGGACCAGGCGAGGCGCTCACCGCAGGAGCAGGCGATGGAAGCCCCCTGGCCACCCTCGTTGTCGGTCTGCGGCGTGTGGCCCGTCAGGGCGTCGCCGTGGGCGGGGCACAGGTGAAGCCAGAAGCGGCCGACTGATCGAAGAGACCTGACGTCCAGAGCCGACAGCCGGGCACGGCCCGCCTTCACCGACGGCATCGGGCCGTAGGACTGGTGGGCAATGCTGTCGATGGCCGTCCAGCCGAATGGGGCCTCGTTGGTCTTGGAGAGGCTGGACACCGGGCAGTGGGCTGCGTCGCACCGGAAGCGGTACGTACGCAGCACCTCGGCGCTCATGCGCTGGTGTGGGTAGTGGTGACAGGGCCTGCGTGCGTCGCCGGTGTGATCTTCACGGCGGACTGCAAGGTCCCACTGTCTGTATCCCCGGATGTCCGGGTACGCTTCGCCATAGAACTGGCACCTTCATTCGTCGCGAGTGTGTGGTGTCGGTCCGGCCCCGCTCCTCGGTGTGCAACCACCGGGGGAATCAGCGGGGCCTTTCCTGTTGTCTTGGTGGGCCGTTCGACCAATCCCATTTCTGAGTGGTCGTCTGGCGCCAGGCTGAGCCTACCTGTTGTCCTCGCCACTTGTCGCTCCCCTTGCCGAACGTGTCTCTGATCTGACTTGTCATCCGATAGGCAGGTCATCGCACGGTGGTGCCTGACCTGCGGTTGTGTCCTATAAAAGTGCACCTGAAATAAGGTGATCTTGCTCGGAGTGGTCGTCATCACTTCAAGACGCAATCCGCAGCAACAAAGGATTAGGGGACTCGGCGCCGGTTCGGAGGTCGAGGACCTGCCCCGACTCCCCTCCTTCCTCCTCGGGTTGGGTCTCTGCCCGGCGCCCGGCCCGTGCCTTCGACGCGGCGGCCGTGCACTTCGGGCACCGGCAGCCGTAGTTGTTGTAGCGGGCTTCGTCGTGGGCGACGTCCTCCACCCTGGCCTTCCGCCCTTCGACCTTGGCGTCGGTGAGTGCCTGTCCGAACTCGGGGTCGGTGCGGGCGGTGCGGGTGGGGATGTTGCGGTGGATGCCGATGTGGTCGGCGGCGGCGCCGAGGTACATGCCGGACCGGACCGCGTCGAGGTACAGGGTGCGCAGGGCGGTGTCGAACACGGTGGGCCGGCCGCGGGAGGGGCGGGTGTTGGTCACCGGTCGCCTCCGGTCCAGCCGTAGCCCTCGGCAAGGAGCTGCACGACGGGGCATGTCTCGTGGTTGTAGAACCGGGCCTGGTCGTCGTAGTCGCCGTCGTAGTCGATGGCGGGGCAGGAATGCGCGCGGCCGCCGTGCAGCTCAAGGATCTTCCGGTCGGCAGCGCAGCGGCGCAGAACCGATCGGGGGTCATTGAGGATGATGTGGTTGCCCTCGCTGGGCCAAGTCCCACGAACTCGAATCATGCCCGAGTCCGCGTCCCGGACTTCGCTGCCCCCCGTGTTCACGTTGCTAGTGAAGGCCCACGGGGCGGGCAGTCGGCCACGGCGAACGTCAGCACGGTCAGCGACGTCCAGCGTCTTGAGCGTCGCGTCCATGCGCTGCGTGATGGCGGACTCCAGGAAGTTGAGAATGTCGGTGCTGGCGCTCATCGCGTGCCCCCGCCCCGGGTGGTGTGGGTGTCGTCGTCGGCGGGGTGCCGGGGCGGGTGGATGCTGCGGGACCGGGCGACGCGCCCGGCCATGGCCGTGTACCCGGCGCCCTGCAGCTGGGCGCGGAGCCGGTCGAGGGCTTCGGGGGTCCAGCTCGGCTGTGCGGCGAGCTTCCCGGCCCGGAACCCGACGGGCAGGGCGGCCTCCCAGATCTGCTGAACCACCTCCGGGTCGACGCCCGGGAACAGATACTGCGGCAGCTTCTTCGGGGTGCCGACCGTGTCGAGCATGGAGGCGGCGAGGATCCCAGCGAGGTAGTCCCCGGACGACTGGCAGCGCTCGGCGAGGACCTGGTCGGCGGGCGCCGGGGTGGTCAGGTCGGTGACCGTGGTGGGGGCGGTGTCGGGGGTGGTGGTCATGCGGCGGGCTCCAGTGCGGTGGGGAGGGGTAGGGCGGGGGTTGCCTGTGCGGTGACGAGACGTAGGCGCCTGCCACCGGGACGGGTGGCTGCGGTGGCGGCTGGGCTGGGGGTGGCGGGTCCGCGGCGGGTGGTGCGCTTGCGGGGCCGGTTGCGGCGTGGGGCGGGGGTGAGGAGCGTGAGAGGGAACCCGGGGGCGATACGGCGCTGCCGGGAGCCGTCTGTGTTCGGGGCGGCGGCGATCGGCCACAGCCCGTCCCACACGATCCGCATGTTGGCGGGGAGCAGCCCGTGGCGGACGGCGGCGAGGAGGAGTTCGTCGCGGGTGGCGGTGTTCTTGTTCAGGCCGAGGAGCGAGCACAGGGCGGACCGGTGCCAGTTGGTGCGGCGGACGTCCATGCCGGCCCGGCGGGCCACCCTCGACTCGTACAGTTCGACGGCCAGGGCGCGGAGCACCTTCTGCTTCTGCGGGGACCGGGCCTCGGCCAGGGCTTGCTCGGTCACCGTCGCGGTTCCGGCGCGAAGCGAGATGAGGGCATGGTGGCGTTCGAGGGCTATCTGCCCGCCCCACACACCCTCCGGCTCCGCCAGGTGCACCACATCCGGTGCCCCGCTTGTACCGGCCTCCACCAGCTCCGTGTTCGCGTAGGCGCGGCACAGGGCCTGCACCGGGCAGAACCCGCAGATCTCGACCGCGGACCGTTCCCGGGCGATGCGGGTCTTCTGCGGCTCCGCACCATCCCCCGTGTACGGGGCCCACACATCCACGGACACGTCCGGGTCACCGGCCGCAGCGTGCGGGTTGTCGGGGTCGGGGGCGCAGCCGCGGTACCGGTAATGCGGGTGGTCCGTGAGGTTCTGTCGGGCGATCAGCGGCGTCGTCATGGGGTGTCCCCCTCCTGCTGGTTGTTGCGGGTCGTGCGGGCGAGCTCGGCGTCGACGATCCGGTCGGCGGCGGCAAGGACCTGCTGCTCCGCGATCGCGGCGTCGATACGGCGCCGGAGCACGGTCATGTCGCTGTGGTGGGTGTTCTCGGTCAGACGACGTGCGGCGCGCTCCAGGATCAGAGCGCGCCGCGTGGTTCGGATCTGCCGCCAGCAGTAGAGGCCGGCGGTAAGGGCCGCGGTGGTGAGCACCGCAGCAAGGGTCAGGTACACGGTGCTCACCTCCTGGTGGGCTCGCGGTTTAGGGGATGGCCTGCCAGCCGGTGCTGGGCTGTGCGTACAGGTCCCCGAGCCGCTGGTAGCAGTCGGAGACCAGGTGCTCGGCGGTGACGACCGCAGGGTGCTGGTCCGGCCGGTACCGGACGAACGGAGCCGGATTGCTGTCCGGGCGCCGGTTCCGGCACCGCAGGACGGCGACCGCCACCACGGCGGCGTCCAGCGCCAGAACGGCGGAGAGGAAGGGCACGACGATGTTGCCCACGGCGGGGCCTCCTTCAGAAGTGAGTCGGCCCCGCAGGTGTAGGGCGTCAGGCTGCGGCAGCGAGTTCCTGCCGCGCGTACCGGTCGAACTCCTCACCGGTGATTGCCTCGACGAGGGCGCAGAGGATGACCTCGGCCGCGTTCGGGGTAACGGCGTTCCCGTATTGGCGGACCTTGTCGCGCTTCGAACCGAGAACGATGTAGTCGTCGGCGAACGACATCGCACGGCCAATCTCGTGCGGCTCCAGCATCCGGAACCGAACGTCGTTGATGTCGACGTCACCGCGCACCAGGGCGTACCGGTCGCGGGTGGACAGGGCGCCGATCGGCTCCGCGACCGTTCGCGCGGTGCCGTTGCTGTAGTAGGGGACGAGGATGTCGTCCCAGGTGACGAGCGACTGATGCCCCGCTGTCGTGAGCGTTCTGAGCGGCTCAGTGGCAGGCGTGCAGTGCTCGCCTCCCGGCCCCTTGCGGCTGCTGTTGTTCCGCATGACCATGGCGGGCAGTTCAGGCGTGACGAGCCCGTGGTGGTTGCCGGATGCGGTGACCGTCGCCAGGGCGTCGGCGACGGAGCGGGCGACGGATCCGCCGCCGCGGAGTTCGGCGATGAACGGCAGCCAGGCCAGGCCGGTTTCGTTCCGGGTGGTCATGGTGCGCAGCGGGTCGTGCGCGGATCGAGCTTCCTTGCCGTCGCGGCCTTCGACTGGAACGAGGAGCGGTGGGACCATGAGGCCGTCGTTCTCCCGCGTTGTGCGGGCGCCCATCGGCTCACCGACGCTGACCGCTGAGTTCCGCCAGGTGCCGCCGGCCGGGACCATCATCGGCACGGGCTGAGAGAACTTCTTCAGCCCGGCCTCGATGCGGGCGATCGTCTTGTCGGCGAGCGGCTTGGTCCGGTCTCCGATGCGCTGGCCCGGGATGGACCAGTCGATTGCTGCGGCGGCAGGGAGTGCCTCGGGCTCGACGATCTGGTTCCGGCAAGTGGTGCGCGGGCAGCGGTACACGTACTGGGTGCGGTACCGGCCCATGTCGCGGCCGGGCGTCTTGAACACCTGCATCGCCTGGACGTACTCGTCGCAGCCGGAGCACCACGCCTTCGGGCGCAGCCACTTGTCCCAGTCCGGCGTTCTGCCGAGCGACTCGTGCCAGTACCCGACGTACAGACGGTCCCGGGACTGCGGGGCAGCGTGTACGGACCGCGGGTTCGCGTGCATCGAGTTCAGGGCGATGATCCGGGTGCGATACCCCATCTTGTGGAGCTCGCCTATCCACCGGTCCCACTGATCCCACGCCCGGACGTCGGTGACGTTTTCCACGACTCCGGCCTTGACGAGGCCGCCGCGCTCAATGACGCCGCGCAGGTACAGCGGTACCTCCTCCATGAGCGCCCGCGATTCCTCCTCCAGGTCGGCCGGCTCCTCTTCGGCCTGGTCGGCGAGGAGGTCGAGGAGGCTGCCCTGCATGGCCGTGTCGAAGTTGCGGCGCTTCCCCTTGGCCACAGACCAGTTCGTGCACTCCGGGGAGGCCCAGAAGATGTCCGTGACGGGCCAGTTCCACACCGGCGCCTTACGGATGTCACCGCGGTAGTGGCTGGCCTCGGGGAAGTTCGCCTCGTGGGAGTCGATGGCCTTCGCCCAGTGGTTCGCCGCGCGGGTCACGCGGACACCAGGAACTGCATGGGCGCCCTGCGAGGAGCCTCCTGCGCCACAGAACCAGTCCATCACCGTCAGCGCGTCGGAATCGTTGCGGTACATCAGGCGATGCTCCTCTGGTTGTCCCCGCCCTGGGCGAGACGCTGGTTCAGGTCGGCGATCCGGTCGTCCAGCAGCTTCCGCAGCGGCAGCCACACACCATCCGGGCCCTGCACTTGGCGGTCGAGGACGCCGTGCTTGTCAGCGTCGCCCTTGATCTGGATCAGTGGCAGCGGGTTGTTCCAGCAGTCCTGGCTGGCGACCTGCCCCATGAGGCGTTCCAGGTGGCCAGCCGCCGCGGCATCGTCTTCAGCTGCAACCAGTGACGGCGAGCCTGCGCCCCTCTCCGCGCCCGCGTCCGCGGGCGGCGGCTCCTGGGCCGTGTCGTCCTCGGTGACGACTTCGCCGTCCACGATCTCGTCATCCGCGGCGGGCTGCTGCTCGGCTGCGGCCTTCTCCTGACCGATCTCGACGATCCGGTTCAGTACGTCATCCGGGGCGCCCGAGTGCTTGGCGTTCATCCAGACGACCCGGGCGATGGCGGCGGTCTCGGCGTTCTCGGCCTTGGCGATGAAGTCCCGCGGAGCCACCACCGGACCGGGGGCCGCATTGTCGGCCTGCGCCATCTCCTCAGCCGTGTAGACGCCCGCGAGGTCATGCGGGAACGCCTTGCGGAGCGCCAGCGCCTCGGAGCACTTGGCGATCTGCCCGGCGGGCATCTTCGCCCACAGACCCTTGGGGTTGCCGTCCGGGAAGGCCTGGACGTACTCGCGGAACGTCGCGACAGCGGAGAAGCGCTGCCCGTTCCGGATCACAGTGACCTTCGCGGCGGCCGGCGGCTCCTCGGCCAGCCACACATCACGCCACCGGCCCGACGCGTCGCACCACACGGTGTCCTCGTAGCCGTACGTGCCGCCCGTCTGTGCGGTCACGCGCTGCGCGATGACGCGGTACCCGTCGATGCCGGTCTGCGGGGTGTAGACCTCACGGCCGTCCTTCTTACTGAACCGGCCGATCAGGTAGATCTGCCGGGAGAAGGGGTCAAGGCCGGTGCGCTGGCACAGGTGCAGGAAGCCGGACAGTTCGGCAGGGGTCACCTGGTCCTTGATGCCGGACTGGCGTAGGACGGCGGCTTGCTCGTTGGTCCAGGCGGTCTGGTCGGGGCGGATAGCGAGGGCCCCGGCGGTCTTGGCGAGCGTGCCGGCCGGGCGCTGCTGGTCGGGGTTTTGGGTGTGCGTGGTGGGGCCCTCCGCCGTGTTGCTGGCGGGGGCCTCGGTGGCCGTGGCCATGAGGTCTCCTATGCGATGTGGGGGCGGTGCGGCGGCCCGGTTGTCGGCGTCCAGGCCGCCACCGCCCGCCGGCCTACTTGGCCTGAGCGGCCTCAGAGATGCGGTACTTCTTCATCAGGTACGCGGACGCGACCCGGGCCGGCGTCACCGTCCACCCGTACTCGGCCGTCTTCTCCTCGGCCAGGTCCTTCACCTGCTGCACCAGGTCGGCGTCCGGGCGGACGTTCAGGTTGCCCTTCTCCGCACCGGAGTTGCGACGGGACCGGATCGGGGCGTCCGGCACGAACTCGCCGACCAGGAACTTCGTGAACGCCTCGTTGACGTCGGCGGTGAGCGTGGTGCCCTTCGCCTCCGCCTTGATCTTGAGGGATTCGCGGATCTCCTTGTTCATGAAGATCGGCATGTTCGGGTTGGTGTCGGCGTCGGGCTCGGTGCGGCGCAGCAGGCTCCACCCGCCGGGGGCGAGCACCTCGTCGACCGCGGCCGACAGTTCGGGGGCGCCGGCCTCGACGAGCTTCGCGCTGGCGGCGGTGAGCCGGGCGCGGATCGTGGAGGCGGAGCTGGTGGGGGTGCGGGCCACGGTGGGTCCTTTCGGCGGGCGCCGGTCGGACCGTCGTCGGGCCGGTGGGCGCGTGGGGGCGTTTACCACGCCAGTGTCCTCCTTGTTCTATTGCAGGCGCCATGGGGTATGGCCTGCATGTTTTCCGGGGGCGGTGCGTCCCGTTGGAACCACCATACGCGTAACCTATTGCGCGCGCAATGGGTTACGGCTAGTGTGGGGAACACACCGCACCAAGGGGGACACCGTGAAGCACACCAAGAACCGAGCACTCGCCCGACGGATCCGCGAACAGCGCGCCGCACGCCACGCCACCAAAGCCGTCGCCACCGGGACCCCCCAGACCGCCCGCACCCACCTCGTAGCCGCCGGCCTCGACGACGCCACCGCCAAGCGATTCGCCGGCGCCTTCTCCCGCGGTATGACCGCCGACGCCACCGCCCAGGCGGACATCAAGCTGAAGGGCCGGGCCCGGAAGACTGTCACCGTCAAGCTCTACGCTGCGACCACGTTCGCCGCCCGCCTGAGCACGTACCGCCCCAAGAACCTCGCCGCGGCCCGCCTGTTCGAGCAGGCCGCCCACTCCCTCGCCGCTTAGGAGGAACCCGTGACCGACAAGCCCCGCACAATGTGGAGCGAAGCCCTCGGGCTCGCCTTCTACATCAGCTTCTTCGCCGAACGGTGGGCAGTCATATGCCGCGAGCAGGCACCCGTCGGAGGTGGGCGGTTCTACCTCGGCCAACGCGTCCGGACCACCGTCGACGAAGGCAGTTTCTTCTCAGGCATAACCTCGACCCCCGCCGGAACGCTCGGCACCATCGCTCACATGCCCAGCAGGTGGGACCCCGATTACGGCGTCATCGTCGACAGCGACCCCACCGGACGACGGCACGCCTACGGAGAAACCGAGCTCGCCCCGGCCGTAACCCAGGTCAACTGACCCCGCACATGCCAAAGGCCACCGCCCCGAACCGGGTGGTGGCCTTCCAAGTCATAATGAACGCGCACGCGCAGTCTAACCCGCTAACTCGCCACGCCACCAGCCCTCTTCACGACCAGGACACTGGACTCATGGCCCAAGACGCGCACCAGCCCACGCTCGTCGACACCCCGACCGGCTTCCGGCACCGGTACTGCCGCCGCTGCGGACGCCCTCTCACACGCACCCAGTCACGCCTGAACGGGTACGGGCCCGCCTGCGATCCCGAGCGCCGGCCCGGCCCCGCACCCGAACACCACGTCGACCAGGACCAGCTTCCCGGAACCTGAACCGGGCTGTCTTCGGTGCCGTCGGCTACTCCGGCCTGGCTTCCAACGGCACCGCCGTCACCGAACGGCGGACCTGCTCCATCCGCACCGGCAACGGCTCCCACCCATACGAGCCGGCCATCACGAAGTTCAACGCCGTGATCCCGCGCGCGTACGCCTGCCGCAGCCCCTGCGGCCTGAGCGGAATCCCCGGCGGCCCGGCCTTCGATGGCCACAGCGACACCCACAAAGCCGTTCGGCCACCCGTCAACGGGACCTGCTCGACCAGGCCCTCACGGACCTTCAGCCACCGACGGACCGCGACCCGCGACCCCTCACGCAGCGCGTACCACTCCACTTCCGGCAGAGGCTCCAACCCCTCGACCGCGGCCAGGACCTTCTGCCGGGTCGCCTCCGACATCTGCTCCCACCGCCCCCGCAAAGCCGCCCGCACCGTCTCAGGATGCACCTCGGCCAGGGCGGCGATCTCCTCGGCCCGGTTTGGCGGCGCCTTCTGCTGACGCCGGCGCACCCCCACCGCCTGCTCACCCGCGGCCAGGTCGTCCAGGCGGATCGCCGCCAGTTCCCCGGACCGTGGTGCCGCGTCCAGCAGGATCGCGACCATCGCCAGGGTGCGGGTGCGGTCCTCATAGGTGAGCGCCGTACCGTCCCGCTCCAACGGGCCCGCGCCTGCCATGTCCACCAGGCCCCGGTACAGCGAGTCCAAAGACCGGCCCGCCACCGTCTCCTTCAGCTCGGCCTGCGGCAGCACCGGCAACCGGATCCGCTTCCCCGGCGCCGCGACCCGGGCCAGCATCTGCAGACAGTCCAGCACGATCCGCTGCGACGCCAGCGGCAACGGCTGGCCGATGGTCTTCTCGAACCGCCGTAGCTCGCCGACCGACGCCAACTCCCAGAACGGGCCCAAAGCCGCCCACGTGAACAACTGCTCTGCCGTTCGGGAGGCCCGGCCCGGCATCTCGTCCCGGCCCACCGCCCGGTCGAACATGCCGACCACCATCCACAGCTGATCCGCGCGCTGCCTCGACACCTGGATCAGCACACCGCCCGCCCCCGGCACCCGCTGCCGGTCATCCCACCGGGCCGGATCCCGCGGCGCGATCCGGTCGACGAGGGCGGCCAGCTGCCGTACGGACGACGCGGTGTACTTCTGCGAGCTCACGACGTTCCTCTCGTCCCCACGAACCGGTCCACGAGATGGTCGTACACGGCAACTGCGGCCTGAGCGTGCTTCGCCTTGCGTGCACTGCCGTCCCGGCGCCGAATGTAGCGGAGGGTCGTCTCGATCGCGGCGTGATCGGCGTACTCCTGGATTTCCTCGACCGCCGTGCCCCCGTCGTGCATGTGCGTGAGCTTCGATGCGCGCAGTACGTGCGGGGTGAGGTCCCGGTCGGGCAGGACACCGGCAAGGCGTCCGAGGCGGGTCAGCAGCCGGTCGATGGCGTGCCGGTCCATCGGTCGGCCCTGATCGTCCACGAGCAGCGAGCCGTCTGCCCGTCCGGCGGTCGCGGTGTCGATGAGGTCGCTGAGCCGTTCCGGCAGAGGGAAGGCACGGCCCTTGCCGCCTTTGCGTCGCAGGTCGAGGACGCGTTCCCCGCTGAGGGTCTTGAGGTGGTGGAGCTGGGCGGTGCAGCACTCGGTGACCCTCCCAGCGAGGGTGTAGATGAGGACGGGCACCAGGGCCTGCTGCGGAGTCTCGGCGGCGTTGATGACCGCCTGAAACTCGGGGACTTCAAGGATCGGGGTGGCAGTCGTCTCGTCACGCGGGTCGACCTTGGGCCGGTCGTGCTTGGTGACAGGCGAGATGATGCTCTGATCCTTCGTCTTCCACTTGGCATAGCCGGCGAGCGCAGTAAGTACTGACAGTCGCCGGTTGATGGTCCGCGGTGCCTTCTTCTGCGCCTTCTGCGTCTTCGTCCACGTCTCGATGATGCCGGGGGTGATCGCGCCGACGAAGAACCGTTTGTGGCCACCCAACTCCCGTGCGACACCAGCCCATAGGCGAATGTCGTCGGCGTAGGCCTGTTTCGACTTGGCGGCGGGGACGGCTTCGGAGCCGAGCCAACTGGTGATGAGGAGGAAGGTGTCGCGGTCGCAGAGTTCGGCGAGGAGTTCGAGCCGGTAGCGGCGTTCGCCAAGGCGCCGGGTGCGGGGGTCGCGGGGGGCGACGGTGCCGAGGGTGTCACGGAGCCAGTACAGGGCCTCCTCGGCGGAGCCCGGCCGGGCCAGCTCGGCACGCGGGCGGGCAGTGACAGCTTGCTCGGTCACGGCTTCAGCGAGGAGCCAGCCTTCGGCAGGCCCTCCAACTGGTGGGCTACCAGAGCGAACTCCGGGAGGTAGTCGGCGTGATCCTTCCACTCCCTCGCGATGCTGGCGAGCTCGCCCCAGGCGAACGTCAGAGCCAGGTTCGCCGCCTGCGCCGTGCCGGGGTCCTCTTCGATGCTCTCCACCAACACCGTCTTGGAACGCATCTCCTCGACCGCTCGGCGTAGGCCCCGCAGCAGGCGCGAGTCGGGCTCGTCGTCGAAGTGACGCGACGCGAGGTCGCCGGAGAACCGCTCGGCGATGCGGGCATCGACGAAGTCGGCGATGCGGTCGATGTGCTCTGCGATGTGCGCCACGGCGGGCCGCCTTCGGTCGGTGAACGTTCGATGATCAGGGTACCGAACCGATCACGCTTAACACACGTTATGCGCTTCCACAGGATCGATCCTGCCGCAGAGCGCAGCCAGCTGCGAGGTAGGAACATTATCTGGAGCCAGACCGAACAATGTCCCCGCCGCGGCCATCTGACGGGAGCATTGTTCGAGCAGTGCGATTCTTCGCTGTGCGCGATCCTAAGCTCCGGCCCCGATCTGGCCCGATCGACGACCGCGCTCTCAGTGCTCGTCCGCTTTGGGTGCATCAGGTGGGTGTGAGGGAAATTGTACGAGCCTGATCACCCTGGCCAGCAGATGACCGTTCAGCGGTCTCTTGCCGCATCCGCGCAACCCAGGAACCCGGAAATCGTTGAACCGGCCATGGGCAGGAAGAAGCAGAACAAGGTTCGGCGGTCGAGGCCAGAAACTCCCGCGGACGGCATGTGCGAGTCCCCGTTCGTCATGGAACGCGCGGAGTGGCTGGGCTACATCACCGGGCAGGGTGACCAACTGCTGGGGCACGCGACGGCCGGGGAGCACTACGACGACGTGATGGCGGGCATCAGCGGCGTCATCGACCATCAGCAGCAGCCGGACGGGACGTGGCTGCCGCGTCTGGACCTGCGCGACGGGCAACCGTGGAAGGCGCTGGACCCTGCCTCACTGGACGAACCGGTGACCACGCTGTACCGGTCGCTCACGATCGCCAGCTTCCTCGCCGAACAAAACCTTCCTTCCGGGTCGGTCGTGCTGCACACCATCGGCCAGGACCCGTACCGGCTCACGGACACCTACCGGGAGCAGCACCCCGGCAAGGTCCCGGTGATCTCCCGCATGTGGACGGACCTCCGTGGCGTACGGATGGTCCCCGCGTAGCCCGTTCAATCGGGTCGCGGCGGGCCCGGACGGCTTAGCGTTAACCGCTGTACTGCTGTGCCTCAAGGTCGTTCAGACGGCCAGGAGGGCGCGGATGGTTTCCGCGACCGGCGGGGCGAAGGCGGCCAGGAGGTGGGGGTTGAGCGAGGGCGAGAAGGAGAGCATCAGTTCGCCGTGGTCCTCGGCGTCTTCGCACAGGGCGTGGTCTTCGATGAGCAGGACGGTGTCCGGCCCAAGGCTGTCCATCGGGTTGTAGGTGATCGAGCGGTGTCCCGGTCGGGTCTGTTCCCGCTCCAGCGCCGTGCGGACGACCGTCGCGCACGGCTCCTCGAAGAGTTCGTGGAGGCGGGCGTCGCTCTGTGGGCCGACGGCGACACGCAGTTCCGCCGACTCGACCGCGAGGGCGAGGTGGACGGACGTGTCCTCGCGGACGAGCGGGTGCTCCAGGGCGGTCACGGTGTGCCAGCCGCCGAGCGGGGCCACCCTTCGCCGGCCGTCGACATCGGGTGCCGTGTTGGAGTAGTCGAGCGTGGCCGCCTTTACCTCCGCCTCGGCGTTCTCCTCCGCTGTCTGGCAGTCCGGGCAGAGAATGCCGACCAGGACGCCCTTGGCGTACTCGGTGTTCCAGCGGGAGGCGTCGTCGGCGTCCTTCCAGCAGGCGCGAGTGCAGCGCGAGCAGTGGCCCAGCGGCCGGACTCTCGTACGGGACATGGCGGGGGCTCCAGGGTGTGTCAGTGGGCACGAAGGCTGTGTCGTACTGCCCGATGGGGCGGTCTTCCCGAAGTACAACGACCAGCCCCGGACGGCGGATGCGGCGCTCAGGCTCCCTCGCCGTCGTCGTCATCGTCGAGTTCCGGCGCTTCCGGGTCGCGCAGCGGGCGCAGCGCGCCGGCGGCCGGGGTCGAGGCGGTGAAGCTGTAGCGGCCGAGCAGGTTGAGGTTCGCGTGCTTGAGCGGGGAGAGCCGGGCGATGTCCTCGTCGCGGATCTCGTGGCCCTCGGCGCGGAGCTGGGCGACGGCGGCGTCGATGTACTTCGTGGTCCAGAGCACGATGGCGTTGAGGACCAGGCCGAGCGCGCCGAGCTGGTCCTCCATCCCGTCGCGGTACGCCTGGTGGATGGTGCCGCGCTTGCCGTGGCACACGTCCCGGGCCAGTTTGTGGCGGGACTCCTGCACCGTGAGCTGCCGGTTCATCTGACGCCGGTAGGTGTCGTCCACCGGGTCGACCACCCGCAGCAGGTGCTCGGTCTTCGCGACCCGCCCGTACTCCGCGAACGCCGTCCCCAGCGGAGTCGGGCGCCCCTCGCGCCCGAACATCCGCAGCAGGTCGTAGGCGCGGACCTGGTTGGTGACCAGGGACCCGGCGACCTTCAGCATGTCCGGCCAGTGCGCGATCACCTTGTTCAGGTTCACGCGGTTACGGGCCAGGTCCTCCACCGGGCCGTAGGTGCCGGTCTCGACGCCGGGCATCGTGGCCCGCCAGAACCGCTGGTCGTCCAGGTCTCGGAACCGGGGGCTGAAGTTGTAGCCGAGGATCTTGAACAGGCCGAACACCATGTCGGAGTACGAGGCGTTGTCGGTCGCCACCATCTCCGGCTTGATGCCGCCGTCCAGGTTCAGCAGCGCGTCCAGGATGTGCAGGGAGTCGCGCGGCGTGCCGGGGACGACCATCTGCCCGATCCCGGCGACCTGGTCGTTGACGGCGTTGAGCCAGGTGATGCCCCGCTTGAACCCGAAGTACTTCGGCGACGGTGCCGAGCTGATCGTGCGCACCGGCACGACGAACCGCAGTCCGTCCACCGAGGCGAGCAGGCCGTTGCCCCAGAACTTCACGATGGGCACGGCGGCCTGGGCGGTGATGAGCCGCGCATTCGCCGCGGTGATCGTGTCGGCGCGCAGGTAGTACTGATCGACGTGCACGAGCCGGGCCCGGGTCAGCGCCTCGTGGCCGGGGTTCACCACCGGGGCCATACCGATGTTGCACGCCTCGGACACCAGCAGCGCGACCACCGAGGTGGGCAGATCCTTCATCCGGGTGGTGCCGTCCCCCAGGTGCACGAAGGCGTCCAGGAACCCGGTCCAGGCGTTCACCTCGAACAGCAGGTCCGGCAAGTCGATCTTCGGGAGCATCTTCTCGACCCGCTTGCGCAGCCACGTCAGGGACTTGGGCTCGCCGAGCGCGCCGAGCTTGTCGACATGCAGCTTCACCCGCCCGTCGTCCTGCACCTCGACGGAGACCTTCGCCGCCGGCCCCGCCTCCTCAAGACGCTCGGCGAGCTGCTTCCACCCGGCGTCCAGGCCCCGCACCAGCTCCGCCAGGTGCTCCTCGACGGGCATGTCCAGGCTCAGGGCCGCCAGGACGTCCTCACACACCGCGTCCCACTCGGGGCCCTCCAGCAGGCGGGCCCGCGGGTTGGACCAGCGGTGCGAGGGCGAGGCGAACACGTCGCGGTTGTTCAGGGCGCGATGCAGCTGCTCCAGCACGCACACCACGTACGCGTCCCGGTCCACCGCACCCTGCGGCAGGTCGGGGCTGGCGTAGACCGCCTTGCGCCACGCGGGCGGAACGAGCTTGTCGTCCACCTCGCGCGGCAGCAGCGGCTTGACGCCCGTCTTCCGCCGGGCCAGGGACGGGAGGCTGCGGACCCCGGCCAGGACCCGCTTTCCGGCACTCGCAGCGTCCAGCGCCCTCGACTCACCCAGCAACGACAGGAACGGGCGCACCGTGGCGTACCGGGTCGCGAGCGCGGCCCGCATCGCGACCTCGGCCGAGCCCTCGTCCTCGGGCACCAGCGCGACCACCGTGGCCGCCGCGGTCATCACGGCGGCGCGCGAGGCGACTTCCTCCAACGCCGCCCACAGCGCGGCCACGTCCACATCCGTGCCGTGCTCCTCGACCAGCTCCAGCTCCTCGAACAGCACCTTCGCCGCCCGCGCGAGGGTGCGTGACGCCTTCTCCAGCTGCGGCAGCGTCGACAGGCGTTCCTTCTCCGTCTTCCGCTTCGCCGTGCTCAGCAGCCGGGTGGCCATGAGGACCTGGAACAGATCCAGCGCCTCGTCGATCGCCTTCGCCTCCAGGTGCCGCATCACCGCGGTGAGCATCGCCGTACGCTTCGGCTCCGCCGCCCGCTCCAGCAGCGCCGCCTTCGATCCCAGCGCGTACCGGGCCAAAGCGGCCATCCGATTCGGCGGGATCTGCGACAGCTTCAACCTGCCGAGCTGGAACGCGCCGATCTCGTCCACCCGCTCCAGAGCGCGGGCGAACGCCGTGCCCGTCGTCCGCGTCGGCGGCCGGCGCAGCCGCTCCAGCTCCGAGAACCGCGAGCCCTCCGGCGTCGTCAGCGTCGCCACCAAGTCCCCGGGCAACGCCGCATCCGCACGGCGAGCAGCCCCCGCGACGGTGGCGTGCAGCCGCTGGTCCGCGACCTTGCGGACCTCCGACACCTGCCGGGCCAGCACGCTCACCCCGGGCAGCAGCACGCGGTTACGGCGCAACCAGCCCACCGCGTGGTCGAACAGCGCCTTCGGCCCCTCGGCGTGCGTCCACGCCCGCCCGTGCAGGAACGTACGGAACCGCCGCGACCACTGCGGGTCCTCGTACTCGTGGTACTCGTAGGCGTCCCGGATCTCCCACGCGTGCTCGTACGCCGTCTTTGGCCGCTCGGTGTACCGCTTCACCACCGACGCGTCCTCGATGCCGAGCTGCGCGGCCAGATGCTCGACCACCGGCCAGGGGGCGTCGAGCGGATCGTCCGGGAGAAACCGGCCGATGTAGCGCACCGTGCACATCTGGAGTGCGAAGCCGAGTTGGTGGTGCGTCGAGCGCCGCAGCGCGATCAGATCCCGGTCGACGTCGTCCAGGAAGAAGAACCGCTCCAGCTCAGGGCGCGTCGGCTCCTCGGCGAACTCGCCGTACGCCTCGGCCTGCTCATCAGTCAGAAATTCCACCGGCACGAAGCGGACCGTAGCCAGCCCCGGCACCCGCCCGGCGATCTTTCCGTGAACCCCAGCGGTGCCCCCAGCCGGTGTGCTAGCCGACCATGATCGTTCTCAGCGCCAACGGCTGTACCGATGTTCCCCGAGGCCGAAGTCCATGCACTCCTCCTCGGTGGCGAACCAGATCTGCATCGCCCCGATCGACGAAGGCAGCTGCAAGCACGGCTGCCACGCCCAGCGCGGGTCTGACTCTTTGTCCCAGCAAGCGAACCAACCGGTCTTCACTTCGGATGCCATGCCTCGACCGTAGATGCCGCCGGGCCCGTCGTTCCCCTGGCTCTTGCGCGCACCCTGGGCCAACCCCCGGGAAACTAACCTGATCAGGCGGATTCGGCGGCATGCTCCCGACACGGCCGCATCAGTTCCCGCCACTCTCCACGCAGACCGATGGTGGCCACCGTGATGTAGCCGCAGTCCTTGCACGTCTTCCACGCCGGCAGACTTTGGTCGCACGCCGTGCAGATAGAGGCGACCAGGCGGCCGTCGACGTCGTGAACGGGTGCCACGTCCTCGGTGATGTGACGGCAGCGGTGCGGGTCGGGTTCGGGCACCGGCGGGGCGCTGCGGCGCAGGAATCTCATACGAGAAAGGTACCGTGCGCGCGCTGCGGCACGGCATGTGAGCTTATCCCCCATCAGAGGAAGCGGAGCCCGGCAGGTTCCATGCTCGGGTCGCCGTCCGCGTTGTCCAACCAGCTGTCCAGATCCTCCTGGCAGAGCATCGTCGTGCCGCCGTGGTGGTGCGTGACCTGGGCGACCGGAACGTTCGGACAATCCTGCTGGCGCTGGCCGTTGATGTCGAAGATGGTGATGCCGTCGTAGATCTGGCACCAGCCGAGCACTGCGGACTGCTGAAGGCTCATGAGTTCAGCGTGGCACGGGAGTAGCGGGGCGTTGCCCCTGCCGCCCAGTCATGTTGGCCGTACCGGGGAGGAGTTCCCCGGTTCTTCGCCAGAAGCGATCCTGAGCAACGAGGCGTTTCCCCGCCCGAGCCCTCTGCGCCCCGATCGGAAGCGAGCAGTATCGGTCAATCTTAGTAATCCTCTATGGAGACTGACCAAAAAGCCCTATCTTAAAGGGATGACGAACGAGAACCTCCCTCGCCTCATCCCTACTGGCAAGTGCTTCTGCGGCTGCGGAGCCATCGTCGGTCTCGGCTCGTTCTTCGCTCGTGGCCACGACAAAACCGCCGAAGCGGCGCTCCTCGCCGTCCGTTACGAGAGTTCCGTGGCGCGCCTACTGGAACAGCACGAGTTCGGACCGGAGAACTCTGTCCTCGACGCCGCAGTCGCTGACGGCGGATGGGTGATCTGTCCCGACTGCCTGTACGCCGGAGCGCCGGCGAGTGTTCGAAACCATCAGAAGAAGACTGGCCACTGAGCAGTGAGGACCACGACCATGAGCGACCTGGACATCTACAAGCACGAGACCGAGGCGTTCACCCCCGGTGAGACGCGCGCCATCTTTGACTACGAAGCCGCCATCCACGGCAGCGGCCTGTATGACTGCTTCGATGTCTTCGACATTGAGCACGTCCGCTGGCATGAGACCGAGTTCGGCCAGGACCAGACCCGCGACATGCTTCGCGAGCACGCTGGGATGCTGAACACCTGGTACCTGTCGATCGACGCCCTCCTCGGCGACATCCTCACCTGCACCACCGAGTTCACCCGGTACAGCACTGCGGCCAGCCGGTACATCGAGGCCGCAGCCGAGAAGTACCACCGCACCCGACAGAACTTCGAGCACGTCACGACCATCTGGTCACTCGCTCTCCTCGCAGGAGGCGCCGACGCAGACTACCCGCCCCTCACCAGGGACGTGAACTACCCGATGCAGATCCTGACCGTCGAGTAGCAGCCTGTACAGCACGGCGCCCCGGCCAGGTTCAGTGGCCGGGGCACCGTCGTGTCAGCCTACGGCAGCCCCTCATCGGAGGGCGCGGGGGTGCGGGTGTTCGCGTGCGTCCGTACCCGTACCCCTGGTTCCCCCGGCACCCGCCATGGTGCGGACGGGCCCGACGTCGCCCACCGCTTCCCCAGCTCCTCGACCGCGGCCAGGGCAGTCTCCTCGTCGCCGGCCACCACCTCCACGACAACCAGGCCCGGCTCGGACACATGCACTTCGCTGATCGGCTTCACGCAGGTACCGAGGCTGCACAAGGGAGGGCCGGTTCCGTAGCTGCGGGTTCTTCACTCGGACGTGCAGGTAAGAACGATGAAGTGCCCAAGGAGGAGCGTTCACGCGAGCAAGATCACCTTATTTCAGGTGCATTTCTATAGGACACAATCGCAGGTCAGAGCTGCGTGACCACGAAGTTCCTCCAATACGGCCGGGTGTTCACATCAGTGATCGACCCGTTCGACAGGCCCAAGTACCCGCCCCGGTACGT
Source organism: Streptomyces sp. NPDC104309 (assembly GCF_055584025.1). Taxonomy (NCBI): domain Bacteria; kingdom Bacillati; phylum Actinomycetota; class Actinomycetes; order Kitasatosporales; family Streptomycetaceae; genus Streptomyces; species Streptomyces sp. NPDC104309. The sequence goes on along the minus strand of NZ_JBVJMV010000034.1, from coordinate 49,213 downwards.
CATGTCAGCGATCGGACCAGTCGTCCAGCCCGTGCCGTCGGTACGGCGCAGCTCCACTGTCGTTGGTGTCACGTCGAGCTGGAACGACATGGCCGTTTCCGCGACCGCAGCGGTGGTGTTCTGGGCGGTCCCGATGACGGTTCCGCTGGTAACCCCGGCGGTGTGTCGGTTGAGCTGCATCTGCCCGCTTGCTCGCATCACCACGTGATAGCCGCCCGACACGTTCGCCGTTCCGAACCGGTACGCGTCATCGCTGGCCTTGCCCAGGTAGATGCCGCCGTGCTGCGTCAAGTCCGTTGTCGGGAGCGTCTTGTACTTCATGTCCCAGGACACCCTGTATCCGCCCGTCCCCGGCACGACCGGGCAGAGGTTGCCCAGTCCGTACGACTGCATCGGCACCGCGGCGATGCTCACCCACCCGGCGTCCGCACCTGTGCCGTACTGCAGCGCATACGTTGAGTCGTAGTCCAGGGTCGGCGTACCGCCCGGGTCTTTGATGCCGAGGTCCCAGCGGGTCAATGTCTGGGCCGCGGTGCTTGTGGACACGTAGCGGGGGTCGGACGACATGAGGCCGACGACCCCGAGCCCGAGGATCCGGTCGCGCTGGGAGCGGCGGTAGACGGGCCAGCAGAAGACGGGCTTGCCCCGTGCCACCACCTGCTGGATCCGGGTGTCGGTGAACGTCGTCTGCACACCCCAGTAGTCCGTGTTCGCGTCGAGGGCGTTCAGCGTTGCGTCGGTGGTGGCCGCGTCGAGGTACACCCACGTGCGGTACCCGGCCGCCTTGGCCCATGGCAGCGTCGTCGTGTTCACCGGCGCTTTCCAGACCACGGAGCGCGGGGCGTGCGGGTAGTACGTGGTCAGGAAGGTCTGGAGCGGCACGACCGAGTCGCCGCCCTTGGCCTCCAGGAAGATGATGACCTTTCCGAGGAATTCGTCGAGCACCGTCCGAAGCGACACGAGGGGCTGCTCCGTCCACCCGGTACCGAGCATCGGTTTCGCATTCGTCGTGACCAAGTTGGTGATCTGCTCGGTGGTGTACGTATTGATTGCCCCGGTCCGGTTCGTCGTCCGATCCAGGGTGGTGTCGTGCAGGCACCACAGCTGCCCCGACGCGTCCACGTTGACTGACAGTTCCAGGGGGTATCCCTGCCCGGCGGCGGCCCGGTAGGCGGCCATCGTGTGCTCCGGCCTGACCATTCCTCCGCCGCGGTGTGCGAAGTACCGCAGCGAGGAAGTGCTGGCGCCGGCGAGGTAGCCGTCGACCGTCAGGATGGCGCTCGGCAGGGCACCGACGTCGGCTGCGGTCAGGACGTCGCTTCCGCCAGCGCGGTGACTGGCGGCGTGAGCGGTCGGGGTGCGGGCGTTCGTGGTCGTCGGATCGGTCGACTTCAGAGCGATGGCATCGCCTGCGCCAGCCGACCCGAGCGGAGGCTGCGGCCCGGTAAGGCCGACCGGCCCTTGAGCGCCCTGTGGGCCGGTGGCTCCGGTCGCGCCCCGCGGTCCGGGATCGCCAGTCAGTCCGCGGGGGCCGATGGGGCCGACGGGTCCTTGCTCGCCTTGCACCCCAGCTTCCCCGGCGGGCCCAGCGGGGCCTTGCAGCCCTGCTTCGCCAGCAATGCCTGCCGGGCCTTGGACGCCGGGAGGACCGGTCAGCCCCGGCGCGCCATCCCGGCCGTCTTGTCCTGCGGCACCCGCAGGGCCGGGAACATACACGATGGTGCTCCCGCCGGTCGGGGAGTCACCGAGGTCGACCCGCAGGTCGCCGATCCAGTACGGGCCACCAGACTCCGGCACCAGCACATGGGTGAGGACCGGGGAGCCGTCCAGGGACCGGCCCTCCATCACCGCCCACACCGTATCCCCGGCAGCAGCGTCGACCAGAGCGTTCGGCTGCAGATCGGCTGACCAAGTCCCGTCCTGCTCCGGCCGGACGGCCAGCGGGCGGACGATCTCGCCCCCGATATCGGCGACATAGCCCACCGCCCTTGCACCGGTTACGTCGACCAGGGCCAGCGACACCTCTGTCCGTCGCGGATCCGCCGGGCCGATGAGTTTGCCCTTGACGATGGTCATGACGGTCTCCTGGTTGCGGCGACGGCCGAGGCATGGGCGGATGAGCGCGCCGACGGGTCACTCGTCGGCGAAGGGGCCGGGGTGCTGGTAGGGGTGCAGCGGTACCGAGGGGCCTTCGGATCGAAGTCTTCGACGGGGTTGCACCGGTAGGTGACGCCGACGGGGTCGGTGTATGTCCACTCCGAGGGAGGCGATCCGTCCCTGCCGTCGGAGCCGTCCTTGCCGTTACTCCCAGGCGCACCAGTGGCATCCTGCCCTGCAGGCCCAGACGGTCCCGGCATGGTGGAGTCCTTTCCCGCCGGACCTGGGGGCCCCTGCACGCCGGTCGGGCCGGGGCTGGGGGTGATGGTGGGTGCGGGCTTCCCTGATGCTCCGGTTTCTCCCCGAGGTCCAGCAGGCCCGGGTGGACCGGTCTGCCCGACAATGGAGTCGCCGGCCTTTCCACGCGATCCTGGCGGCCCGGCGACGGGCTTCTCTCCCAGCCCCTGAACCTGACGGGCGAGAGCGTCACGGGCCTGATTCGCGGCATCGAGATCATTGGAGAGCACGACGAACGCGGTGACGACGACGCCAAGGACGAGCGCCGCGAACAGGGCAGCGACGGCCGCCACATAGTCGCCGCGCTTGCGGTGCTTCCGGGCCTCCACCCGGGTCAGGGGCCTCACCCCTTGCCTCCCGCGAGGAAGAACACGATCGGGATGATGAGCCCCAACACCGGTATGACGACCGACGCGAAAAGCCACCGCCGGGTCTGAGTGACCCGCTCGGCATCCGCGGTCCGCTGCGCCTGCACCTGCTCCACGTCCTTCTTTACATCAGCGATCTCCCGCTCCAGTGCCGCCTTCTCCACCCCGTACACGTCGGTGGACACCATGCGGTCCAAGCGGCTATTGATCTGCGCCATGTCGTCGCGGATGTCGCCACGCATGAGCTGGATGAGCCGCCCCAGCTCTCCCAGAGAGAACGGCTCATCGGCCATGTCGAGCTCCGTGCTTCAGGAAGGATGGTCAGGCAGCCGAGTTGCGGGGAGAGTGCTTCGCCACCCACCCGCCGACGAACGTGATCGCCGTCGGCACCAGCGCCAGAACGAACGGGGCGACGGCATCCGGCATCCAGCCGACCAGGCGGGCATTGTCCTGAACTGCGGCAAGGCTCGCGAGCAGCCCAGTCGACGCCAGGTACGCCCCTGCCGATGCGGCGGTGACCTTCTTCTCTACGGGTGCAGCCATGATCGATACTTCCTTTGGGTGTGATGGGTCAGGACTTCGGGACGTGGAGCTTCGCCCAGGACGCCGCGCCGGGGATCCCGTCAGCCGCCGGGCCCTTGTAGCCCAGTTTCCGTTGGTAGGCGGCGTAGGAATTCCGGTCGGCGTTGGTCCAGTTCGGGCCGGGCCCGGACTGGTATTGGCCACAGCCTTCGGCGACGAGGCGCCTTCCCATGGCCGTTATCACCGGCGAGTGCCGGCCGCCGTGGAAGAACCCGGCGCCGGGGTACGGCTCCAACGGCTGGACGGCAGGCTTGCCGGGCACCATGAGCTTCTGGCCGACGGACAGCTTGTCCGGGTCCTTGAGGCTGTTCAGCGAGACGAGCTTGGCGACGGTCGTCTTGAGTGCGGTGGCGATCGACGACAGGGTGTCGTCCTTCTTCACCGTGTACGTCGTGGTGCTTGCCGGGGGTGCAGGCGGGGCTGTGGTGCCGCCGCCGGGACGGGGGGCACCCTCTTGCACCCACGCATATAGCGCCCCTCCGGGGCAGGCAGTCGCGTACCCGTCCCTGTGGCCCTTGATCTCGCTTCCGGCACCGTTCTTGCGAAGCAGCTCGATGCCGTCGCGTATCGCGTCGAGCATGGCGTCCGTCGGCTCGGTCACCCCGGAGTCACCGACGAGGCCGACGATCGCGTAATGCGCCTGGTTCAGCGCTTGGTTGCCGTTCGCGCCGGTGCGCTTGTGCAGGCCACGGCCTTCCAGCAGGTAGCCGTGCGGGCAGGCCGCGTAGTTGTAGGCGACGTCGCTGTAGTTCTCGGTCTTGTTCGCAAGGTGAGACTTGCGGATGTTCTTCCACTCGGCGAGGCAGGCGTCGTGGTCGGTGAGCAGCTTCGTGCTCACGGGCGTGCCCTCGTAATGAACCTTCACGCCCTTGGCGGTGGACTGCGACGGAGCGGCCGATGCAGGCCAGCCGAGGTCGGACCGGGTGATGAGTTTCATGGGCATGAGTCCTTTCGCGCCCCGGTGAATGGTTGGCTGCACGAATGCAGTCCCTCGGGGGGCGGACACGAACTCACGTGCCCTGGGCGGAGGGTCGCCCACGATCAGCGTACGGCGGTGCAGGCTAGGGGTTGCCCCTGATGCGCTTGGGCTTGGTCAGGTGCTGGTCACGGGGACGAGGTCGGTGACGGGCTCGCCGCACTGCGCGCACACGGCGCGGTACGTCGGCGGCACCACGTTGGGGAACATGGGGCACGTGATCGCCCGGTCCTCAGCCACGCATCCCGGTGTGCGGCACGTGGCCACCATCATCACGGGGTCTGTCTCTTCCACGGTCATGCTCCCATCACGATGTAGTCCACACCGGTGCCTGTGGCGGTGCCGGTGCGGGTGATCCAAACGATCATTGAGTCTGCGGTGACCGACGTGCAGCCGACGCCGGTCACGGTGGTGCCGGGGACAGTGGTACTCGGTGTGGCCACGGCTCGGTGGCCCGTGCCCACCAGTCCGAGCCCGGTGACCGTGGCCGACGTTGGCACACCGCCGCCGGCCGTGATCGTGATCCGGCCCGACGTGAAGTTGCCCGCTTTGAAAGGGCCGGTGACCTCTGTGTCGCCCACCACCAGGAGGTGGCCGACGAGCGATGTGTACGCTCCGGTGGCCCCCTCCAGCAAGGCGAGCGGGCCCACTCTGTAGTTCTGCTCACCGGACGGGCCCACCGTCAGCACAATTTCGGGTGGGGTGGGTCCATGTGTCGGCGGTTTGATCGCAAGGTAGCCGAGCTGCATTCCGCTGCCGTCGCCAGTGATGCCTGATTCAAAGCTGCCTGGCGTCTCGCCATCGGCGCGGCCGGAGTACAGGAGCATCGATCCGTTGGGCATGAGGACGATGCGCTTTCCGGTGATGGCGGTTTGAATGGTGGAGCCGGTGATGGTGCCGCCGGTAATGGTCTTGCCGGTGATGGCGTCGGCGGCGATAGACGCGGCAGTGACGGCCCCGTTCGCGATGTTGACGGAGTTGACGACGCCGGTCGGTACGGTCTCGACCGTCACCTGATCGATTTGCATGGTGCCACCTGTCGCGCCCGTGAGCAGGCGTATCGAGGGGCGGACGTAGCGGGTGCTGGAGTGCATTCTGCCGGGGGCGGTCGGTAGCGGGCAGGCTGTCGTGGTGCCGGTTGCGGCAGTGCCCTGCGCGTAGCCGGTGAACGTCGTCCATGAGGTGCCGGCGTTGATGGTGACGCCGTTGGCGGCGATGTAGTGCTGTCCTGTGACCGTGTTGTTCGCCCCGGTGGAGTTGACGCGGGTGACGCCGTCTGCTGCCACCCCGACGAGACCGATCGATACGACGGGCGTGCCGGATGTGGGCGCGGCCGTGGTGCGGACGCGGGCGGTGACCCGGTACAGGGTGTCCGGGTCGTATGGGGTGTTGTCGATGTGCTCGATGGTGACGGGGCCCTGGCCCTGAATGACGGTGCCGCCTGCTGCGGCGTCCGTGATGCCGGACAGGACGGTCCAGGTGCCGGTGCCGATCGTGGTCGCCCACAGGGTGGCGTCGCCCATCGAGTCCGTGACCTTTGTCGCGATGGACTGGGCGATACCGACGGTCAGGGCGTTGGTTGTGACGGCCCCTGCGGCGATCTTTCCCGTGGTGATGGCGTTCGCTGCGACCTTGTCGGCGGTCACGGCGAGGGCGTCGAGTTTCGCGGTGGTGACGGCCCCTGCGGCGATCTTTGACGCGTTGACGGCGTCGGTGTCGATCTGCGCGGCCTGGATGGCGGCGGCCACGATTTTCGGGGTCGTGATCGCGTTGTCGGTGATCTTTGTCGTGCCGATTGCGCCGGTCGCGACCTTCGCCGCGGTGACGGCGTCGTCGGCCAGCTTCACCGTGGTGACGATCCCGTCGAGGACGTCCGACGCCACCACAGGTGTCGGGCCGAACGGGCCGGCAGTCGCCGAAGCCGGGGACGGGGTGCCGGAGGTGCTGCGGGCCAGGAGCCGCACATACACGGGGTCGGCGGACGAGACGACGACGGTGGCACCCTGTGCAGTTTCGATCGTCGACTGCAGTGTCGCCGCAGTCGGTTCGTACACAGCGAGGGTGGAGGCGTGGACCTCTATCCGGGCCCAGTCCAGCGGCATGACCGTACCGTCAGCGAAGGTGCCGTCCCAGGACACGGTGACCCCGCCTAGAACGGACGCGACGATCGGGGCGGACGGCCGCGGCGGCGGTGGCCCGTTCACGATGAGCGCCGCGGTGGTGCCGTCTCCCTGCTGCCCCACAAGGCCACGAAGCGATCCGCTGTCGTCGCGGACCTCGAGAGCCGTGTTGTCCAGGGAGGCGGAGGAGAGCCGGGAGGACCGCTCGATGGCCTCAACCCTCTTGAGGAGCTGTACGTACATGCTGGCAAGGTCGGTCATGAGACTCCCCCGTATTTGTAGGCGTCGGCGGGCTTGAGGTCGATGACGGCCTGGGGGCCGCCGGGGGCGTCGGGCTTGATGGTCCAGCCGGTGATGCGGCGCCATCCGACGTAGTCGACCCACGGGTTGTGGACGCGGGTGTACACGTCGTCGCCGACCTGCCAGGCCCCGAACCGGGCGGCCGAGGTGTCGCGGATGGTGATCTGGTCGACGGATCCGAGCACCTCGCGCCGACCGCGTTCGGCGGCGGTCAGGGACGCGAGGACGTCGTTGCCCTTGACCTCGGGGAAGTCCGCGACGTGCTCCAGGCGGAGGCGGCCGTTGCGTACGGCGGAGATCTGGCGCCGCTTCGCCGACCCGTCCCCGGCGCCCATGCCGATGACGACCTGCGCGTAGTCGTCGCCGGAGAACGGGACCTCCGGGTCTTCGATGATGTTCACGCCGCTGGAGAAGGTGATGTCGGTGCGGCGGGCGCCAAGGCGTGGCCAGCCGAGCCGGATCCGCCGTACTGGGGCGGTCTTGGCCGTGTTCCAGGCGACGGTGCAGGTGTAGTCGGGGCTGGCCTCGGCCGAGACCATGTCGTCGACGATGTCGCCGAGCGCGCGGGAGTCCCACCAGTTCGAGTCGTAGCGTTCGGCCGGTGTGCCGACGGTGGAGGTCGAGGTGGTGGAGTCGACGACGACACCGAGGCTGCCGTCCGTGACGGACTGCGCGTAGGCCCACACGTCGCGGATGACCTTGCACCGGTCGGTGTAGGTGTACGGGCCGCGGGCGCCGAGCTGCCCGTCCATGTCGTACCGGTGCATCAGGTACGACGACCAGCCAGCGGCCTCGATCTGGAGGGTGTCGCCCTGGGGGCGGACGTCCCAGACGATGCCGCCCCATCGGAGCTGGCCGGCGGATTCGACGTAAATGAGCGTGGTGCCCGGGTCGAGGAGTGAGGGGTTCTGGGAGACGAGGCGGGGCGACAGGGTGCCGGTAAGGGAGCCAGGCCCGTTGAGCTCGTCCCCGTACTCCAGGCCTCCCACTGGCAGCGCCAGCGACAGCCACGCCCCGGTCAGGGCGTGCTGGGTGAGCACTCGGTCCGGGACGGTCGCGGTCATCGGGGTGCCTCCACGAACTCGACGTCGTACACAAACGTGGTGAAGGTGGACACGTTGATGCGGCCGGTGTTCCCGGAGGCCCCGTTGGCCTGGGCGCGCAGCAGCTGGGTGGTGCCCCGGTAGGCGGCGGGGATGGTGAGGGTGTCCGCCACGATTGCAGGCAGCTTGCGGACGCCGGTGCCCTGGTTGTCATCCAGGGAGATCGGCTGGAGGGTGAGGCTGGACCCCAACGTGGCCTGCAGGGCGCCGGTGTAGTTGGCGACGGAGTAGCGGATCGGGCTGACATCGACGCGCGCCCGAACCTGGGTGGCCCAGTCGGGCACGTAGAAGTTCATGCCGGGTTCGGTGGAGAAGTAGCTGTAGGCGGTGGAGGCGCCGATCAGGGCGCTGTCGGTAGTTGGGGAGTGGGTTTGCATCTGCCGGTCGCGCCGCGGGGTGGCCAGGAACCGCAGGTCCTTGATCATGGCGGTGGTGATCGTGGACGTGGACGCGGGGATATCGATCCGGGCGAGCGGAATCCCGGTACGGCCGTCGGGGATCGCCGTCGCGGACGACGACACGTTGCTGATGACCTGGAAATAGTTGATCTGATCCACGGCCGGGTTGAGGGTGCCCTCGTACTCGGGGTCCTCGACGCGGAGGATCACCATGTCGGAACGTGCGGAGCCGCCAGTGGCGGCGATCGGGACGGTGGCGGCGCCGATGTTGCACACCGAGTACGTGCCCTGGAACGGGTTGACGCGACCGCGGACCACTCCGGACCCGTCGCCGACCTGGACGCTGGCGCCGGGGGTGCTGAGCTGGGTGACCTTGAGATCAGTTCCCTGGGTGATGCCCTCAGCGCCGGACACGAGGTCGCGGACCATCATGCGGAACTGCTGGGCGGAGTGCGTGGCGCCGTTCGTGAGGATCGGCACGGGGAATAGGGCCATGGTGTGCGCTCCTCAGAGGGCGGTGTAGGCGTCGCGCCAGGTCAGGCGCATGCGGGCGGAGTTCGTGCTGTCGAAGCCGGTCCAGCGCATCTCGGACTGGCCGGGCGGCAGGGAGAACAGGTCGATGCGGGAGGCCGGGGACAGCGGGGTGGAGGCGTTGCCGCCGTTCTCCCGGGTGACGGTGCGGCGGCCGGGACGGGTGTCGATCTGCACCCATTGGCTGCTCGACGTCAGATTCAGGGTGGGCAGGGACAGCTGTCGGCCGGACGCGACGTGCGTGATGGTGACCGTGGCGACCGGGCCGGTGATCCGGATGATCGGCCACGCGTTCCCGGTCCCCTGGTTGGTGACCCAGCCGGGCCGATCCGCGGCCGTCGTCCCAGACTGCACAAAGATCGGCGCCTTCACCGGTGCCGCGAAGCCGCCGCCGGTCAGCCACCCGAGGGGAATCTCCGTGGTCGTCTGCACGTCGGCATAGAAAGTTGGGTCGGTTGCGATGAACTCAAGGTCCAACGGGACGTAGCCGTGGATGACCTGCTTGTACTCCGGGTCGGCCTTCCGCAGACGGCCGTTCAGGCGCTTCACCGGGCGACCGGGACGCTTCATGCGCAGCGGCATCGTCACCCCACCAGCAAGGCGCACCGCCGGATCGTCGGCGTTGGCCTGCAGGGCGGCGACCACGTCGTGGCAGGCAGCCGGGTCCCCGGGGATCCGGACCGCGGCATCGAACTGGACCTGCCGGGCCGCGTAGTAGTCAGGCCCGGCAAATACCCCGTCCGCGCTGGGCTGGTCGGCGTCGTTGTCCCGGATCGGCGCCCGGCCCAGGCCGGTCGTCTCAATGACCTGGACCGGTGTTCCGGCGCCCATCAGGACGCCACCGAGTTCGTACTGCCAGTCCTCAAGCGGCGGCACGGGCGTTCACCCCTCCCCTACGGGCCCGACGCACGCTGCGCCCGACCTGCGATCCGATGTCCGACGCGGACGCCCCGGTGCGAACCGCGGTGACGGTGACGTGGGTATCGCCGCCCTCGCGGACGATGACGACCGGGCGGGTCGCGGACATGTCGGTCAGCCCGACCCCGAACCGGGAGGCGACGTCCTTGAGGACGTTCGTGGCGGCGCGCCGCTTGTTCGCCCCGAGCGGGATGTACGCCTCCCCGCCGGTGGACGGCTCCGCGAACGTCACGGCGCCGGCGCGGGTGGCGTAGATGCCCTCCCGGATCCCGCCGTTCGCGTAGCTGAGCCCCTTGTTCGCGCGTGCCAGGTCGGCGAGGAACTGGGTGGCCCGCGACCCAAGCGACGACTTGATCTGGGCGTTGGCCTTGTTGGCGATGGTGATGATCTCGTCCTCGCCGATCCCTGTCGTGTCCGCGACGGCGTGCAGTCCGGTCTTGCTGGTCTTCACCGCGGCGATGATCTGCACGAGCTGCGCAAGCTCGTCGCTGGACAGGGTCTTGGCCGATGTCTTCGCCGCGGTGTTCGCGGAGGCCGCCTTGCCCTTGTTCTTCACAGCCTCGGCGGCAAGCTTTTGCGCCGCTTCGTCGCCTTGCCCGGCCAGCTGGGTTGCGAGGTCGCCGTACCCCATGGAGGCGAGCTTGGCGAGGTCCGTCTGGAAGGTGGTGGACGTCTTGTTGGAGGCGTTGAGCTGCTTGGTGTAGTCGGCGAGGGACGCCTTGGCGAGCGGCCCGAGTCGCCGCAGGTTCGCGACGATGTCGTTGAACTGCTTCTTCGACGCCTTCGCGAGCGCGGCGACCATCGCGGCGCCCTCTTCGCCGAGGTCACGGAGCTGGGCAATGACATCCGCCCCGCCCCGTGAGGCGATCTTTTCCAGGTTCTTCTCGTACGACGCGTTCGCCGACACCGCCGACTTAAGAGTCTTCTGCCAGTCGGAGAGGCTGAACTGCTTCTTGTACCGGGCTTCTGCCTTGCGGGCTGCGTCTGTGGCAGTGGCGACCGCGCGGCGGGCCTTCGACACGCGAGTCTCAGCGGCTACAAGCTGGGCGTGCGTGTGCCTGCCCCTGCGGACCTGCTTGAGTCGTGCCTCGGCGGCCTTGAGGTTGTCGACGGCGTTCTTCTGGGCGCGGACCTTCTTGAGGTAGGCGTCCTTATCTATCGGCTGGTGAGAGTCGGAGTAGGCGGACTGCACGTACGACGTGTCGCGACGCATGCCGGTCGGGGTGTAAGAGAAGCCGCCGGAGTCGAACGCGACGACCGCACCGTCCGCGTGCCACTGCACGGACTTCGGGTCGCCTCCGAGCCGGCGGATCGTCTCCTCCGTGATGGCGCGGGACCGGCCGCGCTTGGACGCGGCGAGCGGGATGTACGCCTCCCCGCCGGTCTCTTCCTCGGCCCAGACGCGCCAGGCGCCGGCGGGGGCGATCTGTGCGGTGTGGTTCTCGCGGATGCCTCGGCGGTTCGTGCCGCCGTTGGCGTAGAAGGAGAGGACACTGCCGCGGGCCTGCGGGGCCTGGACCATGTCAGGGACGCCGTTGGCGTCTTTGTCGTAGCCGGTCTTCTTGTAGTTGAGGTAGATGCTGACGGACTTGCCGCGGATGTTGTCGATGGCGGCCTGGATGATCGCGGCGTTGCGGGTGGCGTCCCCGGTCGGGACGGTGATCGTGACGGTCTTGCCCTTGGTGCCCTTGATCTTGAACCCGAGGGCTTCGAGGTTCTGGCGGGCTTCCTGGGTCGGCGCCTTGATGGAGAGCGTCTTGCCCTTGGTGGCGCGGACCTTGTCCTGGATGGTCTGGAGGTCGGCCTTGGCCTTCGCGGACGGGGCCTTGATGTCGAGGGTCTTGCCGTTGGTCTGACCGAGCTTCGCAATGAGCAGGTCGAGCTCTGTGCGGGCGGCCTGCGTCGGGGCGGTAATTTTGTACTCGCGGGTGCCGGGGATCAGCTCGATCTGGTACCCGATGTCCTCAAGTTCCTTCTTGGCCTCAGCGCCCAAAGCGTCGACCTTGATGGTCTTCTTGTCCGGGAACTGCTCAAACGTCGCCTTCACCGCAAGTAGATCGGCCAGCGTCGAATCCACTCCCTGCGCCGACAGCAGGATTGACACCTGACCGGGAATCAGGCCCATCGAGTCCGCGACCTTTTCCATCTCCTTCCTGTTGAGCCCGTAGTCCTTCCTGGTCGCGATCAGCGCATCACGCGACTTCTGGATCTCGTCACGCGCGGCCTTCAACGATTCCGGCAGGGTCTTGCCCTGCGACTGCGCAAAGTCGTATGCCTTGATCGCAGCACCGCCTGCCGCGTCCGCAAGGTCGGTGAACTGGTCGGAAAGCCTCTGCCCGTTCTTCGTAGTGGTGTCGAGCGTGCCGTTCGACTTGATGAGCTGCTTGCCCCAGCCCTCCGACTTGTCGATCCCAGCCGTAATCGAGTCGTTCACAGCGGTGATCGCCTTGTTCAGTCGGGTCTCCGCCGCCTGGAACGACACGCTGCCGCCCGACAGCAGATCCAGCGCATCCCGCAGCGCCCGGGTTCGGGAGTCAGCGTCTCCGGTCTTTGCGGCGAGGGCTCCGACCGCGTCTTTGAGGCGACCGTAGGCGGTGACGCCCCGTCCGGTTTCAGCGTTGTCCAGTTCTTTCGCGTTCTTGGCGGCGGTCTTCGCGTCTCCGGACATGCCCCGCAGGGCCTTCGCGGCAAGCACGTACTCGGAGGCACGCTTCAATGCGCCACTGCCGCCTCGATCTATCTCCTTCTTGGCGAGGGAGTCCATCTCGGTGGCAAGGTTCTTGATGCTGCCGCGCTGCCCAAGGTAGGCGTCGGTGACGGTCTCAAGGGTGTGGCCCTTCTTCTCGAGGACCTTCATCAGAGACGTGTTGACGCCCAAGTTTTCCTGCGTCAGCTTCGTGTCTGCGAGCGTCTGCGCCGCCTGTGCCCGGACATTGGACGTGATCGCCCCATTGGACTCCCGGAGTGCCGTCGTCAGCCCGTCGACGGATGCCTTGTGCCGGGACGCGGCCTCGGCGGCATCCTGCTGCATCCCCATGTACGTGCCGAGGACCATGGTCGCGCCCATGATGGCCAACCCCCATGGTCCGCCGAGCGCCCCGGTTAGGCCGCTCATTGCCCGCTGCAACCCGGTACCGGCCGCTGCGGTCACCCCTCGCAGCGTGCCGACGAAACCGGCCCCCTGCGCGGACGCCGACCGGAACGCGGAACCCATCTGCCCGATCAACGGCACCCGGGCTTGAAGGACGGCCATCGCGGCCCCGTACCGGGTGAGGGACTGGCCAGCGGATGCGGCAAGAGACCGCTGAACGGTCATCTGCTGGCCCAGGCTGCGAAACGCCCCGACTGTACGTCCGCTGACGGTAGTAGCGAGCTGCGCCATCATCGGCTGGACCCGACGGAACAGCAGCATCGCGAACACGGCTGTCTGGACGGGGCCGGGAAGGGCCCCGAACATGGAGACCAGGCCGCCGACCATGTGCCCGATCGGGCCGAGGACTCCGGACAGGACGGATACGGCCTTGGCGGCGGCGTCCAGGGCGAAGACGACGATGTCGAGCGTGCTGGCCACACCGTTCCCGGAGCCCGCCACGTCTCCCAACGCGGACACCACCGGCTCGGCCCCGGCAGCCAGGTTCTTCAGGACATCGACGACCATCTGTCCGGCAGACAGCAGTACGTGGAGGGCAGATGCGACGGCGTTACCGCCGAGCTCCTTGAAGGGGGCGATCATGCCCTTGGCGGCGTCGCCGATGGCGCCGAACTGCCGACGGGCGGCTGCTGCCACATCCGGGCCGAGCAGTGTCGCCGCGCTGTTGACGTAGTCGAAGAACGCGGTAATGCGAGGGGTGGCCTTGGAGATCCCTGACGTGATCCCGCGGATCAAGAACTCCAGCCCCGGCGCCATTCCGGTGTACAGGGCAAGACCGGCCTGCTCGCTCTTGGCCTTGAGCTGGACCATTGCACCGGCAAGGCCCTTGCCCTTCGCGGCAGCGATGTCGGATGCGGCGCCGGTCCGGTTCACCGCCTGCATCAGCGCGTCGAAAGAATCGGTTCCTTGGTGGGCCAATGCGATAGCGCCGGACATCGCCGGCTTGCCCATGCTCTTCTTGACGGCGGCGGCGAAGTCCTGCTGCGACATGCTGTGCTGGGCCTTGGACAGGCCGTCGATGACGTGGCGCAGCCCGAGGAATCGTCCCTGCGCGTCCCACGCCTCGATGCCCATGTCGGCGAGGCCCTGTTTCATTTGCTTCGTGGGGGCGGCAAGGTTCGCGAGCATGCCGCGCAGGGTTGTACCGGCGGTCTGCCCGAGGATGCCTGCCTTGCCGAGCATGCCGACCGCGCTAGCGGCTTCCTCCATGTTCACGCCGAGGCCGTGAGCGACGGGCCCGGCGTACTTCATGGCGTAGTAGATGTCGATGATGTTGCCGGACGCGCTGTTCGAGGTGGCGGCGAGAATGTCGGCGGCTCTCCCGGCCTGGTCGGCGCCCATCCCGAATTGGTCCATCATGTCGCCGAGGTACCGCGCAGAGTCCGCAGCTTTGACGTTGGCGGCGGATGCCAGTGTCAGGGACGCGCGGGTGGAGTTGATCGCCTGGTCGGTGCGGAAACCGGCCTTCGCGAGCTCCACCATGGACTCGGCGGCGTCAGCGGCCGTCACTGCGGGAAGAGTCAAGTCCCCGCCGAGCTGGTTGGCGGTCGCCGCAGCCCGCTGCATCTGCATCCGAGTCGCGCTGGTTACGGCCCCGAACGTGTTCATCGACTGCTGGTATTCGTTGCCGTGCTTGATGAGGCCCCCGACGCCCATGACGAGCGCCCCGCCGGACAGCAGTGCGGCCACGCCGGTCAGCTGGTGGCGGAGCCGCCCGGACTCGTTCGTCATCTGGCGCAGGCCCCGGGTTCCGCCGGCGCCGACGGTCCGCATGTGGGTGGAGGCCCGTTGCGCGGCCCGGGCGAGGCGGAGGAGGTCGCGGACGGCGGTGTCGATCTGCCCGGACATGCGGGCGAGCTGGCGTCCAGTGGTGCGGGAGTTGTCGCCGAGGCTGTTGACGTGCCGGTTCGCGGTGCGGGCGGCATCCCCGTACCGACCCAGGTGTCGGCCGGCGGTGCGGGCGTCGCTCCCGAGGCTGTTGAGGCGCCGGGTGGTGGTGCGGGCGGTCGTGCCGAGGGTGCGGATGTGTCGGGTGGCGGTCTGAGAGGCATGCCCGAGTTCCCGCACCTCCTTCTTCGCCGTGCGGGCGGCAGTCCCCAGGGTGCGGGCGTGCTTCGCCGCGGACTTGAGGGACTGGGCGAGGTCGTTGCCGTGGCCTCGCAGGTCCACTGACAGGTTCCAGTTCGCCATCCGGCCCGCCCTCCCCTCTCCGTGGTCTTCAGTCGTCGTCGGTGGTGCGTCGCCTGTGAGAGGCGAGGCTGCGCTGCGCTTCGATCGCGGCGGCGGTCGCGGCCGGGATCAGTGCGACCTTGATGCCGTTGTTGTCGGCGTCCTTGTCTCCTGCGAGCTCGGCCTGCTTGTCGGCGAGGACCTGGCAGCCGACGCACCGCTGGACGGTGACGGCGTAGGCGTCCTCTTCGCCGGGGCCGCCGTGGTCCCAGTCGTCGTAGCGGGTGTTGCACTGCGGGCACACGGTCCGCTGGTAGTCCAGGTAGGCGAGTGCTTTGGCCCGGTCGCGCGGGGTCCAGGTGCCGTCGCCGATTCCGCGGAACTGGCTGTGGGGGATGCCCCACCGGTCGCAGAGTTCGAGTTCGCCCCGGAGTCGCTCATCTGCGATCAGCCTTTTCCCAAGTCCATGCGGGTCGTCTGCTGCACGTTCCATGCCGCGTTGAAGAGTTCGGCCGCTTCGGCTTCGGACCAGGTGTCGAGGTACTCGCGGGCCGCTTCCACGGGCATGCCGTCCACGGACGCGGCGGAGATCAGCTCCGGTCCGAACGATTCGACGTCCAGGTCGTGGCCGTCCTCGGCCTGCTCCTCCGTCGCCGGGTGAGCCTCCTTCAGCGCCTCGAACTCCTTCCTCGGAAGGGCCTGGAACGTGAGGACGGTCGACGCCTCATCGAACGCGGCCTGCGCGACGTCGACGTCAGCCTGCGCCTTGGCGACGGCGTCCTTCACCGCCTGGTCGTCCGGCCGGTCAGCGGCCTCGCTCTCGATACGGCGCAGCGCGTACCGGGCGACCTCGAGCGCCTGGCGGGCGTCGAGGTCGTCGCAGATCGTCAGCGTGGCCGTGGGCCGGATCCGGTTGCGCAGGCGCTCCTGGGTGGCAGCCCAGTGGGCATCGGCAGCCACAGCAGCAGCGGGCGGAGTGGCATTCGCAGCAGCAGTCTTGGCGGCGGTAGACATGGGGTGGTCCTCCATCAGAGGGGAAGGGGACCCGGCCGGGCGCCGACAGGCGCCCCTTCCCGAACACGCGTCGGGCCCGACCGGGAGCAGTGGGGAGGTCGGGTCAGGTCGCCGGGATCGTCGCGTTGAGCAGCGGACGGTCCGTGATGGAGAACTTGACCATGAGCTTCGCGCCCTCGTTGTCCGCAGTCACCGCGGACGAGTTCGACGCGACACGCACGGGGTAGATGTCGAGCCCCTTGGAGCTGGCCGCCTTGCCCTTGCGGGCGATCAGGATGAACCCGGTGGTGCCCTTGGCCAGGTCGGTCTCGATGGTGTCGGTGACGTCGTCCTCCCAGAACGTCAGAGAGGAGTCAGCTGCGCTGTCGTCGCCAGGGATCTTCGACACAAACGTGGAGTCCATGTCGGGGGTCTCGATCTCCTGGTTCTCGATGGAGAACCCGTCGACTGCGGCGATCTGCTTCGTGTAGTCGGTCGCACCGGTGATTTCGACGAGCGTCGGCATGTAGCTCGTGGACGCGATCGTGTCGGCGAACAGAATCCTTGTTACGCCCTTGCGGCTGAACCTGGCCATGCTGGGGCCCCTTTGAATGCTCACGCGTGTGTGGGAGTCGGCCACCTATGGGTGGCGCGTCCGCGCTGGGGCCGCCGCGGTGCGGTAAATCGCCTGGCCAGGGGTCAGGCTGGGGTCAGGGCGAGCCTGAACCTCTGCACATAACTGATGATCCCATCCGTGGGGTCATTCGTTCCCCCCGGTTCGAGATCGAGCTCCCGGCCCATGACCTTCACGCCAGGGATTGTCAGGGGATGGAGCCACTGCCCCGACACCGGGTCGCGGCCGAGGATTGCTGCGCGCGCTTTGTCCGCGAGGAGCTCGGCCTGGTCGAGGGTGCCCATCGAGGACGGCCGGGACGGGTCAGGGCCCGACACGGACGTCACCTGGTAGACGACCACCAGGTCGTCCAGGGTGT
Organism: Streptomyces sp. NPDC104309; assembly: GCF_055584025.1. Lineage (NCBI taxonomy): Bacteria > Bacillati > Actinomycetota > Actinomycetes > Kitasatosporales > Streptomycetaceae > Streptomyces > Streptomyces sp. NPDC104309. The sequence continues at coordinate 32,218 of NZ_JBVJMV010000034.1, read as the reverse complement.
CGACGAACGGCGGCCCATCGAGTCCGGTGTCGAGGGAGTAGAGCAGGTAGTAGGGCGGCTTGGACTGCGGCATCCGCCCCTGTCCGACAGGAAGCCCTGTGGCGGAGGTGAGGAGTGCGGCCACCGCGGCGGTGACGGAGCGTCTGGGAATCACCGGAGTACCTCCGCAACCGCGAGCCGCATCTCCGCCATCAGCGTCGCCCCGATGTAGTCGATGGCTGGGCCGACGTGCGGGAATGGCGGCTGGTGGTAGGTACGGCCAAGGCTGTCGGTCATGCCCATGAACCCGAACTCCAAGCGCCGACCTTGGGGCGCGTTCGTGCCGATGGTGCACAGCGCCCCGTGCGGCAGACGCTGGTTCGCGGTCTCCCAGGAATTCCGGTAGGCGCCGGTGATGACGTTCGGGCCGGGCCGTCCGGAGGCGTTACCCCGGATGCGGGCGCGGCCGAGCTCGCCGGTGTGCCGTACGGCGCGCTGGATCGCGGGCCCGACCCGGGTAACTGCCGCGTCGAGGCGGTCCGCGAGCTGTTCGGGCGTCATGAGGTCACCTCGGCCAGCATCTGGTCGAGGGGGGTGATGCGTACGACTTCGACGGTGCCGGCGCGTCCGGGGTCGGTGCAGATCCACGACCGGCCGAGGAGTCCGGTTCGGGCCGGGGCGTGGACTGCGACGACGGTGACGACTGCGTCCTTCGGGGGGATCGGGGCGGGCAGGGGGGTGAGGAGCCGGTACCGGGAGGTTGTCTCCTGCACCCAGGGGAGGTTGTGGTTCGGCGTGGCGACAATCTCCGCTTGGGCGGATGATCCCTGCACACCGCCGGGCCCCTCGTACAGCACCTCACCATCGGGGTACTCAAGCTGGCCGGTGTCCTCGTTGAGTACGGGTTCACCGACGGCGGGCAGGGTGATCCGCACGGTGTCGATAAGGAGGTTCTCCCCGATCCACGACACGACCCCTGCGAGCGCTGCATCGAGTCCGGCCATCAGGTCCTCCCCTGCGCCCAGTCGGACAGCTGGGCGAGCATGGCCCGGGTCAGGTCGTGCCGGTCGCTGCCGAGGTCGTCCCGTTGGAGGGCGGCCCGCTCAAGCGCTCCGGGGTCGATGTTCGTGAGGAACGCGGCCATCTGCTCTCTGGGGTCCTGGTCCTGGGCAACGGCGACGTGAGCGATGCCGTCAAGGACGGCGCCGCCAGTCGCGTTGGCGTAGAGGACGAGGAGCGGGGTCTGGCCCATGCGCTGCTCGAGGTTGAAGCCCTGCAGCCCGACACTGACGTCGGTATCGCCGATGCGGACCTCTGCACCGGCTGGGTCGGCGACGATCCGGACCGGGCGGGGGCGGTCGGCCATGCTCGGATGCATCATTTCCCGGCCCGCTCCCGCCTCAGAGACAAGAGCGCTTCAGTCTTCTCCCTCTCTTCTGCCGCTTCCTGCGGCCACAGCCAGCCGCCCTCCCCATGGTCCACGCTGCACGCCGGGTAGGGGCCCAGCGCGGACAGCACATGGAGATGCACATGCAGCTCGTCCCGAAGCGTCGGGAGCGCGGTCTGGGCTTGGAATGGGCGGCTGTAGTGGTGGGCGGAGTCGCGAGTCATGGTGACGATGGCTGGCCACCCCTCGTAGATGACCGTCTGCCCGACCTCAGGGACCGCGATGGTACGTGAGTAGGTGCGTAGCCCGAGCCGTTCAGCGACTCGCGGTCCTGCAGCGTAGGCCGCCCGCATCTGGTTGACCTCGTCTTCCTGCTCGGCAGGATGGAGGTCGTCCCAGTCGGGGATGGCGTCGCTGCGTCCGGCGTCGATGAGGCGCTGGCGACGCTGCTGATACCGCTGCTGGGCAGCAGTGAGGAAGTCTCCCTCGCCGGGCACAGCGGCTGTCTTCGTAGCTCGGGGCTCTTGTCGGGTAGTCATGCTGGGTCTCCTGAGATGAGGCCGGGGCGGTCGTTGAGGTCGGGGCGCGGGATCCAAGATCGGATACAGCCGTGGTGGGCGGCCGGGTACATGTCGGCGTCGTCGATGCTGCGGATGGTGCCGTCGGCGTGATCGGTGTCGCCGTGATTCGTGAACCCGCACTCCGGTCCGTCGACGCACTGCATCCACTGGGCGTCGAGTTCCCACCGGGCGGTGTTCACCGCACCCATGTTCGCGGCCACGACCCCCTGCCACAGCAGGGCGGAGCGGGCCCACGCTTCGACGGGGTGCCGGGACTGGTCGGCGTAGATGACCGTGGTGAGCGGGTGGTCGGCGGCGAGGCGGGGGCTGTCGATGCCTTCGTGCTGCCGTCCGGCGGCCACCTCGCGGGCGGCGTCCTGCGCGGCGCGGGCGAACGCTTGGGCGCGGCGTACGGTCTCCTGCACTCGGCGGATCAGGTCGACGTAGAACGTGGCGGTGAGGGGGGTGAGGGCGGCTTGGTGGTCGGTTGTCCACCGGAACATAGCGACGTCACGCTGGGCCCGTCGCAGGGCTTGCAGGGCGCCGTCCCGGTAGGCGGTCGGCAGGTCTGTGCCCGCCCACTTTTCTACGAGAGCGCGAACCTCACGGTCGAAGCGGGCGACCTGCTGGTTGTACTCGCGGACCGCCGCCCGGATGCGGGGTGTGGCGCCCATGCCTGGCCGGATCCGCTCCAGGGTGCGGAGCAGGGTGTCTTGTGCGGTGGTGAGTGTCTTCCACGTGCGGACGAGACGGGTCAGGAGGAGCGCGATCAGGCCGAGGAGTTCCTCGTGCTGGTCGGTCTGCTCCTGGGCGGGTGCGGGGGTGGTCATCGGCGGGGCCGTTCGACGAGCCGAATGATGCCGAGCCCGTCGCTGCCTGCGCCGTCGTCCGGGTCGTCGGGCGCCGGTGGCTGGCCGTCCTCGAGGAGCGCGATCTGCCGTTCGTACGCCTTGATGTTCTCCGTGTACGACACGGCGACCACGCTGCTGACGTTGACCGTGGATGGTTGGGCACGCAGTGCTGCGACTCGTTCGCGGAGGACTTCGAGGGCGACAGCGCGGGCGGTGCCGAGCCGGGTGTACCGCACCTCAAGGTCGGCGAGGTTGGTGGTCGTGCCGAGCTGTGAGGTGAGCCAGGCGCTTACTTGGGCGTCCATAGGTCGTCCTCCGGGTGTGGGTGGGAAGGGGGACGGGACGCGGGCCCGCTGGCGCCCCCACCGTGGGGGCCCGCATCCTGTTCGGCCGCCGGTGCCCTCAGCGGCGGCCGTCCGGCCCCGAGCCGGTCAACTGGCCGCGGGCTTGGCGGCGGCCGGCTTGCGGGCCGCCGTCTTCTTCGCGGCCTGCTTGGTGTCCGCGTCCTCGCCCGCAGGATCGGCGGTGGCGGCGGACTTGTTTGCCGCGGTGGGAAGGTTGCCGTCTTCCCACGCTGCGGGGTTCGTGACGAGGGCGGCGAGCCGCGTCTCGGGCTCGCTTCCCTCGTCCAGGCGCACGGTCTGGTGCGTGTCCGGGTCCGTGACGTACACGGTCGCTGCCAGCCGGGCGCCCATCAGAACACCTTGGCGGTGATGTGGATGTCCGGCACGTACAGCACCGGCATGGCGACGGCGGCACCCTTCGTCCACACCTGGACCGGGTCGTCGGTGGAGCCGTGGGTGACGACGATGCCAGGCGCCTCTTCCCGCAGGATGGCGGGGTTGCCGCCGGAGGAGAGGACGAGGGACTCGGCGGTGACGCCGTACTGGGTTTCGCCCCATGTCTGCGGGTTCGGCGGGAGCATCAGCCACCGGTCCTCGGGGATCGGGCGGACCATGGTGCCGTCGTCCTTGGGGATCTGCACGTCGTACACGGTGATCGGCGGCAGTCCGTAGCGGGCGCGGACGACGTCGACCTCGTTCGGTGCGAGCGTCGCCGTCGGCGTGGTCGACGGGGAGACACTGCCGTAGAACGCGGCCCGGTAGGCGTTGTTTGCAGCGAGGAGGGCGCGCGCCTTGTAGGAGGTGACGACGCGGGACGGGAGCGGCGCACCGGAGGCGCGGAGCGTCTCGATCCACGCCATCTCGTCCTTGAGTGCGTCTGCGGTCGGGTCGGTCCACGCCTTCGCGGCGGTCGGCATGTTCGCCGAGGGGACGCCGGCGTCGTACTCGACGGTCAGACCGTTCTCTCCGGTCAGGGTGAACTTCCCGTCGGTGAGGAGGTCTCCGACGGCGAGTTCGAGACGGGACTTGATGGACTGCGAGTGTGCGGCGACGTCCTGGTAGAGGAGTTCGACGAGCTCGGAGGAGTCGGCGCCGCGGCTGGTGTCGAGGAGGATCTGTTCCAGTTCGCCGACCAGGTACTTCTGGCCGAGCGGCGGAAGCATGCCCTCGGTGACAATGCGCTTCGCCTCGCGGGTCGCGACCTTGGTCTGTGCGTCCCACGCCCGGTAATTCGCCGCGTTCACGCGGCGGGACGTGGACTTGATCCGGAACTTCACCGAGTTGATCGTCTTCTCCGGCATGACGGAGAGGGTCAGTGCGTAGTCGGCGGGTGTCTGTACGGCCCGGACGAAAGCGTTGATCTCGGTGGCGTCGATGTCCCTGAGCAGGGTCTCAAGCATGACTCAGGCCCCTATCAGGCGAAGTGGATGAGGTCGGTGCGGCTGGCCGCGTCGGGCACGGTCAGTGCGACGGGCAGCTTCGCGGTGTCGACGTCGCCGTGGACGAGGAGCGCCCCGCCGACCTTGGTGGAGGCCGGGTTGAAGTGCGTGTCGGTGGCGAGGAGCCCGGTGAGGATCTGCGTGCCGTCCGTGGCGTCGGACTTGTACGGGGCGTACAGCCCCGAGGCGGTGACCTTGCCGAGGGGCAGGCCCGACTTGAACACGGCCTGCGGGGTCTTGGCCGTGGCGGGCAGGTAGTGGGTTCCCGACGTGAACTTCGAGACGTCGAGGGTGATCGTGGCGTTCATGCCCGAGCCGTGCAAGTTACGCAGCCACCGCCGGTCGGCGGTCACGGTCTCAGTGGTAGTCATCGGCTGGATGTCCACGCCGATCTCCTCCCGTGGAATGGGGATGGCACTGGGGTGCGGGCAACCAGTGGTGGTGCCGTCCACGGGGGTGGTGCGGAGAGGGCGTGGTCCCTCAGCTCTGGGTGGGTCAGGCGGCGTCTGGGCGCCTGAAGCCCATCTGTTCGGCGCGCTTACGGGCGCGCGCCTGGATGTCGTCCTTCGTCGGGGCCTGTCGGGGCGGCCCGCCGGCGGGTGCTCCGCCCGGGGCGGGCGGCAGCGCGGACGGGGTCTGCGGCGCGGCCGTGACCCCGAACAGTTCGGGTCGGCGCTCCTTTAGCTTCTGGGCCGCTTCCTGCACGGTCTGCTCGTCGGCGGTCTCGTCGACGCGGAGGAGGGCGGCCGCGTCCTCGAGGTCGTCGCCGGTGGCGCCGAGCCCGACGAGGACTGTGCGGCGGGTGGCGGCGCGCTCGCGGGCTTCGGCGGCCTTCTCGCGGGCATCGGCCTTCGCCTCCCGGTCCGCGAGCTCGCGCTCACGCTTCTGCTGCTCGGTCAGGGCGTCGTCCTGCGCCTTGCGGGCCGCCGCGATGAACTGCTTGGCGTCATCGACGTTGCTGAAGCCGTGCTCGGCGGCGAACTCCTCGAGCGCCGTCCGGGCCCCGGCACGCTGCCCCTGCGCCTTCTCCTTCGCGGCGAGCGCCTCGACCTCGGCCTGCGTGAACGTGCGCTGGGCGGGCGGGGAGGGCTTCGGCGGGTCAGCCTGGGGGGTACCGCCCTCGGGCGGGTCGCCGCCGTCGTTGTAAAACACGGCGAGACCGGACAGGCCGGTGTACGGGTGCGCCCACGCCGTGCTGGCGGCGGGGGTGCTGTAGTGCTGCGCGGGGCGACGCATGAGGGCAAGTCCTCCCAAGGACATTCCAGGCCCCGCGCCTTGATCCAAGGAAAGCACGGCTCGGCTCATTTGCTGCCCCTGCTCCCCTGCTGCCCCTGGTCGGCGGTATTTCCGACTGCTGGGGGTGCGGGTACGGCAGGGAGCTGAACTGCGGGTGCGGGCTGCTGGTCCGGTGCCTGACGTCCTAGGAAGGCGGCGACCTCGTCGGGGTTACCGAGGGCATCGGCCAGCATCCGAGCCTGCTCGAAGGACCGGGCCTGGATCTGCTCGATCTCCTTCTCCGCGTCGCTGATCGGCCACCCTGCCTCGGCCAGCATCCGCACACACGTCTCGAGACTGATGACCTGCGCCTTGTATGCGGTGGCGACCTGCTCGAGGACGGCGGCCTTGTCCGTGGGGGTGTACGGGCCGCGAACGATTCGAGCGGGGAGCGGGGTGGCCCCTGCCCAGTCCGGGTGCTGGCCGGCGAGGAAGAGGCGCTGCACGAAGCGGAGGAGGAGCCGGTCCTTGTGGTCGCGGGCGAGGCGCATCCCGGCGATGAGGGAGTCGAGGGGGCCGAGGGAGAGCTGCAGAGCGTACCCGGAGGGGACCTTGGAGGGATCCATGGTGCCGAGGGACACGGCCGGGAGGCGGACGATGCTGGAGGCACGGTCGGCGAGGTCGTGACCGTGCAGACGCAGCTCGGCAAGCTGCGGGGCCGTGTTCAAGGTGTCCATGCGGCCGGACTCCCCGAGCTGGAACACCATGCCGGGGGCAACGGCAAGGTGCGTCTGGTTCGTGGACTGCTTGCCGGACAGGCCGATGATCGGGGAACCGGTGGTCGCGGAGGCCCGGCTGCTGTCGGTGTCCGTGCCCTGGAGTTCGTCGAAGACCTGCAGAGCCTTCGCGAGGCTGCTCTGCCCCCAGTGCTCCTCGGCCGGCGGGACGCTGTTCGGGACGTGGATGACCGGTACGAAGTCGATGTACAGGTCGAGGTGGTCGAGGACTTCGCCGGTTCCGCTGGTCGCGAAGCTCGCCTTGTCCATGGGTAGGTCATCGACGTCGATGTTGCCCTTGAGGTCGCCCATCTCCCATGTGGCGTCGGTGAGGTAGCAGGTCCGGTAGGCGGGCTGGTCGTTCCACGGGTACATGCGGGAGATGGCCCCGCTGCTGTCGACCTGGTCGCCGCGACCGAGGACCGGCGCGGTGGGGGTGTCGTCGGTGGGGACGGACAGGACGGGGGCGCGGACGGGCCTGCCTGCACGGTCGACTCCGGACGCGGTGGTGGGGCGGATCCAGTCCAGCTCGTACGTGATGCGCCGCAGCCGCGGCTTGAGTCCGCGCTTGGCGTCCTCGGGGAGCTCCCATGCGATGTGGACGCGCTCCGGGTAGTCGGCACCGTCTCCGTCCTCGGGAAGCACGGGGAAGTAGAAGCCGGGGTCGTACGTTTTGAGGCGGGGCCGGTTCTTCGCCGGGTCCCAGTACAGGAGGTACACCCCGTCACCGAGCCCGACGGCCTTCCTCTCGCACTGAAGCATCCGCATGGGCAGCAGTTCGTCCTCTGCCCACTCGCGCAGCAGGGCCTGAACGCGTTCGGCTGCGGCGGCTGCGGTCTGGTCACCGGTGTCGGTCTGCTCCGCGCCGGGGACAGTGATGTGCTGCTCCCGACCCATGACATGCGCGACAAGCGTGTCGATGAACATGGAGGGGTCACCGAACTCGCGCCGCTCCCGTGCGCTGTCGTCGTCGCGGATCTGGGCGAGCTCGCCAGCCTGGTTGTTGTCGTACGCGGCGAGGAGCTTGTACGCGGCAAGGCGGCGTTCGTCAGCGGCCGGCACCCAGGACGCGTGGGCCTCAGGAAACGCGCGCCGGTTGGGCATGCCGAGCGACGGGTCGGCAAAAATTGGCTTGTAATTCAGCCACGACCACGCGTCGATGACCAGGCTCTTGAGGCCCACAGAGTTCCCTCCGCACCAGGCCCCGCGCCATGTGATCAGAGTACGGGCGCGGGCGCCTGGGGTTGCCCCTGCTCAGCGGCGGCCGGTCAGACGCTGGTCGCGGTACGCGGTGGTGGCGACGGCTGCTGCTGCGGGGTCGGCGAGCTCGGTGAGACCGTGCACCGCGGCGTCGAGTCTGTCTGGAGAGTCCATGCCCGGGATCCAGGACACGTACTGAACTTCCAGGCCGGGGAACTCGCCTACGTGGTGGACGTGCCCGTTCTCGTAGAGCTGCGCCACAGGCTCGGCGCGCAATCGCTTCCCGACCTTCGCTGTGACCTCGATGATCCGCGGCATGAGCAAGCCGCCGGTCAGCCTCTCGCGTTCGAGTTCAGCCCAGGCTTGCCTGAGAATCTGCGCGGCCATGTCGCCGCCAAAGTTCGCCTCCACGACGAACGCGTCGGCCTCGAGTTCGATGGCCAGGAGTCCAGCGGTCCGTCCCCACTGGGCGGCGCCCATCTTCGCGGACCGGTCGGCGAGGACGTACATCTCACCGGCTGCGTCTCGACCGGCTCCGATGAGGCCGACTTCGTCGCTGTCGTCGCGCCCACCTGCGGTGTCGATGGCGACGATGGTCCGGGTGAGGTCGACGCCTCGGAACGCTTGGGGGGTGATCCGGTTGTCGGTGATCCACGGCCATTTCCACACGCCGCCTTCGATGGGGCGAGGCTGCTGCTGGTAGAGCGCCCACCAGCCTCGTTCGCCGACGTCTTTCTTGAACCGGTCGAGGTGCTTGCGGCGGAAGCGTTCGGGCCACAGCGGTTCGCCGACCTCCCGGCCGAGGGGGTCGTTGTCGGTGAGGGCGATGGCGGGCAGGTCGAGGACGGTCCATCCTTCGGCGCCGTCTTGAAGGATGCGTCCGGCGAGGTCGTTCTCCGACCAGCGCGTCTGAATGACCACGATGGAGCCGTTCGGCTCCATGCGGGTGTTGAGGACTTGCTGCCACCAGTCCCACAGGTTCGCGAGTTTGACGGGGCTGTCGGCCTCTTTGGCGTCCTTCAGAGGGTCGTCGACAATTGCGACGTTTGCGCCCATGCCGGTCAAGGAGCCTCCGACGCCTGCGGTGACCAGCCCACCGGGGGTGCCTGCAAGGTCGAAGCGGTTCGCCGCCATGGACCCGTATCGCAGCTCGACGCCGATCTGAGGGCCCATTTCCTTGATGGAGTCCCTGATCCACCGGCCATGGCCCTCAGCGAGCTTCGCCGCGTAGGAGGCGATCATCACCCGGTGGTCGGGGTGCCGGGCCAGGTACCAGAGAGGCGCCCAGCGGGCTGCCCTGGCCGATTTGCCGTGCCGAGGCGGCATGTTCAGGAGGATGCGCATGCGCTCGCCGTTCGCGATCCGCACGAACGCCTTGTCGATGAGGTCGAGGTGGCGCGCCTGCCATTCGCGACCACTGGTCAGCACGGCCGCCATGGAGCCTGGGGACCGCTGGATCGCCATCTGCTTCTCAGCCCACGCGAGGACCTTCCGCAGTTCGGGGTCGGCCCCGCGAGCCACGGCGGTGCGCTGGGCTGCGGGAAGGGCACGGTAGCGGGCCAGTTGCTCCTCGATACGGCTGCTCACGGCCCAGTCGGCCCGTCGTCATCTTCGTCGGGGGTGGATGTCGCGGTGTTGTCGGGGGCGTCCTGGTTGAGGCGATCGGTTGCGGCGATGAGCGCGGCAAGATCATCGGGGCTGGCGCTGCTGAGTGCGAGGGGGCCGCCGTCGGCTCCGGTGACTTCGTTGCGCACGGGCATGTCGAGGCCGTTGAGCTTGGCCCGGCGGTCCATGAGCTTCAGGACGGTGTCGACGGCCTTCAGGTCGATGGACTGTCCGATCTCGTCGCCTTCCTTGTTGAAGACGGGGCGGAGTTCGGTGGCCATGGGCCAGGCGGCTGCGAGGAGGTCGTCGAGGCGCTCGTTCTCTTCTTGCCGGTAGGCGGAGGCTTCGGCGGCTTGTTCGTCGCGGCGTTCGCAGATGGCCCGGTAGAAGTCTTTGGTCGCGGCGCCGCGGGTGGTGTAGCCGAGGGCGAGGATCCGGGGGTCTTCGAAGTTGACGCCGGCGCGGCGCAGTTTGATGAGCTTGGCGCGGCGTTCGGCGACTTCGGCCATTTTCGCTTTTGAGTGGGGCATGGCGGTCGGGGCTCCCGCTGTGTGTGGTTGTCAGGCCCCGCGCCTGTCTTGATGATCCCTGATGTTCGGGTTTCGGTTCCCCCTGCCTGGCGTGGGTGGGATCCTGCGCGGCATGAGACGTGTGCGTGTAGTGGGGTGGGCAGCCGGAGTCGCGCTGTGTGCGGTGGTGACCGGATGCGGTTCGGGTGATGGTGAGGCGAAGGGCGGCGGGAAGCCGGCTGCATCGCAGAGTGCGTCCGTGATGGGGGTGGACGAGGCCCTGGACGCGTACACGGCAGCTGCTGCTCAGGGGTGCGAGACGGCGGACGAGTGTCAGGACCTGGTGACGGCGAAGCTGGGCGCGGCGAAGGACGTACGGGCGGCCATGAAGGCGAAGGACCCCACGAAGTTCGAGGAGCCGATCGGGTTCGTGGATTTGGCGGAGAAGCGGGCGGAGCATTACGGGCTGGACAACCTGGGCGCGAAGGGCAACAGTTTCGCGGTGTCGCAGCCGCTGCAGCAGATGGTGGCGTGGTTCCGGGAGCACCCAGCGTCCTGAGACGCACGTTGGCCCCCACCAGTTGGGGTGCTGGTGGGGGCCGGGTTGAGCCGCTGTGCGGTGGGGGTTGCCGCGAGTCGGGCTCGGGTGCGGTGGTTTGTGGCACGGCCCGTTGTGCGTCATCCGGGCGCGGGGACACCGTAAGACTCGGCAGTCCGGGCCGTGCAGTACCAGCGTGAGGTACGGAGGGCCGCTTGTCCGGGCTGGTATCCCCCCGCTCACTCCGAACTGCCGAGGTGGCCCAGGTCGCGCGGGTGGCGCTGTTCAGCGGGTGACGACGGCCTTGTCGAGGTCGCGATGCGTCAGGGCGACGGTGAGACCACGGCCGACGAACTGGGCGGCAAGGCCCTTGATGCCGAGTTCGTCGGCCATGGCGAGGTTGCCAGTGAGAACTGCTTCAAGGGCGATGGAGAAGGCGCCTGCCCTGTGGCGTCCGCCTGCGCATCCTCCGGCCACGGTGAGACCGGTGCCGGAAGGGCCGGCCAAGAATCCGTCGATCGTGGTGACGGTTCCGGTGAGGAGCTGCCGGATCCCGGGGGTGTTCATGACCGTGGCACGAACCGGTGCGTCGTTCGCGGTCATGTATCGGAGTTCGGGACTGACGTGCGGGTCGCGGAAGTGGTGGCGGAGATCGACTGTCAGGTGCGCCTCGGGGGCAGTTCCGTGGAGGTAGCCGAAGGAGATCAGCTTGATGGCGGGGGCGGTGGTCATGGATGGCCTTCCGGACTAGGCGGTTTGGCTGCATCCAAAGTACTCATATCCCATTGCTCGCGCAATAGTTTATAGGTTACTGGTTGGGATGGGGTGTCCGACGGATCGCGGTGTCGGTGGAGTCGTAGCCGAGGCGGTGGGCGGCGAGCATTCCGCCGCAGATGCAGCGGGCACTGCAGCTGTTGACTGGTCCCTTCTCGCTGCGAGGGGAAGGTCGATGCGGTTGGCGCGAAGCGCCCGGCGGAGGGGGCTTTGGTGGTCGGGTGTGTCGGGGTCGAGGTGGGCAACGAGGTGCCGTCCGCCGGGAAGACTGACGGTCACCACGGTGGCGCGGGGCACGGTCTCGGTCACTTGGGCAGCTGGTTCCGTGTGTGGGCGATGACGCCGCGGGTCTGGGCGTTGATGCTGCGCTGGTCGACGGTGACGCTGCCGTTGTAGTGGTGGTGGACGGGCGCGGGCGCCGCTTCGACTACGGCCTTGGCTTTGCCGACAAGGCGGGCGATGGCGAGGACGAGCACGGTGGGAGTTCCGAAGGCGATGGCGCACACTGCGGGGTCGGCGTACCCGGAGGCGAGCATGACGAGGGAGGCGCTTCCGCCGACCATGAGGCTGGCGGCTCCCCCTGTGAGCATGAGGGTGCTGGCGTCGGTTGCGCGCTGGCTCATGGGCGGCCGTCCGGGCTGGGGAACGGGCGGGGCTGTGCCGACTGTGGGGAGTGTGGTGCGGTCGCGGAAGGCGGTGGGCTGCTGGTCGGCGAGAGCTTCCTCAACGGCGTTGATGAGTTGCTGGGCCTGGTCGTTGGTCTGCTTCGGGGCGGGCAGGTAGGCGTTCATGGGGTTCCTTACGGGGCGGCGGGTGGTGAGGGCAGATACAGAAAGCCCCCGGGTTCGACCCGGGGGCTTTCCTGGTCGCGTGCTGGGTCAGTCGTCGTCCTGGGTGTTCTGTGACATCTCGTTGAAGTAGATGGCAGCGAAACGGACGGCTGCTGGTTCGCTGAGTCCGGCCTTCTTCAGGCCGCTGATCAGCTCAGCCATGTGGAGCATCGCTTCGTCCATCGGTGTCATCTTCAGATCCGGGAACTCTTCCGACTGCATGGGGAACCTCACCGCTCTCAGGGGCCGCGTAGGTTCCATCATCGCCCTTGACGAGCTTGTTCTGCAGGCCAAGTTTGGCGCACAGGTCACGGAAGGTTCGGTCGGACTTGTCGTAGCCGGCCCTGACCATGAGCGGGTACACCTCGGACGGTTTGGCCGGTCGGCCCTGGGCCGAGAACAGCTCGACGGCGAGGTCGTCGTTCGACTTCGGGCGCGGTGACGACTTCGCGAGTTCGATCGCGGCCTCTTGCTGTGCGGCCCGCTCGAGCTCGTCTTCGTCGATGAGGGCCGCGGTCAGGCGCGGAATGTCGGCGCTCTTCCCGGAGGAGGGCGGGGCAAGCGTGTAGCCCTCGTCATCGGTGGCACGGCCAAGCAGAAGGTCGTACGACGCCGGTGTCTCCCAGGAGCTGTACAGCTCCCACACCGACTCGTGCATCCGGTCGGGGGTGACGTTGCCGTATGCGTCGCCGCGCAGGTTCGGGATGATCCGGGCCCAGCGCTGCGACCAGGCGAGACCCATCGCCTTCGCCGTGATCGGGTCCATGTCCGGCCTGATGTCGGAGAGCTGCCGCGCCGCGTCCATGAACAGGGACTGCATCCGGGCATAGTCATCGCTGCCCTCGTCGAACGCTTCGGCCATAGTGGCGTAGGCCTTCGCCGGTGTCGGCTGGAAGGGGCCCTTCGTCGTCGACATGTACGCCACGGTGCCCGGGTCGGTGAAGATGGCCATGTCGGGGGCGCCGGTGTCCGGGAACAGCATCTGGAGCTCGCTGGCGTTGTTCGTGCGGAGCCCGATACGGCCCGGGGTGAGCTCGTCCATGGTGCCGGTGATGTAGTCGCGGGTGGCGCGCAGTCCGGTGTTACTGACGCGGACGTTGACGCTGCGCCCCTCTTCGATGATGAAGTCGATGCCCCCGAGGACGTCGTCCGGCATGGACTTCGTCTCGTCGACCCGGATGTGAATCACGGGGATGTCCGGGCGGGCGGGCAGGTTGTCGACATCTTCGTCCTCGAGGAGGTCGGCGTACTCGGTCTTGCGGGCTGCGATTGCATCCTTGGCTGCCTGGATGACGAGGCGGCACTCGTCCTCGGTGGTGGCCGGCCAGTCGATCAGGGGGCGGCCGATACCGTGCCGCAGGTACGGGTTCACGAAGACCGCGGACATCTTCGCCGAGGTGTCGAGGTCGATGACGATCGCGTCGACGCAGCGAACGAGTCCGAGGCCGAGCGTTTTCATCAGGGCAGTCTTGCCCGAGCCCTGGGCACCGATCGCGATGAACCCTTCGTCCTTGAGGTTCAGGCCTGCTTCGGCCCCGTTGCCGACGACGCCGAACCCGACCGGCTTGTTGATCGTGGTCGGGGTCAGGCGCGGGTACGGGATCGCCCCGGACATCATGTTCTTCCGGGTGAGCGCGATGAAGACGACGTGCCGGGGGACGTCCGGGCCACCGGTGTTGAAGGACACTCCGCCGCCCTTGGGGAGGTGGAGGGCGCCGGCGAGGGCGGCTTCGTACCCGCGGAGGGCGTCGATGTTCATGTGCGCAGGCAGCGTGATCTTCACAGTCTCGCCTGCGCCGCTGGGCCACTTGTCGACGATCGGATCGGCGACGGCGCCTTCGATGCCGCACACGTCTTCGAGGAGGCGGGCCCACGAGTCCTGCGCGCCCTTGATCTTCTCGCCGTGCTCGAGGCGGCGGTCGAGCTCCTTCTCGGCTTCACGGGTTCCTTCGCCCCACCGGTCCATGCCGATGTTGACGGCCGCGCCGGTCGCCCAGATAGCGCCGCCGAACGCCATCTTCAGCAGGGTCGGGCCCTCGGCGAGCGTGTACGACAGCCATCCGGTCATGGACAGCCACGTGGCGGCTCGGGCGACCGTGACGCGCCGCCACGATCCGCGGGCCTTCTCGTACATGACCGCTGCGCCTGTGCAGATGACCCCGGCACCGGCGCCGGCTTCCCACGGGATGTCGGCGAGCGGGGCGACGAGTGCGGACGCGACAGCAAGTTCGCTGCCCCATGCGACGAGCCGCCCGGGGGTGACGGCGTCCGTTGAGAAGTCCCATCGCTTCGGTTTGTCGGTGAACGTCACCGGCAGTTCTGCACTGGACACGACTTGTCTCCCTTCCTGGTTACTCGGACGACCCGCGTCGGCCGACGACGTCCCACTTACGTTCGGCTCGCGCTCCCTTGCCGGCGCGGCCCTTCGCGTTCAGGCGGAGCTCGCGCTGATGCACCTTCTGTGCCGCCTTGATCGCCTTCTTCAGCTCGTCCGAGACGCGGCGTACCTGCCCGGCGGTCCGGGCAACGGTCTCGTCGACGACGCCCTCGGTCGGCCACGTCTTCTGCATGCGCCGGTAGAGCTTGTTGATCGAGTCGGCAACGGCATCGACACCGGCGGCCGAGCCTGCGACCTCGGACAGGACAACGACCATGTGACCGCGGGTGAAGCCCTTCATGAGGTCGATGAGCTTTTTCGTGCTGCCGTCCGAGGCGGGTACGAGCTTGCTGCCGCCCTGCCCGCTGCCCGACAAACTGCCAGCGGGCAGGGCGAGGCGTGCGGAGTGCGCCGAGGCGATCGCGGCGCGCAGCTTCGCGGCGTCGAGCGTCCCGGACGCGTTGCGGATGTTCCACCGTTCCTCGCCGACGCGCGGGTCGAGGACGCGGATGATGTCCTCTCGGTGCGCCTGCACAAAGACGACCATGATGTTTTCCGCCATCACGCCGGCGGTGCGTGCGGCAACGGCGGCGTTGTTCAGGTGCTTGATCACGGACGGGTGGAGGGGTGCCGTACGTGTGAGGGCGCGTCCGGCTTCCTGCACGGCGGTCGACAGGTTCTTGCACATGTTCGGAATGCCGGTCAGTTCGACGATGTGGTCGGCCATGTCGGCGTCATCGTCGCTGTGCAGGCCGTGGGCGAGCTGTTCCGCCATGGCGCGCAGGATCGCGTAGGCCGTGGTGCCTCGGAAGTCGATCTGTCGCGCGATGGCGACGCCGCCCGTTCGGGTGCCGGTCGGTGCGACCTGGATCGCGGGGTAGTTCACGGGGGTGCTCCTCGGTTTCTCTGCTGCCTCGGTCAGGGCGAGCAGCTGCTCTTCGTTGTGCAGTTCGAGGTCGATCCGGCGGTTCTCCTCCCGGATCACTTCGACCTTCACCTTGCTCGGGTCGCCCATGTCGCCGTCTCGTGCGGCCTTCTCGGCCGCTTTCTTCCCGGTGGCGATTGCCTTGCGGCGCCGCTTCTTCTCGCGCTTCGTACGGACGAGGGCGATGCGGTCCTCGTCGATCACCTCGGCGTCGATGACCTCGCTGGGCGGTCCGGCGGGCTTCGGCGGCAGACCGTCATCGACAATCTCGGCGTCGATGAACTCGTCGTTGTCGGCACCGCCGCCGCCCTTCGGGCCCTTCGGGTCGAGGCCGTCGCGAGCGGTCGACGACGAGACGTCGCCGTCGCTGCCCTTTTTCCGGTCCTTCTTCGGCTTGTCGCCGCGGCCGTCCCACGGCTTCGGGCTGTCGGGTTGCGGGCCCCGGTTCTTCAGCCACTTGCGCCCCTTGCTGTCCTTCGGGGTCTTCGGGTCTTTCCGGCTGCTGGTCTTTGGATCGGTGCCGGCGCTCTTCCTTGAGCAGCTGTCAGAGCCGTTGTGCTTGCCGTTCTTGGGCGCCTTGTCGGTTTTGACCCGGTTCTTGAGTTTGTCGCCGAGGCCCTTCCCGAGTTTGCTGAGCTTGTCTGCGACCGGGTCCTTCACCTTGGGCTTCCGGCGATTCCCTGCCCCGCCTGCCCCGGCCCCCGTTCCGGTCCCGGTCGCGATCCCGCGGCCGTTTGGCGAGCGGTGACGGCCGTCGCCCGAGTGGTTGTTCCTGCCTGTGCCGCCGCCGTTCCGGCCGCCACTTCTGCGCCCGCTCCCAAATGGGGCGCGTCCCGAGTTCGTGGCGCCAGCGGCGTTGCGGTTGGCGTTCTCGTTGTGCTCGCGGCGCCTGCTGCGCCACATCGCGGCGGCGGCGAGGGCCGGGCCGGCGACGCCGCCGACGATGGCGCCGACCGGGCCGCCGACGAGGAAGCCGACCCCGATTGCTGCCGTCTCGCCGCTCACGCTGTGTGAGATCGCGGCGTATCCGTTTCGCAGCGAGTTATCCCTATTGCCCTGGGATTGACGCGGGGCGGGGCGGGGCGGGGCGGCGTTGCGGGGCTGCTGAACAACCACGAGGGGGCCCTGTGACCCGTTGTCGCTTCCGCCCCGCCCCGCCCCGCCGCCGATATGGTCACTCTGCGTACTGATCGAGAATGTCGCCGAACTGGGCTCGATCGGGGCAATCGTCTCCGCGCTCACCTCCTGCACTTCCTCTCGTCGAGTCCCGGATTGACGTCCTGAAGGGAGTTACTGACGCCCCCAGAGGCCTCGTACGGGTACTGGTGGCGCAGGTTCTCGATGTGCTGCAGGGCCACGAACAGCTCGTCGCGGATCTCGTCCATGTCCAGGTCCGGGGTGCGGGGCCCGGTCGTCTCGATGGCGTCGGTTCCGGTGGGGCAAATGTCGGGGCTCGTGAACGAGGACGAAGACGGGGCCAGGGTGGTGGGCATCGGAGCTCCCTAAGGGTCGGGTCGGGCAGGGGTGATGCGGTTAGAGGTAGCCGCCGTCGGTGGTGGCACGCTGCTTGTTGATGCGGGACAGGACGGTGCGCACGTATGCGGCGTCCGCATCAATGCCGTGATGCGCGAGGCGCTGCACGATCTGCGGCGCTGATGCGGCGGGGTCCGCATCACGCATCACCCGGACTGCGGCGGCCTTGCTCATGCCGTCAAGGCGCGGCGCTGCATCGTCGGTGTGGGGCGCCGCAGCACGCGCCTGTGCGGTCCGCGTCAGGGGCGCATCACTGGTCTCATCAGCGGCTTCACCAACCGCAGCAGTACGGTTCGCGGCCGCAGAGAGCATGGCGCGCTGCGCCGACGATGCGGTGAATGCGGCGGGTGCGTCAGTGATGCGGTGGATCTGCTGCGCCTCACTGATGCGGTGCGCGTCATCGGCCGTATCACTGGGCGCATCACCGGCGGTCAGTTCGAGGGGGCGGCGGCGCGTCAGTTCACGGGTCTTGTCCTGCCGCATCAGTTCGATGTCGAAGTCGACGGACACTTCGGCGATCTGCCGCTCGGCGTCCATCTCGCGGCGCCGCATCTCGATGCGGTGCTGCGCCTCTTCGAACGCCATGCCGCGCTCCATGGCGGCGAGGGTGTGGAGTTCGTCGTCGGTGAGGGCGGCGGGGTCGCGCATGTCGGCCAGGGCGAGAACCCAGACGACCTTCGCGCCGAGGGGCAGGAACGGGCCGACGGCGGCCATGGCCGTGTTGTTGCTGTCAATGCCGTGCCAGACGAGGAACGCGGCGACGGCGAGGAGAGCGGCCCAGCCGAAGGCGGCGACGGGCCACCGAGTACCGCCGATCCGGATGCCGCGGTACTCGGCGTAGATGACCGCGCCCCAGACGACGTCAGCTCCGGCCGCGACGGTGAAGCCGGCCGGTCCGGCGCCGAGGAGGTCGACGAGGCTCCATGTCGTCCAGACCAGGGAGGCCAGGGACAGGATCGACGCCAGGTAGGTGAGCGACGATGACTTCCGCTTGTTGGTGGTCGGCTGCGTAGCCGGGGTGGTGGTCACGGGGATCGGTGTCCTTCCTGGGCGTGGTTCGGGGGGCAGGCGGCGATATGGGCGAGGCAGCGAGCGGCGGCATGCTGGCCGGTACTGCGGGCGTGGTCCCGGAGGGACGCCCGGAGTTCGGGATTGAGGTTGCTGACTGCCTGGAGCCACAGGCGGTCGTCGCTCGTGTGGTCGGCGCGTTCCTTCTGCCAGATCTGGTTGAGCTGCTGAAGGAGTTCGGGGTGGGTTTCCGGGGTGGTGGTGATGGCGTGGGTGAGGGCGTGGGCTGCGATCTCGTGGTGTCGTGTCAGCACGGCGGCTAGGGCGGTCATCGGCTTCGGTTTCCTTTCCAGGTGAGTGCGGTGAGTGCTGCGCAGACGAGAGCGGGGACGGGCTGGTTGGTGTAGGCGGCGAGGAGGGTCAGGGTGAGGAACGCGTAGGTGGCGAAGTGGCTGCGCATCAGGCGGTGGTCTTCGGTGTGCGTCGGGTGGGGAGCCAGAGGCGGCGCTTCGGCTCGGGCTCGACAACCTGGGGGGCGGGCGCAAGCTGCGTGGCTGCGGCGGCCAGCACAGCGAGGCTCTCGGCGATGCTGGCGAGGTACTGGTTCGTTTCCTTCTGCTGGACGGCGAGGGCGACGAGGGCGTGTGCGGTGGCTGCCTGCGAGCCGTCCTTGATCGGGAAGTCGCCTGTCGGGTGACGCCCGTCGAGTGCCTGCTTGGCCCTGCGGATCATGTCGGTGGTGTTCATGGCGGTCGGTGTCCTTCCTGGTCGTGGTGCGGGGCGGGTGGTCAGGCGGCGGTCTGGGTGCGGTGGTTGTGGCGGCAGATCGGGCAGGCCTTCTCGTTGCCGTCGACACCCCAGGCGAGGGACAGGTAGAGGCCGACTCCTACGAGGGCGGCGGTAGCCACGGACGGGCCGGTGAGCGAGCCCACCGCCACGAGGGCGACGCCGAGGATGGTCGCCACGATGTTGGTGCTGATGTGGTGGATGGCCTGGAGTGCCTGGTAGGCGGGGTAGGTGAGGCGGCGCATCCGGAAGGCGAGGCGGGATTCGTGGCTGGTCTCGGCGATGACTTGGTAGCTGTCGATGTCGCTGTCGGTCCAGGTGGCGGGGTTGCCGTGCTGGTTGCGGAACTGGGCGGGGGTCATGGCTGGTCCTTCCTGGCGGATGGTTGGGGTGGTGCGGGGAGTGCCCTGGGCCGGAGTCGATCCGGCAGCCTCGCGCCGTGTTCCAGGGCGGTGGGGTCAGCGCTGCGGGTGTCGGCTCGACGCGTGGTTGTTGATCCAGATCCGGGCGTTGTCGGGGTTGACCATCCAGGGGCTGGACTTTCCGCAGTCGCAGCGGCCCGTGTGGCCGAAGCCTCCCGTGTCTGCTTCCACCCGCGTTCCGGGGGCGGACGAGCCGGTACTGGTCTTCTTGCCGAGCATGTGGTGCTCCTTCGAGTCGGGGTCCAGCTGGTCCGGCCTCTCTGCCGCCACCAGCCGCGGGGCTGGGGACGACAGGGCGGGCCGGGTCAGGCGGTCTTGGTGCGGCGGAGGGAGAGCCAGAAGCGGCGCTTCGGGGCAGGCTGCACGTTGGCCGCCATAGCGATCGCGGCGAACGCCTGGGAGACCGTGGCGAAAGCGGCGGCGCGACCGTGCCGTTCTTGGTAGATGTCGCTGATGATGATTCGGTCGGCTTCCTGGGCGTAGGCAATGGCTTGGGCGTAGGCCTCGGGGCCGGTCATCGTCGTGGTCTGAATCTGCGTGGTCATGGCGGGTCCTTTCCTGGTCAGTTGCCGTCGATGGCGGCGGAGGCTTCGGATGCGGGCTGGTGCAGGTCGGGGTCGGTGAGGTTGAACACGGCCTTCTGGCCGTGCTTGCGGGCCTGTTCCTGCTGGTCGATCGGCAGGGTGCGGAGGGCGGGGTTGGTGTCGGCGTCGGACAGCCGGCCAACCAGGTAGGCGAGGGCGGTGAGAACGTCAGCACCGTCGGAACCGGCGAGCGTGGCGAGGAGAGTCTGGGTGGTGTCGGTGGACAGTTGGCCCGCCTCGGCGGCCGCGGCGGTTTCCCGAATCCCGGCAAGGATGTTGCCGATGCCGGGGATCCAGGAGAATCCGGCGAGGTCGTCGAGGGTCTCGGCGAGCTCGCTGTCAGGGTTCGTCTTGGTCGTCACTGCTGGCCCTTGGTGAGTTCGGCAAGACGGGCGGCGGCTTCCTGCGCGGCCGCGAGGTCGGCGGCGGCCTGGGCACGGGCGGCTTCCATGGCTGCGGTGGCTGCGGCGTGCGCCTGCTGCTCTTCAGCGGTCATCACAGGTCCCCGTCCCACTCGCCAGTGACGAGCTGCTCGTACGCGGCGAGGGAGGCTTCGGCGTCCTGCGAGTCGAAAACGTCTGCGAGGTAGGAGTCGGGGTCGATGTCCGCGAAGTGGTCCTCAATCTGGGCGATGAGGAGCGGGTCGAGGTCGGGGGCCGTTTCGGGGGTGCGGCCGGCCTGGTAGTCGGCGGGCACGGCCAGCGCGTACTCGGTGACCGCACTGACCGCGTTCGCCGTCTCCTGGACGGCACGGGCTCCGAGGATCGCTTCGCCGATGTACTCGCCGGTGATGGTGCGGAGGGTGACCCTCACGGTGGGGGCCTGGTCGGGGTTGTTGAGGGTGTCGGCACCGTTGAGGTGCTGCAGCTCGGCGAGGAGGCGGAGGACGGCTTTCGTGTTGTCGTCCATCACGCCACCTGCTGGATGACGAGCCGGCCGGCGCCGCGCTTCACACCGGCCGCGATCAGGCGGCGGGGGGCGACGGTCGGGGTGGTGGCGCTGTGCGGCCCGTTGTGGCCCTTACTGAGGGCGCAGTAGAGGTAGGTGAGCCCGGCGCCAGCCGAGTGCGACCTTGCCTGGGGACCGCATTTGGGGGCTGCGGCGGTGGTGGAGTCGGTGGTGGGTGCGGTGTGTCCGGTGATGCGGTTACGCTGATTCACGCGGATCAACCTCCTGTTACGGCAGGTGGGACACGGTTCGTCGGATCCTTTGGGGTCCCCGAGAGGCCTGGGTGTATGCGCACCTGGGCCTCTTGGCGTTTCTGGACCGCCGCCGTTTCCGACAACCTCAATGTAGACCCATCGCGACCCTCAGCGCTACTAGTAGCGCTAGTTGTTTTCTTGGACTACCCTCAGGGGGACACCGCTGCACACAAAGAAGTGAGCAGTCCACGACAGAGAAAGGAGGCAGAACATGTCCGAGACCCCCGGGTATGCGGAGATCGCTGCGCACTTTCGTCAGCAGATCCAGGACGGAACGCTTCGGCCCGGCGACACGATGCCGAGTTTCAAGGAGTCCGGCGCCCGGTTCGGGGTGGCTCATACGACCGTGAACCGCGCATACCGGGTCCTCAAGATGGAGGGGCTAACCCTCACCAAGCCGGGCGTCGGGACGATCGTGGCGGCGCCGGCTAGCACTGGCATCGGCACTCGGGTTGCCCTGCATGCTGCTACAGGTAGCGCCCTGGATGGCGGTGAGTCGTCGCGGATCCTCGAAGTGGGCACCGTTGGTGCTGACGCACTGGTCGCACCCCGACTGGAAGTCCCCCCGGGTACGCCTGTGCAGGTGCGGCGCCGGGTCGTGAGCAGGGGTGGCATGCCCGTACACCTGAGCAGCAGCTACTACCCCGCCTACGTAATAGCGGTGACGCCCGAGCTTCAGGAACCGGTCTCAACCGGGGCTTCGCGGGAGCTGGCTGCGTCACGGCTGGGCGTTGCTCAGGATCAAGTCCTTGAGGAGGTAACCAGCCGGCTTGCCACGACAGGTGAGAAGGAAATGCTGGGGCTGACTGCCACTGAGGTGGTGGTCACTCAGATCGTCCGTACCGTCACGCTGGAGGACGGCCGTGTCGTCGAGGTGGCCGTCAAGGTCGCTGAGGGCTCGACCATCCTCCGCTGGACCACGTCACTCCGACCGCAAGAAGGGAACGGTGACGCCTGACCTCTGACGCGTCCCAGCTGCCAGCCTGGACGCACGAGCGGCCGACCGGTCATCACCCGGCCGACCGCCCCATAGCCGCCGACCTGCGAAGACAAGCGGCTACGTGAACCGATCCGCGAAGAAGGGTTCGTCATGAGTCTATGGGCTTTTGCGAGACTCCGAAAAGGTCACGGGGGGTGTGCACCTCATGGTCACCACTCCCACCCCTGACAACCTCCCGCCGTACGTGACCTTCGAGGTAGCCGCCAAGCTCCTCGTCGAGCTCGGGCTCCTCCCGCACGCCACCGGCGACACCATCCGCTACCTCGCCCGCACGCGGGACGACTGGCCATTCGGTGAGGGGCAGCGACTTCCGTACATCCGTATCGGCAACGCCAGGACGATGGAGACCGGGATATTCCTGGAGTACTTCCGGAAGCGTCCGGCGCAGCCGGATGTCAGAGGACCGGACAAGAAGCCGCGGGCTCGGCGTCCGCGCCGATCATGAGCCGGTTACGTCCCGGCATAGCCGCGGCTCGCGGTAGTCCTGGGCACGCAAGAAGGCCGGGGAGTTCGCAGCTCCACCCGGCCTTCAAAGCGCAACAGCGGATCGCAGCCCGCTGCAACAGACACTCACCCTTGAAAGAGGTGTCCCCGTGAGGGTACCTGTAGCAGTCCACGTCACCGCAAGGCCACACAGCGTGATCGTCCGTACGACGGGGGTGACCGCATGAGCGACGAGGCGTCCGACTTCGACGAAAACTCCGACGAGGGCATCCCCGAGGAGTGGCCCACCTTCTACACGCCCGTACCTGTGTGGGTGCTCTTGTGCGGGTGCAGTGCGCAGGCCTACCGGATGTACGCGTTCCTGGCCGAGCACATCAACAACCGGACCCCTGGCAAGCGCATCGCGTTCCCGTCCCAGAAGGCCATCGCGAGAGCGATGGTCCTGAAGGACTACCGAGACGTTGCAAAGTACCGAGATGAGCTCGCCGAGCTCGGGGCGATCCGGTTCGAAGAGTTCCGGTACGCCGGCGGGATGCGGCGCCGGTACCGGTACTGGGTTCGATTCAACCCTCCGGAGGGCTATCAGGGTGTGCTGTCGCTGGCGCAGTTCTATGACGCGAACCCTGACGTCAAGGCCAAGCGTTCCCAGTCACTGAAGGCTACTGCTGAGAATGATTCCGCAGGTCAGGCCGGAGGTGGGGAAAAACCCACGTCCGAAGGTGGGCGATTTCCCACGTCGCAGGGTGGGGAATCGCCCACTGCCCAACAACCAGACCCAGAGCAACCAGACCCACTTGAACTAGACGGTGATGCCCCTTCGGGGCGTAGCCCCGCTGATGCCCGGAGGGCTACTGCAGGAGGTAAGGGCTTGAGCTCGAGCGGCTCCGCCGCGTCCGGCAAGAAGCAGCCCTTTCGACTCACCCCGACACAGCGGCGAACGGTCCAGGCGGTGCGGGATCTGCTGCCAGCCGATCTGAGGGCCGTATTGCCGCCACGGACGCCCCCGAACGTCGCCGACGGCATCCTGGCCGCCCTGGCTGCTGGGACGCCGCGAGAAAGGACACCGCAGCAGCTGGTGGAGCACCGGGTGGCGGTCCGCTGGAACGGGTACTGGGCGACGAAGTTCTACGCCGGCGAGCTCGGCAAGGAGCCGTTCGGTCCGCTGCTTGCCATGGTTGAGGACAAGCAGGAGTGCGGCAGCGGATCCTGCGAGGACCGGGCGGACATTTACACCGGGGGCGGGTGCCAGGCCTGCGAGATGCGGGTCGCGGACAAGCGGGCCGACCGGGAAGCCGCGCGCGAGTATCCGGCGGCCCCGGCCCCAACCGCGGCTCCTTCCAACCCGCCGGCGACGCCTACACCCGAACCCCTCCCCTCCCTGCCACCGCTGGGTAGCGGGGACAGACCGAACGAGACCTACAAGCAGATGCGCGCCCTGACCGCTGGTCAGCGCACCACACCTCGAATCCGACAAGGAGCTCAATGAGCAACACGGAGCAGACGCAGACCAAGCTGGAGAAGTCGGCCCAGGACGACGGCGACGCACCCGCCGTGGAGGAGTCGCCCTACCTTCTCGGTGCCCTCATGGAGGGCGTTCTGGATGACGTTGAAGCGCTCGGAACACTCAAGCGCACCGAGACGGTCAACAGCCTCCGCGGCCTGCAGACAGGGTTCACTGACTTCGACGCCCTGACAGGTGGGCTGACGGGCGGGAGCCTCACCGTGATCACGTCCCGTCCCTCAATGGGGCGCACCACGCTGCTGAGCGACATCTGCCGCAACACCGCCATCAAGAACGACGTGCCCACCATCGTCTTCTCCCTTCAGGAAGACCAGAAGCGGTTCATCACGCGTATCCAGGCTGCAGAGTGCCGAATCGCGCGGCACCACATTCACTCCGGGACGATGACCGAGGAAGACTGGATCAGGATGGCCCGCCGGATGCCTGACATTGCCAAGGCGCCCATGTACATCCGAAGCTCAGCAAAGACGAGCATTGCGACTCTCGCTCTGGACGCGGCCGAACACGTCGCTTCCGACGATGTGCAGTTGATCGCGATCGACGGCCTGCAGAGCATCATTCCCGCCGTGCATCACAAGTCGCGCGCCCGGGAAATCAGCGACGTGGTTAACAGCCTGAAGGAACTGGCCATGGATCTGAACGTTCCGGTGGTGGTCACCTCGGAGATCTACCGCCGACCGAACGCCCCTCTGGGGCAAATCCCGCACCTCGACGACCTGAACGAGTCGGAAGCAATCGCGTTCACGGCGGACATGGTGATCCTCCTGCATCGCGACGACGCTTACGACCGGCACTCGCCGCGCCAGGGCGAGGCAGATCTACTCCTGGCCAAACACCGGCAGGGGCCCACGGCAACACTGACGGTTGCGTTCCAGGGGCACTACGGACGGTTCGTCGATATGGCTCAGACTCGATGACCAACGCTGAAGCACCAAAGAGGAGCGGCAAGGCGATGACCGACAAGATCCCCTACACGCACTGGGCGTACTTTCCGGACAAGACCAGCGCGGAACGCTGCCGTCAGGAGCTGGGCAACTACGTGACCCGGATCAAGGCGCCACGGCAGGAGGTCCCGGAGTGGCTGCTGCTGGCCGGCCGTGATGTGTCGATCGACGACCTGGTGGAGCGGCACGAGGAGGTCGCGGCGATCGTTGAGCTTCACGGCGGTATGTACGACGGCGGTGAGGCCACGTATCTCGACGGGAGGCCCGTGGTGGATCCGATGCTTGTCCAGCGCGGTGATGGCCTCGGCACGGGCGCGATGCCGTAGCTGCTGTCCCTGTGGAGCAGTGCCACCTCGAGACCGCGGCGCACCCGCCCCGTTCTGACGCCCTGTCCGGGCCGGCTTTCGGTGTCGGCCCGGACAGCGCCTGACACCGTGACATTCGAAAACCCGAAATGGACGATTACCTCATGACGAAGCCCCGCCTCTCCATCGAGGAACACCGCGAGCTTGGAATGCGCCTGGCCGCAATCCGCGACGAGCTCCTGCACCTGAACATCCAACTTCAGCACGCCTACCCTCGGTCCGGGCCTGAATCCGAGCCCGCACGCCGCCTGGACAAGGCGCGCCAGGCCGTTGGCGAGGCGCGCTGCGAACTCGACCACGCCTACTTCCGCGAGCATCCCCGTCAGATGGACACGACCACTTACTACCCGCGCTCCGAGGACCGGGTCTACCGGGCATGATTTGTTGTGCGGATGCGCGACCAAGCGTCTCGCGATCATGGGGAGGGTTTCATATGGAGGAGAGTCCCGGCGTCTACCGGTGGCCGACGTACTTTCACGAAGCGAACTCGTCAGACGTCCTGTACATGCAGGAGGAAGGCGTGCTGACTCTGCCTGTCGGGACAGGGGTCTTGCTTGGCAGCGGTGATCGCTTCCGGGTGGTGGACTCCTGGTTCAGCTACGACCACCACGGGGTCTTCGCTGACGGCCAGCACGTCTTCCTCGTACCGGCCACTGGGGGAGACGACCGCCTTCGGCAGCTCGCCCCCGACTACTTCCGGGAAGACCCCGACGACTGAGCGCAGCGACACGCCGCCCCCAGCCCGCACCGGGTTGGGGGCGTTGTCGTCCGACTCTTCAGGTGACAGCCCGGCATGGGGCCCCACCACGAGCGCACTGTCCCCCCTGCGCCCCGGACCGACGTACTGGTCTGGGGCGCAGGCGTGTGGACCGAACCCTGTAAACCATTGCTCGCGCCATAGGTTATGAGCTAGTGTGGGATCGCCCAACCCGCCCGAGCCCACCAGCCTCGCCAGGCAGACCAGCAGGCAGGGGCAACAGTCCGGGCCAGCCAAACGATCCTGAGAACACCCGCCCCAAGAACGGACCCACATGATTCGGACCACGTACAAGGGCCGCGAACTGAAGGTCCTCAAGTCCCGGGCGCCCGGCTGCGTCAAGCAAGTCGTCGGCGGCCGCGTGAAGAACGACCGGTGGGAGGGCACCGAGCAGGACGCCCTCGACAACCTGAAGCTCATCATCGACCAGCTCGACGAAAACGGGCCCCGGTGGGCCGGCGAAGAGGCCCCGCACTGGTGGCCGGCCGGAACCAACACCACGACGGGGCGCCGGTGAAGGCCCCGAACGGCTGCCAGCACTGCGGCATCGAGCAGCGCACCCACGCCCGCCAGTGGACCGCCGAGGCCGGCTGGCACGCCTGGACCCGGCCCACGCAGGATCAGATCAAGTCCCGTATGCACGCTCGCCGTCTTACCGCCACCGAGGAGACTCCGTGAGTACCGAGACTCTCACCCGGTTCCGCTGCGATGCCCCCGGCTGCCAGACCAACGGCATCGGGCACAACAACATCACCCCGCCCGACGGATGGACCATCCTCAAGTCCATCGCGCACATCCCCGTCGTCAAAACCAGACCGCCAGTGGGGCGCCGGCGCCGGTCCAGCGTCCTGTCGTACAGCGAGCGCTGCTACGGCGGGTTCTCCCTCCACCTGTGCCCCGAGCACCCGGACGCGTTCAACGCCCACCAGCCGATCACAAACGGGTACGGTTACAACGCGAACGTGTCGGTGTCCTGCTCCTGTGGGGCGACCCTCGGGATGACACCGCCAGCCACGATGGTCGGCCGCTACCCGTCGAGCGCACCCGAGCACGCCTGGTTCAACCACCTGCCTGCGGACCTCCGCTGGTACCTGTGGCGCGGCGAACGCCAGTGGGCCGTCCGGGCCGACTACCCGAACGCCCGGATGGAACAGCAGCGGACCGAGGACGACGCCCGCCAGTTCATGGCGAAGTACGGGGGGACCGTCTTCTTCCGTGACGCCGAGGGCGACGGATGGGTGAAGGCATCATGAGCGCCGGCAAGGATCTTCTCGCCTGGCTAGAGCGCGCTATCAGCCAGCGCGAGGATGCAGCCTTGCGAGGACAGAATCCCTCCAAGTGGCTGTGGGCCCTGGCTCATAACCCGGAGATGATACTGCGCCACTGCGCCGCGGAGCGGAGGACCTTCGAGCTCCACGGCGGCCGCGGGCACTCATGCCCCGCCTTCGACTACGACGGTGACCTGGACGAGCACGCCCGGTTCTCCGACCACGAGACGTGCCCCGTCATTCGGAACATGGCCGAGGCCTACGGCTGGAAGGATGACGCACGATGAGCGCCTCCCCGATCACCAATCTGTCCCACACATCGCACACCGGAGGACGAATGCCGTCACGAATCCAGTGCCACCGCACGAAGGGCTGGCGTACCCCGGAGAACATGGTCGTCGTGCGCCGGCCGTCCAGATTCGGGAACCCGTTCACGCTCAGCATTGCCGAGGAGTTGGGCTACGAGGCCCCTCGGGCTGCGGCAGTTGAGTTCTTCACCGAGTGGCTGCGCGGCAACCGGGACACATGGCTGTCCGACGAAGCCGACCGCAAGCGCGAACGGGTCCTCGCCGACCTGCACCTGCTCCGCGGTAAGGATCTCGCCTGCACCTGCCCGCCCGATGTGCAGTGCCACGCCGACGTACTCCTTGAGTGGGCGAACCTGCCCGAGACTGAGCTGGCCGAGCGCATCGCCCGTACTCGTGCCCGGGTCGACCGCAACCGGGTCTTCCACGGCGACGAACCGCTTGCCGAACTCCTGGCAGCGGCCTGAACCGCACGCCCCCGCACTCGAACCGGCCACCACCCCGTGTGGTGGCCGTCGTCGCTGTACGCCCCGTGTGGCGCCGTACAACCACCTCAGCACCCCAGGAAACTCCCGTACCGGCCGGATCGCGCCCTACCGCACTTGACAGCCCGTCCGGACCCTGAACCGTATGGGGGACACCAAAGCGCCACTCACCGCCACGGAATGGGCCGCACTCCAACAAACCGAAGACCACGCGCAAGGCATACGCGACGGCGCCATCCCCGGCCCCCGGCCGGCACCCGCATGCCCCGACTGTGGACTTACCGGAGACATCCACCCCACCTACTACGGGTAGTGGATCCGGCTCGAGCCCGAAGACCCCGAACCGCTCCTCGCCCACACCGTCCCACCCCGGCAACGCTGGCACATCGACACCAGCGGAACCGCGTGGAACGCCCAGGACGACGAACCGCCGGCCGGAGGGGACTGCCGGATCAGTCACCACATCGTCTGCCCACGAACCGAACGCCCCGATCTCACCCCATGGCTGACCGCCCGAACCGAAGCGAACCGACTACGGGTTGAACTGCTTGAGGCCCGCCCTGCCTAGGACGACACTGCCTGACCCCGGTACCGTGTCCACCGGCCGGGTTCGGTTCACCACCCGGTGATCAGTTCTTCACCCCGGCCCCCTGTACCCCGGATCAGCGCTCTGGCCCGGGGTACAGCCGTGCCTCCACCCACCACACGGCCCGGTCCGGCACCCTGTGCCCATGACCGACA
This sequence comes from Streptomyces sp. NPDC104309, assembly GCF_055584025.1. Taxonomy (NCBI): domain Bacteria; kingdom Bacillati; phylum Actinomycetota; class Actinomycetes; order Kitasatosporales; family Streptomycetaceae; genus Streptomyces; species Streptomyces sp. NPDC104309. The sequence continues at coordinate 3,543 of NZ_JBVJMV010000034.1, read as the reverse complement.
TCTTTGAGCACGCCCCGCAGGTCTGGAACGCGGCTCAACTGCGCGAAGCGCTCAAGGACCTCCCCGACGACGCACCCATCCACATCGGCGTAGCAGAAGACCCCGGCGACTTCGACGGATACCGCGACGGCGTCCTCGTCGACGCCCATCAGGTCGAGAACTGGTGGCCGGCCACCTCCACCCAACCGGAGCGCACCGAGACGGAGAAGGCGATCACCTTGTTCGCCGACTGGAAGCCCGACCGCTACCACCATCTCGACTGAACCGTCCGTGTCTGTCGTCTGGCCCAGACCGGATGTTCACCGCGGGGCCGACAGTTCGCCGTCGATGTCGCCGGGGCGTACCTGAATGTCGGTGCTGAGGGACGCGATGAGTCGACCGTCCAGTGCCCGGGGCACCAGGGCCACGGCCCAGTAGGCGACAGGCGGGCCGGACAGGTCCCACTCGGCCTCGACCACGCGGACGGGGCGGCCGTCGTGCAGGCGTACGTCGGTGCCTGAACTGTGGCCGCCATGGCGGGCGGTCAGGTGGAGGTCGATGGCCTCCTTGGTGCCCATCCAGAAGACGCCGTCCCGGTCTGGGTAGCCGTTGTAGTTGGTGTACTCCACCCAGGCCCGGTCCCATTGGCGGGCCAGTTGCTCGACCTTGCCCAGCCAGTCGGCCTCGATCATGTCGCGGGGGGATCCCCGGTCGTCCAGGGAAGCGAGGTAGGCGCTGATCCTGGGCTTGAGGTGCTTCCACCAGTGCTCGGGATGCTTGGACAGCCATCGGGCGGCGGCACGGTCCAGCGGTTCCAGTGCCGCATCGACTGCGGCCTGGTCGCCAGCCTCGACGGCGGCACGCAGCTCGGCCGGGCGCAGCAACTGGGGCTTGGAGTCGGCGAGCCACGCGTAGACGAGTGCCAGCAGTAGCACGTTGTCCTCGGAGCGGTGGCCGGTGGCGCACCCGGTTGTCTCGGCGATGTGGCGGGCGCGGCCCGACGGGAGTTCAGCGGCACGGCGGAGGTAGAAGTTCGCGTGCTTGGCATCCTGCGGGCGCCAGGCCCGGCACACGTACCCCGGGTGCGGGGAGCTGTCGCACCCGGTGGCACAGGCAACCGCAGGGAGCACGCGCCACTCGTGGTCCGGCTGCTGTTCGTCCAGGCGCCGGTGGGCAGCGGTGTAGGAGATGCCCTCGCGCGCGGCAAGGTTCCGGGTGGCGCGCTTGGCGTGCTTGTCGCTGGTCATGGCGGTTGTCGCTCTCTCGGCAGCAGGTCCCACGCTCCCGCCACCGGCGAGCTCGGCATGGCAGGAAGCACATCCACACGGAGGCGGGGCCCCTTGTCCTCAGTCGCCAGCCCCGGCGTGGGCGGGGAAGGCTCGGAGTCGGGCCGCGTGCGGCGGCCGGGCTCCACGGTACCGAGACACCTGTCACCGACACGCCGTCATTTTCCGTGAACATCCAGAGTTCGGACGGCTGACGAGCACTACTTGGGGGTTGTCGCCCACCGCATCCACTCCATCAAGCCATGAGCCGCGGCCTGTTCCCGGGTTGCCCACTTCTCCCGCGATCCGATCGGTCCCAGCGCCGCAAGATGGTACTTCCATCCGTCCCGGCCGCTACGCGACGCACCCCCGTACGACGGCGTCACGACGACCAGGACCGTGCCATCCTCAGCCGCCACATTCCATGCGCGAGTCGTCGACCAGTCGTCGATCTCATCTCAACCCATCCCAACTCATCTCAGTCATGAGTTGGCATGGGTTGAGATGAGATGAAACAGGGTTGCGGGTAGAAGCCGTGGTAAAACGGGCGCCGGGACTCCAACGGCGACCAGGAGAACGAAGCTCATGAGCGATGCCACCCCAGACGTTGCGGTTGAGGAAGACAACGCGGTGCTGACGTGCCTGTACTCCGGGTGTGGGAGTCCCCGGGAGCCCAAGAAAGACCCGTCGTCACCGGGCCCGGCACCGAAGTACTGCGAGCGCGAGGACCACAACGCGTCCACGGCCTGGCGGGCCAAGCGGCGAGCGGCGTCCGGAGGGGGTGAGGCCGGCCGCGCGGCAGAGCAGCCCGAGACCGACAAGCCGGTCACCGACTCTGCGGCCGACGCTGTCAACGTCCGGGAAGAGGTGATTCTCAAGGTCGACGGCCTGCGAGCCGACCTCGAGAACTACGTCACGCTCCTGCAGACCGTCACCGACCCCGAAGCGGCCGAAGCTCAGGTGCTGGCCGTGGAGAGCGCAGCGAACGCCCGGGTCGCTACCGCAGAGGGGCGTGCGGACTCGGAACGGACCCAGCGGATCGCCGCCCAGGCGGCGAAGAAGGCGGCGGAGGAGGAGACGGAGGAGGCCAACGCAGCGGCCGAGGCGATGGAGCGGGAGCTCAAGGCCGCCCGCGCCGAGTTCAACGCCGAGATCGAGCGCATCAAGGCCGAATCGGCGCGCGACGTCCAGGAGGCCCACGACCTCCAGGAGGAGAAGCGACAGGAAGCCGAGGCCTCGATCGCGGAGGCCCGCCGGAAGGGCGAGGAGCACGCCAACGCCGCTCGCCAAGGCGCGGCCAACGAAATTGCCGAGATCAAGCGGCGTACCGCCGAAGAGGTCAAGGCGGCGGGCGACAAGGCCGGGAAGAAGGAGGTCGCCGCCGAGGAGAAGGTCGAGGGGATGACCCGGACGCTCGAGGAAGAGCGGGCTGCCGCGGCGAAGCGGGTCGAGGAGGCCGACGAGAAGACCGCAGCCGCGGTGAAGCGTGCCGACGAGGCGCAGGAGACCGCGCGGCAGGCCCGGCGGGACGCTGAGGCCCAGGTGAAGGCAGCGAAGGAAGCAGCCGGCACCGTCCAGGCTGGCCTGGAGAACGAGCTCCTCCGCACGACAAAGCGCTTGGATGACCAGGAGAAGCGGGTCGACGCGTTGCGCGACCCGCTCGACGACGCGAAGGAAAAGCTGCGTGCGGCCGATGAGCGGACGCGTGCGGCGGTCGCCGAAGCGCTGCGCGAGAGGGACGAAGCAGGTACGGAGTAGTTCCTCCGCGGCGACTCGTCTTGCCGCTACGGTTACAGAAGGGCCCGGTATCGCACCCCCGTCGATGCCGGGCCCTTCCGGCTGTCCTGCTCGTCCAGCCACCACGTGATGAGCCTGATCCCGGAGCGGAGCGGCGGCCCTGTACGGGTGTCTGGCCGCTGGGCCGGTAGGAACACGCCAGCGGCGAGAGCGCCCCGCGGGCCGAGCGAATCCGTGAGGTCCGGGTGCGGGCCCGGTGTCGAAGCTCCGGGCCCGCAGGGGCAGGCACGGGGATCAACGACGGTGTAGGCCAAGGGACACCCTCAATCCTCATATTCCATTGCGAACGCCATGGAATATGAGGTAATGTGAGCCCTCTCCCCAGCACCGCCAACCCGACCAGGGGCAACACCTCGCCGGTTCGGCGCCAGGCTGGAAGAACCCCTTCCCGAGGAGCCGCCGCATGCCTGACAACTGGCCGTTCGGCACCGACGCAGACCGCAACGACCCGCTGACCGCGCTGCGCGTACCGGCCGTCGACAGCTTCAACCCGATGTGGCGT
>NZ_JBVJMV010000033.1:0-85915 GCF_055584025.1 Streptomyces sp. NPDC104309 | reverse complement strand
GCCTGCCTGCCGCAGCGTGACCCAGGCCCCCGCCCGACCCCTCCACGCCCTGACGCGCCCTCAATCGATCAACACCCCACCAACGTGACAACGCCCTCCAACGACCTGCCGCCGCCCCCGTTACGGCTGTGCGGACGGCCGGACTCGTGCAGTGGGACGCCGTCCAGGGGCATCCGATGGTTCCTTTCGGGCAACAGCATCGCGACAGCCGGGTTTTCGCGGCAGGGTGTTGCGGGCAAGCCACAGGGGGCTACGGAAGAGGGGGAACCGTGATCGTCTGGATCAACGGTGCGTTCAGCGCGGGCAAGACGAGCGCCGCGCGCGAGCTTGTCGATCTGATCCCGAACAGCACCTTCTACGACCCCGAATTGATCGGCGCGGGGCTGCGGTGTCTGCTGCCCCAGAAGCGGCTTGCCGAGGTGACGGACTTCCAGGACCTGCCGATCTGGCGGCGACTGGTGGTGGACACCGCGGCGGCCCTGCTCGCCGAGATGCCCGGGGTGCTGGTGGTGCCGATGACGCTGCTGCGACAGGAGTATCGCGATGAGATCTTCGGAGGGCTCGCCTCCCGGCGCATTCCGGTGCGCCATGTCCTGCTCTCACCTGAGGAAACGATCCTGCGCAAACGGATCGCCGACGGGGTGGAGTTCGCCGACGACCCGGAGCACAGCGAACGGATCCGGCAGTGGGTCTACGAACACATCGAGCCCTATCGGGCGGCGCTCGGCTGGCTCACCCGGGACGCCCACACCATCGACACCAGCGCGCTCTCCCCGCACGAGACGGCCGAGCACATAGCCGAGGCGGTCCGCACCGGAACGGCCGCCGCATGCGAGATCGTGCAGACCCCCGAGCCGACCGCGGAGACCGTCGCGGCCGGTGTGCTGCTCTTCGACGAACGCGACCGGGTGCTGCTCGTCGACCCGACGTACAAGCCCGGCTGGGAGTTCCCCGGCGGAGTGGTCGAGGCCGGAGAGGCACCGGCACAGGCCGGGATCCGTGAAGTGGCCGAGGAGATAGGCATCCATCTCGATCGGGTGCCGAAACTCCTCGTCGTCGACTGGGAGGCACCCGAACCCCCCGGCTACGGAGGGCTGCGGATGCTCTTCGACGGCGGCCTGCTGCCCCGTGCCGACGCCGAACGGCTGCTGCTGCCCGGTTCCGAACTGCGCGACTGGCGGTTCGTCACCGAGGTGGAGGCAGCCACCATGCTGCCCCCCACCCGGTACGAACGGCTGCGCTGGGCGCTGCGCGCCCGGGAGCGGTCAACCGTGCTCAACCTGGAGGCCGGAGTCCCGGTCGGCTGACGCACGCAGCACCGCGGCGGCGTCGGCGGTGAGCGGATCGCCGTGCCCGAAGCAGGCCGTGGCCGGCTCCAGCGCGGCCAGCCGCCGGAACGAGGCCATGGCCCGCGCCCGGTCGATGTTGAAGACGCCCAGCATCACCCGGCCGACCCCGGCCACGCAGTCGCCGGTGAACAGCACCCCGTGGTGCGACAGATGGATCCCGATGGAGCCGGGGGTGTGACCGGGGGAGTGGACCACCCGGGCTCCCGAACCGAACGCGATCTCGTCGCCGTCGGCCAGCTCGCGGTCCACGCGGGTCGGCGGCGCCGGAGGAACGGTCAGCGCGCGCTCGTACAACGGGCGCTCCCAGTCCAGCAGGACGGGGTCGGCGATCTCCTCCTCGCCGCGGATCACCGGCGCGTCCAGCCGATGGGCCAGGATCTCGGCGCCGTACCGGTCGGCGAGCTCCTGGGCCGCGCCGTAGTGGTCGCGATGCCCGTGGGTGACGACGATCCGGCCGATGCGGCCCGGGTCCAGGCCGAGGCCGCGCACCGCGCCCTCGATCGCGGGCGCGGCATCGATGTCGCCCGCGTCGATCAGAGTCAGGTCCGCGCCGTCGCGCCACAGGTACGCCTGGCCGATGGGGAAGCGGAACATGTGCAGTTGGGGAAGCACCTCGACGAGATCCATACATCGAACGTACGTGGCCCCGCCCGCCCGGCGACCGGATCTACGCTCTGGGCGAGCTTCGCTCAGCGCGTAGACCGGCCACGCGACCGGCCCGGCACCCCGCGGGCCGGCCGGGTGCCGGCAGCCCGCGGGACCGGACATGGATGACGTGCGATCAGCCCTGCTTGGAATCGGCGTAGTTCCGCAAGAACAGGGCCTCGGCGAGCGACAGCCGCTCCAGCTCCTCGGGCGACACGCTCTCGTTCACCGCGTGGATCTGCGCCTCCGGCTCGCTCAGGCCGATCAGCAGGATCTCGGCCTCCGGGTAGAGGGCGGCGAGCGTGTTGCAGAGGGGGATCGAGCCGCCCATCCCGGACGTCTGCATCTTCTCGCCGGGGTACGCGGCCTCCATCGCCTGCGCCATCGACGTGTACGCGGGGCTGGAGGTGTCCGCGCGGAACGGCTGGCCCTGGCCCACCTGTTCCACCGACACCCTGGCCCCCCAGGGGGCGTGCGCCTTCAGGTGGGAGGTCAGCAGCTCCGTCGCCGCGGCGGCGTCCTGGCCCGGCGGCACCCGCAGGCTGATCTGAGCCCGCGCGCTCGCCTGGAGCGAGGGAGTCGCGCCGACCACGGGCGGGCAGTCGATGCCGATGACGGTGACGGCGGGCCGGGCCCAGATCCGGTCGGCGACCGTACCCGTTCCGATCAGTCCGACACCGTCGAGAACCTTCGCGTCCTTGCGGAAATCGGCCTCCGGGTACTGCAGTCCGTCCCACTCGGCGTCCGTGGCGAGTCCGTCGACGGTCGTGGTGCCGTCCTCGGCGCGCAGCGAGGCCAGCAGCTGGATCATCGCGGCCAGCGCGTCCGGGGCGGCGCCGCCGAACTGGCCGGAGTGCAGGTTCCCTTCGAGGGTGTCGAGCGTGACCCGCAGCATCGTCATACCGCGCAGCGTCGCGGTGACCGTCGGCAGTCCGACCCGGAAGTTGCCGGTGTCGCCGATGACGATCGTGTCGGCGGTCAGCAGCTCGGGGTGCGCCTCGGCGTACCGCTCCAGACCTCCGGTGCCCTGCTCCTCGGAACCCTCGGCGATCACCTTGACGGAGACCGGGACGCCGCCGTGCGCCTTGAGTGCGCGCAGGGCGAGGAGGTGCATGATGAAGCCGCCCTTGCAGTCGGCCGCGCCGCGGCCGAACCAGCGGCCGTCACGCTCCGTCAGCTCGAACGGCGGGGAGAGCCAGGCGGACTCGTCGAGCGGCGGCTGCACGTCGTAGTGCGCGTAGAGCAGCACGGTCGGGGCGCCTGCCGGGCCGGGCAGGAAGCCGTACACCGACCGGGTCCCGTCGGGGGTGTCGAGCAGGGCGACATCCTGGAAGTCCTCGGCACGCAGCGCGTCGGCGACCCAGTCGGCGGCCGCCTCGCACTCGCTCCTCGGGAACTGCGCGGGATCCGCCACCGACTGGAAGGCCACCAGCTCGGTCAGCTCCGCCCTGGCACGGGGCATGAGCGAGGCAATGGTCTCGGAGATCGGACGGGCGGTCATGGGCACGCTCCTCGTGGGTGCGACGTTATGGGTACGAATCCGGCCACATGCGTACCGAGTGAGCGGCGTTGCATGGAGGATGAACGTACGGTCGATCCTCCCACAGAGGGGGCCGGGCCGGGCGCGCCGTAGGATGCCGTGAGCAGCATGGGCCACTGGTGGGATCGGGAGCAGAAGCACATCGTGAGCAGCGAGAACGCAGACGCCGGGCATGAGCACGAAGAGTCGTCCGTGTGGGACGTCGTCGTAGTGGGCGGCGGACCGGCCGGAGCCTCCGCGGCATACGCGGCGGCGGTGGCCGGCCGACGGGTACTGCTCCTGGAAAAGGCGGAGCTGCCCCGCTACAAGACGTGCGGCGGCGGCATCATCGGTTTTTCGCGTGATTCGTTGCCGCCCGGATTCGAACTGCCGCTGCGGGACCGGATCCACGCGGTCACGTTCTCGCTCAACGGCAGGCTGGCGCGGACCCGTCGCTCCAAGCGGATGCTCTTCGGGCTCATCAACCGCCCGGAGTTCGACGCGGGGCTGGTCGAGGAGGCCCAGAAGGCGGGCGCCGAACTCCGTACCGGAGCGACGGTGACAAGGGTCGAGCAGCACGGTGCCGCGGTGCCGGACCGGCGCACGGTCGCCGTGGTGCTCTCCGGAGGCGAGACGGTCCTGGCCCGCGCGGTCGTCGGTGCGGACGGCAGTGCGGGGCGGATAGGAGCCCATGTCGGGGTGAAACTCGACCAGGTGGACCTCGGCCTGGAGGCGGAGATCCCGGTTCCGCAGACTGTGGCGGAGGACTGGGCCGGCCGGGTGCTGATCGACTGGGGCCCCCTGCCCGGCAGTTACGGCTGGGTGTTCCCCAAGGGGGACACCCTCACCGTCGGTGTGATCTCGGCGCGGGGTGATGGGGCGGGGACCAAGCGGTACTTGGAGGACTTCATCGCCCGGCTCGGTCTGGCCGGCTTCGAGCCGAAGATCTCCTCCGGGCATCTGACGCGCTGTCGCAGTGACGACTCGCCGCTGTCGCGCGGGCGGGTGCTGGTGTGCGGCGACGCGGCGGGGCTGCTGGAGCCGTGGACCCGCGAAGGTATCTCCTTCGCGTTGCGGTCGGGGCGGCTCGCCGGTGAGTGGGCGGTCCGGATCGCGGAGTCGCACGACGCGGTGGACGCCCGGCGGCAGGCGCTGAACTATGCCTTCGCCATCAAGGCGGGCCTGGGTGTCGAGATGGGTGTCGGGCGGCGCATGCTCAAGCTGTTCGAGCGCCGTCCGGGGGTGCTGCACGCGGTGCTGACGGGGTTCCGTCCGGCCTGGAACGCGTTCGCCGGGATCACGCGCGGCACGACCTCCCTGGCCGAGCTGGTCCGTACGCACCCGCTGGCGCAGCGGGCCCTGTCCGCGATGGACCGCTAGGCCGGAGAGGTTCGCCGGCGTCCGGCGCGGTGTGTCGCGAGGCGGCGGTCGCCCGCTTTGCCGGACGCGCTCGGGTGATGCGACGGCGCGGCGGGCTGCCGTGCCGGACGCCGCGGGCGGTTGAACCCTCCGGTCACGGCGCCGGGCCGTGAGGCCGAGAGCGGGCCGAGCCGCACGGTCAGCCCTTGACGGTGATCCGGAAGACGGGGTGGTCGGGGCAGGCGGCCAGCAGTTCGGTGTCCGTGGACTTCGCGGTGATGCCCTGGAAGTACTGGTTGACCTCCCAGCCCCACCGCTCCAGATAGGCGCGGACGACCCGCACCTTCTGCTCGTCGTCCGCGATCTCCACGGCCGTGAAGGTGCGGACCCTCCGGCCCACCCTCAGCTCGCCGCCACCGGCGGCCCGCATGTTGCGTACCCACTGGGAGTGGCCCCGTGCGGAGACCAGATACTGCGCGCCGTCGTAGGTGTGGGTGTTCACCGGGATGCGCTGCAGCTGTCCGCTCCTGCGGCCGCGCACCGACAACTCGGCCGAGCCGAGCAGGCTGACGCCGTGCCGGGCGAGCCAGCCGATGACGCTGTTCATCCGGACGTTGAAGGCGTTGCCCTGAAGGTAGTACGGCTGAGACATGGTGACTCCCTCACATATTGAGAGCACTGCTCTCGCTTGAGAGCAGTGTGCACAGAAGTGGCACTCCAAAGCAAGAGCGGTGCTCTCGTTGTTGGTCGGTGCTCTTCATCCATGGCAGACTGAGAGCCATGAGTGCTGTCCGAGGAGCCAGGGAACGGGCCCGTATCGAGATCACCGCCGCCATCAAGGAGGAGGCGAGGAAGCAGCTCGCGGCCGAGGGTGCCGCGAAGCTGTCGCTGCGGGCGGTCGCACGGGAACTCGGGATGGCGTCCTCCGCGCTCTACCGCTACTTCCCCAGCCGGGACGAACTGCTCACGGCCCTGATCATCGACGCCTACGACTCCGTCGGCGAGAGCGCCGAGGCCGCCCACCGGGCCGCCCGTGCCGACGCCGCCCACCGGGCCGCCCGTGCCGACGCCGCCCCCCACCTCGCACGCTGGACGGCGGTCGCCCGCGCCGTACGCGACTGGGCCCTCTCCCGCCCCCATGAGTACGCCCTGATCTACGGTTCGCCGGTGCCCGGCTACACCGCGCCGCAGGCGACGACCGGCCCCGCCTCCCGTGTCGGCCTCGTCCTGATCGCCATCGTCGGCGAGGCCTTCCGCACCGACGGTCTGGCCGTGCCGCCGCTCGCCGACGAACTGCGCACCGAGGCCGAGCGGATGGTCGCCGAGTTCGCCCCCGACCTGCCTCCCGGGGTGGTCGCTCCACTGGTCGCCGCGTGGTCGCAGTTGTTCGGGCTGATCTCCTTCGAGATCTTCGGCCAGTTCCACCGGGTGGTGGAGGCCAGGGAGATCTTCTTCCGTGAAGCCGTCACCGAACTGGCCCGCACAGTCGGTCTGCTCGGCCACCGCAGCGCCTGACGGCCTCGTGCACGGCTCACAACCGGCGGGCCCGGCCGTGAGCCGTGCACGAGGAGGCCGGGGCCATGCTCCGCCGGGCAGACGCCGCTCGCCCGGTCCGGGCCTTCCCGGGACGCGGCGTACTTCGCCCGCCGCCCGCCCCGTTCGACGTACTCCACAGGGAGTACGGGTGACCACCGCGCCCGGCTGACGACCCCGCCACGGCCCGCGGTCTAGCGTGGCGGACATGGAAGAGCAACGCCCACACCGGCTGCACGGCGAGCCTCCGCGGTGGCTGACGGAGACACCGGGGCAGTACGCCTCCCGGCTGCCCTGGCCGTCGACGATCGTGCTCGGGGCCGTCGTCATGATCGGTTCGACCGTCGCGGCCCGGGGGCAGATGGACGAGCGGGCACCGCTGGACGTCTTCGCGCGGCTGCTGCTCTTCCTCGCCGTCGCCGTGCTCCTGCTGCGCCACCGCCACCCCGTGGTGGCCGTCTTCGGAAGTTCGGCCGCCGCGATGGTCTACCTGGCGGCCGGCTATCCGTACGGACCGGTCTTCCTGGCCGTCGCCGTGGGCTGCTTCAGCGCGGTTGTCGCCGGGCACCGGCGGGCCGCCTGGTCGGCCGTAACCATGGTGTGGCTGGGGCATGTTTTGGTGGCGCACTGGCTCTACCGGTGGCTGCCGCCCGCCGAGGACCACGTCCCTCCCTGGGGGCAGGAACTGGGCGTCGCCGCCTGGGTGGTGGCCATCATCGCCGCCGCCGAGTTCGTCCGCGTACGCCGTGAGCAGTGGGCGGACCAGCGCGCGGAGCGGGAGGCCGCGGAACAGCGCCGGGCCGACGAGGAGCGGCTGCGGATGGCCCGTGAGCTCCATGACGTCCTGGCCCACAGCATTTCCGTGATCAACGTCCAGTCGAGTGTCGGACTCGCGCTGCTGGACTCCGACCCCGAGCAGGCCCGCACCGCCCTCACCACCATCAAGGCCGCCAGCAAGGAGGCGCTGGGCGAGGTCCGTCAGGTCCTGGACACCCTGCGCACCCCGGGAGACGCCCCTCGGACCCCGGCCCCCGGACTGGACCGGCTTCCCGAGCTCGTCGAACAGGCGGCGAGCACCGGACTGACCGTCACCGTCGAGGCCGAAGGGGTACGCGGCGCCGTCCCGCCCGGGGCGGATCTCGCCGCCTTCCGGATCGTGCAGGAGGCGCTGACGAATGTGGTCCGGCACTCCGGATCGCGCACCGCGCAGGTGCGGATCGGCTACGAGCCCGGCCGGATCCGGCTCCGGATCGACGACGAGGGGCCCGCCACCGGCAACGACGCCGGAGGCAGCGGCAACGGGCTGGCGGGCATGCGTGAGCGCGCCGCCGCACTCGGTGGCACGATCGAGGCGGGGCCCCGGACCGACGGCGGCTTCCGGGTGCGGGCCGAGCTTCCGCTGCCTTCCGACACACCTGGCGCATCGGCGCGCAAGGAGGAGACGACGTGATCCGCGTACTGCTCGCCGACGACCAGCTGCTGGTCCGGGCCGGCTTCCGGGCCCTGCTGGACGCCCAGCCGGACATCGAGGTGGCGGGGGAGGCCGCCGACGGCGAGGAAGCGGTGCGCCTGGTACGCGAACTGCGTCCGGACACCGTGCTGATGGACATCCGGATGCCACGTCTCGACGGCCTCGCCGCAACCCGCGCCATCACCGGGGATCCCGAACTGAGCGACGTCAAGGTGGTCATGCTCACCACCTTCGAGCTCGACGAGTACGTCTTCGAGGCGATCCGCTCCGGCGCCTCCGGCTTTCTCGTCAAGGACACCGAACCGGATGAGCTGCTGCGGGCGGTACGCGCCGTGGTCGGGGGCGACGCCCTGCTCTCACCGGGGGTCACCCGCCGTCTGATCGCCGAGTTCGCGGCCCGCTCCAAGGAGCCCGCCGCGGCGACCGGCCTGAGTGAACTCACCGAACGGGAAAGGGAGGTGATGGCGCTCGTCGGTATCGGGCTCTCCAACGAGGAGATCGCCAGACGGCTGGTGGTCAGTCCGCTCACCGCCAAGACCCACGTCAGCCGGACGATGGTGAAGCTCGGCGCCCGCGACCGGGCCCAACTCGTCGTGCTCGCCTATGAGTCGGGTCTCGTGCGCCCCGGCTGGCTCGGCTGACCCTGCCCGCTGCGAAGCGTCGGACGCGCGGTGGCCGACAGGGTGACTTCCCGTCGGCCACCGCACGTTCCCCCTCGCCGGACGGTCGGTCCCGCACGGACACCTTCCGGGCGGCGGCCGCCTCGGCCGCGGCGGCCCGGTCCATTTCGGACGAGGCGATCAGCACGGTGCGCCGCACGGGCCGGCCACGCCGCAGCCCGGTCAGAGTGACCAGCAGCCCGGCCGGCGCGACCGCGGTCACCACGTCAGGGTCGAGCCGACGGCGAAGGGCCGGGCACGGCACGCGGAGGTCGAGCCGCTGCAGAGGTCGGTGCTCGCCCGGATGCTGGACGGCGCGGGGGCCGACCGCCTTGCCGCGTGCCTCCCGGGGGCAGGGGCTTTCGTTTGGATCACGCCGGGGCTCGCGTGCCCCGGCACCGCGCCTCGCCGCGTTGTCGTCGGTCGCCATGGCTCTTTCCCCGAGCTCTCGGCTCCGTTCGAGCAGGGGAGACCCCATCTGCCTCCCTCCTCCGCCTCGCGATCCACGGCACCGGACCCCGCTCACTGATCCGGCCTGATCCAAACGAAAGGCCCTGGGGGCTGCCGGACACCACCTCGTCCGGGCCTGCTCTCAGGACCAGGTGACCCCGGAGTTCTCGCACCAGATCCGGGCCGGTTCGGGGTCGCCCGTCACGGGGATCGCGGTGAGCGGCAGCCGGTTCCAGAGCATCAGATAGAGCTCACCGGCCGTCGCGCTCAATTCGCAGTCCGCCGAGCCCTCCTCGGGAGCCGCTTCATGCCGTACGGTCTGCGGCGGTTCCGGTGACAGCCGTACGGTCCACGTGGTGCCCGCGTCGGTGGCCCGCACCCGCAGGGAACGCGGTGTGCGGGTACGCACTCTGCTCTTCGGGCGCGCGTGGAATCCACACAGCAACTCGTCGATGCCGTCCACCGCGTGATCGGCCGTCACCGGCGACAGCCGCCCGCCGCGCGCCGATTCCGCGTCCACCCGGTGAATCGTGGTCTCGTGCGCCTGCCGTCGTGCCCAGAAGGCCAGTGGCGACGGCGCGGGCATGAAGGACCAGCACTCCAGTCCGGCGGGCGCGGCCTCCAGTGCGTCGACAAGGAGGCGGTGGCCCTCGCGGAACCAGCCGAGCAACTCGGGCCCGTCCAGCCCGGGTTCCCCGCCGTCCGGGTGGTACGAGGTGTGTCCCTCGACGACGAGTGCGGTAGCCCAGCGATGCACCATCCCCGTGTGCCGGAGCAGATCACGTACCTGCCAGCCCGGACAGGTGGGCACGGGAGCCGCCGTGCCCGCCTCCTGCGCGGCGGTTGCCAGCATCCGTCCCTCGTCGGCCAGGGACTTGATGTGGTCCGTGATCTCCATGTCTTCGATTGTGCCAGCGGTTCGGCCTCCTCGGCGGGGTGGTTCCGGCCATCCCATGCGGTGCGGCCGGTCTCTCAGGCGTGTGCGGCGTTGCGCGCTCCGTACCCCAGTACAGCAGCCGCGGTGGCCAGCAGCGCCACCGTGGTGAGGGCCGCCGGGAGGGAGGCCCAGTCCGCCAGGAAGCCGATCGCGGGCGGTCCGAGCAGCATCCCTCCGTAGCCGAGCGTCGACGCGGCGGCCACACCCCCCGGCCCGGCCAGCTCGCCGGCCCGACCGACCGCGACGGGAAAGATATTGGCCAGACCGAGACCGGTGACGGCGAAACCGAGGAGCGCCGGCCAGACGCTCGGGGCCAGCGAGCCGAGCAGCATTCCGGCGGCGGCCGTGGCGCCGCCCACGACCAGGGTCCGGGTCTGGCCGAGGCGTTCGAGCAGCGCTGTGCCGCTGAGCCGGCCGGCCGTCATGGCCAGTGCGAACAGGGAGTACCCGGCGGCGGCGGTGCCCGGGTGGGCGTGCAGGTCCTGTTCCAGATGGAGGGCGCCCCAGTCGGCCAGCGCGCCCTCGCCGTAGGCGGTGCAGAGCGCGATCACACCGAAGAGGAGCACCAGGCGGCGGGCCCGCCCGTCCAGCCGTCGCGGCTTTCGCGCCCCGTCGGTGGCGGGTGCGGATTTCGGTGCCGGGTCGCGCAGCAGCACCGGTCCGACCGCCGCGGTGACGAGGAGTCCGACCCCGGTGAGGGCGAAGAGGTGCGTGGCGGGGGAGAGGCCGCCCGCGACCAGCGCGCCGAGCCCGGCACCGACCATTCCGCCGAGACTGAACGCGGCGTGGAAGCTCGGCATCACCGGGCGTCGCAGCGCGGCCACCAGATCGACCGCCGCGCTGTTCATCGCGACGTTCATCCCCCCGTACGCGGCCCCGAAGACCAGCAGCACCGAGCCGAGCGCGAGGGCCGAATGCGTCTGTGCGGGCAGGGCGATGCTCAGGGAGAGAAGGACGCCGCAGACCACGGTGACCGGGTGGCTGCCGAAGCGACGGCACAGCCGGCCGGTGAGCATCATCGTCACCACGGCCCCGGCGGATACGCCGAGCAGAGCGAGCCCCAGGGTGGAGGCCGAAGCACCGGTCTGGTGCTTGATCGCCGGGATGCGGACCACCCAGCCGGCGAAGAGGAAGCCGTCGAGGGCGAAGAACACGGTCAGCGCGGTACGGAGGCGGGTCGTCGAAGGTCGGGCGGTGTCTCCGCCCGGTCCCCCCGGCAGGGCCGTCCGCAGTTTGTTTAGTTGCGGCACAAACTCAGCATAGGGGCGTCCGGACGACGGGCGCAAGACGGCCGCCCATGGCGGCCACAAGGGGCACAACTGAGCCACCGGGGCGTCGGCGGCACCTCCGGATCATGGGAGACTCGCCCCCATGAACGGCAAGGTGACCACCACCCGGACAAAATTGGAGAGGGGCCGCAGCGCGCTCGGACCCGCGCTGGAACTGGTCCACACCGGACGCGCGCCCACCCGCGCCGTCCTCACCTCCGAACTCGGCGTCACCCGGGCGACGGCCGGCGCGGTCGCCGCGGAACTGGAGGCGCTCGGCCTGATCCGGGTCGACTCCCGGCCCGGCTCCGCCGCCGGATCGCAGGGTCGCCCCTCGCACCGGCTGGCCATCCGTGAGTCCGGGCCCGTCGCGATCGCCGCGCAGGTGCACGCCGACGGGTACCGGGCCGCGCTCGTCGGGCTCGGCGGACGGCTCGTCGCCACCGCCCCCGGCTGTGTCGCCGTCACGGCCGACCCGGCGCAGGTCATCGGCGAAGTGGTCGACGACTGCGCCCGGCTGCTCCGGGACAGCGGGCTGCGCTGCGTCGGGGCGGGCCTCGCGGTGCCGTCCGCGGTCGCCGAGCCGGAGGGCACCGCGCTCAACCCGCTGCACATCGCCTGGCCGGCGGGGGCGCCGGTGCGTGAGATCTTCGCCGCCTGCGTACGGGAGGCGGGCATCCCCGGACCCGCGTTCACCGGGAACGACGTCAATCTCGCCGCGCTCGCCGAACACCGGCACGGTGCTGGGCGAGGCGCCCAGCATCTGCTCTGTGTGGCCACCGGGCACCGGGGCGTGGGCGGTGCTCTGGTCCTCGACGGCCGTCTGCACACCGGGAGTTCGGGACTCGCGCTGGAGGTCGGGCATCTCACCGTGAATCCGGAGGGCCGCCCGTGCCACTGCGGCGGCCGGGGCTGCCTGGACGTAGAGACCGACCCGTTGGCCTTCCTCGTCGCCGCCCGCCGGGAACCCGGTCCGGAGGAGTCGCTGCTCAAGCAGGCCGGCGATCTGCTGCGCACGGAGTACGCGGACGCTGCGGTGCGGGGCGCGGCCGAGGAACTGATCGACCGGCTCGGCCTCGGGCTCGCCGGTCTGGTCAACATCCTCAACCCCGATCGCATCATCCTCGGCGGACTGCACCGAGCCCTGCTCGACGCGGATCCGGAACGGCTGCGCGCGGTGGTGGCCGACCGCAGCCTGTGGGGGCGCAGCGGCAGCGTGCCGATCCTGCCGTGCACGCTCGACCACAACAGCCTGGTGGGCGCGGCGGAACTGGCCTGGCAGCCGGTCCTGGACGATCCGCTGGCCGCGCTCGCGTGACGGGGGCGGCCGGGCCCGTGTGACGACGTGGGGGACGGCCGCGCCGTCCTCAGCCGTCGGATCGACCCGAAGGCGTCCTCCACGCGAAGGCCCGTGCCGCGTCGCCTAGGCCCTGTCGTGCCGAACTTCGGTGGCCCGGGGCGTCTGGTGCGGCACCTCGCCGCGTTGTCGGTGTCGCCCAAGCACGTTCAGTACGAGGACGAACCTCCGCCTTGCGATGCACCGCACCAGACGCCCCGGGCCGATCCACGAAGATCGACAGGACAGGACCTACCAGGATTGCGTCCAACGTCTGTTTCTCCAGGGCCTGTTCGAGGCGAGGGCACAGCAGATACGGCAGGCCCGGGGTCCCGGGCACCGTCGTGTCTCCGCCCAGGAGCAACTGCCCGCCGAGGCCTGCGTCGGCGAGGGCGGTCAGCTGCTCGGGCAGCCGCCGGTCCCTCGGGTGATGGGCCCGTGACGGGCCGTCGAACGCCACAAACGCTCCCGTCCGCGCCGCGTCACGCGGTACGGCCCCGTCCGGTGGCCGGCCCGCATGGCCCAGGACCACCCGCTGCGGCGCGACGGCCAACTCCTCGCGGAGCAGGTCCAGTACGTCGAGTGCGGTCGTTCCCGGCTCCGGGTGGACGGCGGATCGGCGCACCGGTGAAGAGGTGGTCATGAGAGTCGCAGACGCCCAACTCGGCGACGGGAACATCGCAGAGTACGGTGCGGACGTTCGCTACCACTGCCGTCCCGCTCCGAGTCGGTCCCGCTCCGGCGCGCTCAGATGAAGGACCTCGTACCGTTCGCCGGGAGCCTCGGGGGTGTCGTGCTCCCAGAGGGTGAAGTGGAGAAGTTCCCAGCGGCGGGGGTCGATCGCCAGCGCCGTGGCCACCGCGCCGGGCGCCCTCGCCAGCCTGCGGCTCTCCGCGAGGCCCGCCTCGACCGCGTCCGCGGGTGCGACAGAGGCCGTGACGGCCGCCCGGTGGCGGGTGGCCGTGCGGGGGAGTGCGGCCGACGCCGGCCCTTCCTCGTACGCCAGCCCGGTCCAGTGCTGCACCTGGGGACGCCCGAAGTCCTGGACGATGCCCTGGAATCCGGGACCCCACAGGAAAGAGTTCATGCCCTCCGGAGTCGTCCACAGATAGCAGGGCGCGTACTGGTTCACCGGCGAGTACTCGCCCTGTTCGCGGATCAGGTACGCCTTGACGCCGAGGCCCGGAAAGCTGTCCAGCAGGTGGCCCTTCGTCGCGACGCGGTCGCGGATGATCCCCATGTCGTAGTCGGCGGGGAGGGTGATCTCGTACTGCATGGCATGCATTGTGCGCTCCTCGGGCCGGGTCCTCGTCAGACCTGGTGCTCGTCGGCACCGGCCCGCGGGTGCCGGTCGGCGGTGTCGCGTGGGGCGAGCAGCGAGAGCAGGCCGCGAGCGCCCGCGTCGAAGGCTTCCGTCGAACCGGCGGCGCGGGCCAGCACGTAACCGCCCTGCACGGTCGCGACGATCGTCGCCGCCACCTCCTCGGCGACCAGGGAACGGGAGAACTCGCCCTGGTCCAGGCCCTCCCGAACGATCTCGGTGAGCCGGCCGCGCAGCCAGCGGATCGTCTCGTCGACCGGTGCGCGCAGCTCGTCACTGGCCACCACATCCGGATCCATCGTCAGCCGGCCGACCGGGCAGCCGCGCAGCACGTCGCGCTCGCGCACGAGGTACGCCGAGATCCGCTCGTACGCCGTTCCCGGCCCGTCGAGCAGTCGCCCGGCCGTCTCGCGCATCTGTGAGGCCGTGCGGCGGATGGCCGCCAGCGCCAGATCGGGTTTGCCCGCGAAGTGGTGGTACATGCTGCCCTGGCCCGCGCCCGCCTGCTGCTGGATGGCCTTGGGGCTGGTGCCCACATAGCCGCGCTCCCACAGGAGCTCCTGGGTGGCCTCGATCAGGCGTTCCGGAGTGCTCATGAAGCGACTGTACATACTGGTAGGTACAGAATCCAGCGATCTCGGTCGGCCGGGGGGAGCAGCCGCGGATCCGCCACGTACTCCCGAGGTGGTACGCGTACGGCCGCTGGCCGTACGACGACCCGGACCCCCTCTCGGGGCCAGGCTCTTCAGCGTCAGGAAAACCTGAACACGACTACCGAACCGAGGGAGACGACCGAGATGAACACCCTGGCGTACAGCGGTGGACCCGGGCCCTGGATCCTGCTCTTCCCGCTCTTGTGGGCGGCCGTCGTCATCGGCGGTGTCACATTTCTGCGCCGCACGGTCCGGCACGGCCGCGGAGGCCCCTGGCAGGCCCGTGCCGCCCAGGAAGGCCCCGCCGAACCGTCCCCGATCACCCTGCTCGGCCGCCGCTTCGCGGCCGGAGAGATCGAGGAGGACGAGTACTGGCGCAGAATCTCCGTCCTCGACGAACAGTTCGGCCGCGGCAGCAAGGGAGGACCGGCATGACCACCACCGTCCCCATCTCCAAGTCCGCCCCTACCGCCGACGCCGCCGCGCGGGTCGTCGATGCCGTGAAGCTCTACGGCCACGGCGACACCCGGGTCAGGGCCCTGGACGGGGTGAGCGTCGACTTCCCGGCGGGCCGCTTCACCGCCATCATGGGCCCCTCCGGCTCCGGCAAATCCACCCTGATGCACTGCGCGGCCGGACTCGACACCCTCACCTCCGGCTCCGCCTTCATCGGCGACACCGACCTCAGCACCCTCGACGACCGCAAGCTCACCCTGCTGCGCCGCCGGCGCGTCGGTTTCGTCTTCCAGTCCTTCAACCTCCTGCCGACGCTCACCGTCGCCGAGAACATCACCCTCCCCCTGGACCTCGCGGGGGAGCGGCCCGACCCGGAGTGGCTCGACGCACTCGTCGACACCGTCGGACTGCGGGACCGGCTGCACCACCGGCCCGGTGAACTGTCCGGCGGACAGCAGCAACGCGTGGCGGTCGCGCGGGCCTTCGCGGGCAGTCCCGACGTCGTCTTCGCCGACGAACCGACCGGCAACCTCGACTCCCGCTCGGGCCAGGAGGTGCTCCGGCTGCTCGGTCGCACCGTCCGGCAGACCGCTCGCACGGTCGTCATGGTGACCCATGACCCGGTCGCCGCGGCCCATGCCGACGAGGTCGTCTTCCTCGCCGACGGCAGGCTCGTCGACCGGATGCCCGACCCCACGGCGGAGCGCGTGCTCGACCGCTTCAAGTCCTTCGCCCCACCCCACGCACAGGCGGTGACCACATGACCGGCACCCGGACCTCCGTACGCCTGAGCATCTCCTCGCTCCGCGCCCACAAGCGCCGGTTCGCCGGCACATTCGTCGCCGTCCTGCTCGGCGTCGCGTTCCTCACCGGGACGCTCGTCATGGGCGCCACCCTGCGCGCGAGCTTCGACACCATGTTCGGCAACGCGACCGCCGGTACCGACGCCGTGGTGCGCGGCTCCCATGTGGTCACCGTCGCCGGTGAGTCCCAGGGCGTCCGGCAACCGGTGAACACCGCACTCGTGAAGAGGATCGAGCGGATCCCCGGGGTCGCCGCGGCGGCGCCCGACATCCAGGGCGCCGGTCAGCTCATCGGCTCCGACGGCACACCCGTCGGAGGCCAGGGCCCGCCCACCCTGGCCGGAAACTGGATCGACGACCCGAGGCTCAACCCGTACCGGCTCGCCGCCGGGCGTGCCCCGTCCGCGCCCGGTGAAGCCGTCGTCAACCGCGGCACCGCCGTCCGGGGCGGGCTCAGGATCGGCGACACGACCGTGCTGCGCACCCCAGACCCCGTACACGTCAGGATCGTCGGTCTGGCGACCTTCAGCGGCCAGGACGGCATGGGGCAGGTCACCTACACCGCGCTGACGCAGGCCGACGCGGAGAAGTACCTCACGCCGAAGCCCGGCGAGGCATCGGCCATCCAGGTGCGCGCGACCACGGGCACCAGCCAGCAGGAACTCGTCGACGCGCTGCGCCCCGTACTGCCCAGGGGAGTCGAGGCCATCACCGGACAGGCCTCGGCCGCCGGGAACCGCGACATGATCTCCGGCGCGTTCCTCAGCGTGTTCACCACGCTGCTGCTGGTGTTCTCCGGGATCGTGCTGCTCGTCGCCACCTTCTCCATCCACAACACCTTCGCGATCGTCGTCGCCCAGCGAACCCGCGAGAACGCGCTGTTGCGCGCCCTCGGGGCCGCCCGCCGTCAGGTCGTCGGCGCGACACTCGTCGAGGCGACAGTGGTCGGGATGATCGCCTCCACGGCCGGTCTGGCCGGTGGCATCGGCGTTGCCGCCGGGCTGCAGGCGCTCTTTCCCGCCGTCGGATTCCCGTTTCCCGAGGGCACGCTGGTGATCGGCGCGGTGTCCCTGCTGCTGCCGCTCGCCGTCGGCTTCCTCGTCTGTCTCGGCTCCGCCCTCCTGCCCGCCGTCCGGGCCGGACGCACCGCCCCGCTCGCCGCCCTGCGCGAGAGCGCCGTCGACGACTCCGCGGCTTCCCGGACGCGCGCCCTCGCCGGGTCCGTGCTTCTGTTGGTCTCCGTCGGCACCATCCTGACCGGTGTGTCGGGCGATCCGTCCGTCTGGCAGGCGGCCACCGGCGCGGTGCTGGCGGTCGCCGCGTTCGTGGTGCTCGGACCCGTCGTCTCCTCGTACGCCGTACGGTTCCTCGGCGCCCCGCTCGACCGGCTGCGCGGCGTCACGGGCCGACTGGCCAGGCGCAACGCCCTGCGCAGCCCCCGGCGGACCGCCTCCACCGCGACCGCGCTGATGATCGGCGTCGCCGTGGTCTCGCTCTTCACCGTCTTCGGCGCCTCGCTGAAGACGACCATGAACCGGACGGTGGACCGGTCCTTCGCGGGCGACGTGGTCATCAGCGCTCCCGCCTTCGGCGCGGGCGGCAGCGGCCTCAGCCCCCGGCTCGCTCCGGCGGTCGACCGGCTGCCGGAGGTCGCGACCGCCGTCGGCCTCGGCAAAGGGGTCGCAGAGGTCGACGGCGCGGGACGCGCCCTGACCGTCACCGACCCGGCCGCGCTCGGCAAGGTCTTCGACCTCGGGCCGGTCGAGGGGTCGCTGAAGGACCTGGGCGCGAACGGGATCGCCGTGTCCGGCACCGAGGCCGCCGAGCGCGGACTGCGCACCGGCTCCACCGCACGGCTCGCCTTCGCCGACGGCGCGCAGCGGAACTTCACGGTCCGCGCCGTCTACGCCCGGTCGGAACTCGCGGGCGACTACGTCATCACCCGTCAGGCCTGGGCCCCGCACCGCGCGCAGGACTCCGACTCGCTGATCGCCGTCTCCTTCGAGCCCGGTGTGTCCACCGCCGACGGCAAGGCGGCGGTCGCCAGGACCGCGGCGGCGTACGGCAATCCGGACGTACAGACTCGCAGCGAGTACGCGCAGTCCTCGGCGAGCGGCATCGACATGATGCTCACCCTGGTCTACGCCCTGCTGGCGCTTGCCGTACTGATCGCCCTGCTGGGCATCGCCAACACGCTCACGCTGGCCCTCCACGAACGCACCAGGGAACTGGGCCTGTTGCGGGCAGTCGGGCAGACCCGGAACCAGCTGCGGTCCATGGTCCGCTGGGAGTCCGTCCTGGTCGCGGCGTTCGGCACGACGGGCGGCCTGCTGCTGGGCGGCTTCCTCGGCTGGGTGCTGGTCAAGGCGTCCGCGTCCGCGGGCGGCACGTCCCTCGCCTTCGCGCTGCCGCCGCTGCGGCTCCTGGTGGTCGCCCTCGTCGGGATCGCGGCCGGGGCGCTGGCAGGCTGGCGGCCGGCCCGTCGGGCGGCCCGGCTGGACGTGCTCCGAGCGGTCGCCGCCGAGTAGCGCACAGCGCAATCCGCGGCCGGAGCGGCACGGCGGAAGGAGGAGCGGGGCGCCGGCCGGCGCCCCGCTCCTCCTTCCTTCCGCTACCCGACCACCGACGACCGGGCGGCGGACGGGGTGACGCTCTCCAGGTACACGACGGCGTCCGGCTCGAACGGCCCGTCGGTCGCCGCCCCGTACACCGGGTGGGACGGCTGCGCGGCGAACAGGGGAGGGGCCGGAAGCGTGAACCAGACGACCTTCCCGGCCCCGCCCCTCGGGCGTACCCCCCAGCTCTCGCTGACCGCGGCGATCAGGGCGAGCCCGCGCCCCGACGTACTGGACGCGGTGGCCTCGCGCACGGTCGGCAGCCGGGGGTCGTGATCATGGACGGACACCGTCAGCCGTTCGAGCAGCAACTCGATCTCGACAGTGCATGACTTGTCCGGCTGGGCATGCCGGTGGACGTTGGTCAGCAGTTCGGTGACGCCGAGCGCTGCATGGTCGATCAATGGATCGAGATGCCAGTAGCGCAGCTGCGCCGAAACGATTCTGCGGACCTGACCGATCCGCGACGGCAGGGCCTGGAGCTCCACCGTGCAGTGCCTGCTTGGCTCGCTGATCACGGCTGCGACTCCCCGAAATAGGTCCGGAAGAAGACGGAGGAACGGATCCAGCAGACATCCAGCTGCTGATTCCGGTCCGACGGTGCGGATCCGAGTGTCACCGCCGGTAGACCATGAGTGACGTGTGACCAATGTCGCTCAGGGGTCACGGGTCCGCAACTCGCGGCGCCCCCTGCCGGCGGCGCCGCTCCGTCAGATCATCCGGCTGCCCGCACGTCGCAGCGTTTCGAGGAGCCTGCGCGCGGGCCCCGCCGTGTCCGGACCGTGATTGCGCTGCCCCATCGTCAGCCGGTACCGCGTGCCGTTGAGACGTGCCACGGCCGCACCGGCCCCGGCGAACCACGGCCTGCCCGCGCTGACCGCCACCACCGGGGCGCTGTCGATCTCCCGTCCGTAGCTGGTCAGCAGGGCCAGCCTGCCGTCCTTGACGATCACCTGCCCGGCCGTGGTGAGCGAGCGGGCCCACCGCTCGATCCGTACCCCCGTCGCGCTGAACTCCGTTTCCGGCATGGCCGCTTCGCCCCCTTCGTCATGTCTCTGATGGGCAGTCTGCACAACCCGGGCGCGGCGCGCCAGGCCGCGTCACGGCGCAAAGTCACGGCCGCCCGGTCCGTCGGGGCCAAGGCGGGGCTATGGGACATCAAAGTGAACGTTTCTGCAGGTAGGGGGAATATCGTTGACGGCCGGAGTCCCGTGACACCAGGAGGAATGCGCTGATGGGCACCAGTGAGCACAGAGATGACAGCCGGGCCGCGGCGACCATCGACGTCGACCGTTCCGACCCCGAGTACCGGGCCTGGCTCAACGAGGCCGTACGCAAGGTCCAGGCCGACGCCAACCGCTCCGCCGACACCCATCTGCTGCGATTCCCGCTTCCCGATGCATGGGGCATCGACCTCTACCTCAAGGACGAGTCGACGCACCCCACCGGCAGCCTCAAGCACCGGCTGGCCCGCTCGCTCTTCCTCTACGGGCTCTGCAACGGCTGGATCCGGCCCGGCAAGCCGGTGATCGAGGCGTCCAGCGGATCGACGGCCGTCTCGGAGGCGTACTTCGCCAAGCTGATCGGTGTGCCGTTCATCGCGGTGATGCCCCGCACCACCAGCCCCGAGAAATGCCGGCTGATCGAATTCCACGGCGGCCGCTGCCACTTCGTCGACGATTCGCGAAGGCTGTACGAGGAGTCGGCCACGCTGGCCGCCGACACCGGCGGCCACTACATGGACCAGTTCACCTACGCCGAACGGGCCACCGACTGGCGCGGCAACAACAACATCGCGGAGTCGATCTACCAGCAGTTGAGACTGGAGCGTTACCCGGAGCCGACGTGGATCGTGGCCACGGCCGGGACCGGGGGCACCTCGGCGACCATCGCCCGCTATGTGCACTACATGCAGTTCGACACCAGGATCTGTGTGCCCGACCCGGAGAACTCCTGTTTCTTCGACGGCTGGACCCAGCACGACCCCCTCGCCACCAGCGACTGCGGCTCCCGGATCGAGGGCATCGGCAGGCCCCGGATGGAGCCGAGCTTCGTGCCCGGGGCCATCGACCGGATGATGAAGGTGCCGGACGCGGCCAGTGTCGCCGCCGTACGCGCTCTGGAGAAGGCCATCGGCCGGAAGGCGGGCGGCTCCACCGGCACCGGGCTGTGGAGTGCGTTCAAACTGGTCGCGGAAATGGTCGGGCAGGGCGCCACCGGCAGCATCGTCACCCTGATCTGCGACCCCGGTGACCGCTACCTCGACAAGTACTACTCCGACAGCTGGCTCGCCGCACAGGGCCTGGACATCGCCCCGTACACGGAGACCATCGACTCCTTCCTGCGCAGCGGTGACTGGCCCGGATAGCCGAAGGAGCGGAGTCCGCGCGGTCCGCGGCCGCTTTCAGGCCGCGGGCTCGGTCAGTCGCCCGTCGAGCGTGCGCACCGCGTCCCGGAACGCCCGCCGCATCCCCGGCCGGCCCAGCCGCAGCGCGAACCGGAAGAGCGCCGAACCGTCCGCGGCGAACGTCCACCGCACCCGCGTCCCGGTCCCGGCGGGGCTGAGCCGCCACTCCTCCAACAGCGCCCGCGGACCAGGGGCGTTGGACTCGTCGACCCGGTAGGCGTACCGCTCTCCCGGCTCCGTCGCGAGGATCGTCTCACGCAGCACCGTGCCCCCCTTCAGTCGGACCTCGCGCCCCGTGCCCTCCCGGGTGGGCCGGGCCGCCGTCACCGAGGTGAACCAACTCGGCCAGCCCGCCACGTCGTCCGCGAGCGCACGGTAGACCGCCTCCGGCGGCGCGGAAACGTCGGCGGCGAAGACCAGTCGCAGTGGAGCGGACTCGACGAAGTCGAGTTCCACGGAACGGAGTCGGCGGAACACGGATCGCACCTCCCGTGCGGTCGGCGGCGGACGGTTGGCGCACACCATAGCTGGCGTATCGTCAGATGTCCTCGCAAGAAGGGGAGTTACGCTGACGGCCCGGCGCTAAGTGGTCGGCTCCAGATGTCCTTCGGGGGTTGACTCCGGAGCCCCTCGATCCGGCGGGCCCGGAGCATATTGCGATCCAGAGGCTCAGCGGCAGGCTTCGGAGACACCTTCGAGCCAGTCGCGGATCGCGTCTCGCTGCTCCGGTGTGAACGCGGCTTCCAGTTCGGCTTCACGGCGGGCGACGGCGATGCGAGCCTCGGCCAGGCATGCCAGTCCGGACTCGGTGACATGGATCTGGTGACTGCGCCGATCGGTCGGATTCGGGCACCGTTCGATCAGGCCCTCCAGCTCGAGACCGCCGAGCATCTCGTTGGCGGCCTGTCGGGAACTTGCCACCTCCCGGGCGATGTCCGAGGCCGACAACCCGGGCAGTGCCTCGGCCATCAGCAGGGGTGGCGTGCTGCGAGGTCGACAGCCCACATCACGCCCCTGCAGGCAGCACAGGTCAAGGCGCTGGCCTGCCGGCTTCCCGGCGAGGCCGACGCGCCGCTGTCGCGCTGGTCGTGCCCGGAGCTGGCCCGCGAGGCCGTCGAGCGCGGCATCGCGCCCTTCCTGTCGGCCTCCACCGTGCGCCGCCGGCTCGACCAGGACGCGATCAAACCCTGGCAGCACCGCTCCTGGATCTTCATTACCGACCCCGACTTCCGGCCCAAGGCCGCCCGTGTGCAGGACCTGTACGCCCGCACCTGGGACGGCGAGCCGCTCGGCGCGGACGAGTACGTGACCAGCGCGGACGAGCAGACCTCCATCCAAGCCCGCTGCCGCTGCCACCCCACCCTCGCACCGGGACAGGCCAGAACGATGCGGCTGAACCACACCTACGGCCGCGGCGGCGCGCTGGCCTACCTGGCCGCCTACGACGTCCACCAGGCCACAGTGTTCGGCCGCTGCGAGCCGACCACCGGCATCGCCCCGTTCACGGACCTGGCCACCCAGGTCATGAGCCAGGAACCCTACGCCAGCGCGAAGCGCGTGTTCTGGATCGTGGACAACGGCTCCTCCCACCGCGGCAAAGCCGCAGCGGACCGTCTTGTCGCCGCGTTCCCGAACGCGGTGCCGGGCCACACCCCGGTGCACGCCTCCTGGTTGAACCAGGTAGAAATCTTCTTCTCCGTCGTGCAGCGCAAGGTCGTCTCGCCCAACGACTTCACCGGCCTGACCCAGGTCCGGGGCCGGCTCCGAGCTTTCGAAGGCCGCTACAACGCCACAGCACAGGCGTTCCAGTGGAAGTTCACCACCTCCGACCTGGATGATCTGCTGGCCAGGCTCGACTGGCGCACCGCCGATCAACCAGAAGAATCCTCCATTGCGCTGGCACCGTGATCAACCCCCGAAGGACTTCTGGAGCCGACCACTAAGGGACCGCCCGCGCGGCCGCGGTGATGTTACGGGCCATCCCGCCGAACACCACCGAGTGGAACGGCCATACGCTCCACCAATAGGCGTGGCCGAGCAATCCGCGAGGATGGAACAGAGCCCGCTGCCGGTAGACCGTCCGTCCCTGTTCGTTCCGGTCCACCGACAGTTCGAGCCACGCCGGACCGGGCAGCCGCATCTCCGCGCGCAGCCGCAGCAGCTCACCGGGAACGATCTCCTCCACGCGCCAGAAGTCCAAGGAGTCGCCCACCCGCAGCCGCTGCGCGTCCCGCCGCCCGCGCCGCAGTCCGACACCGCCGACGATTCGGTCGAGCCAGCCCCGCACGGCCCAGGCGAGCGGGAAGGAGTACCAGCCGTTCTCGCCGCCGATGCCCTCGATCACCCGCCAGAGCGCCTCCGGCGCCACCGGCACGGTCAGTTCCCGTGCGTCGCGGTAGAGACTGCCGCCGGACCAGTCGGGGTCGGTGGGCAACGGGTCACTGGGCGCACCGGGCACCGCCGCGGACGACCAGCGGGTGTCGACCCGGGCGTCCTTGATCCGTTGGAGCGCCAGTCGCAGCGCCCGCTCGAAGCCGATGGGTCCGCCGGGCGGATCGGGTACGTACCGGACGATGTCGTGCTCGCGACAGACCACCTCGTGGCGCAGCGACTCCGCGAGCGGCCGGGCGATGGAGGGCGGCACCGGAGTCACCAGACCGATCCAGAGACTGGAGAGTCCCGGCGTGAGCACCGGTACGGGGAGGATCACCCGGTGCGTCAGTCCGGCGACCTCGGCGTACCGCCGCATCATGTCCCGGTAGGTCATGACGTCCGGGCCGCCGATGTCGAACGTGCGGTTCACCTCGGCCGGCAGGCGCGCGCAGCCGACGAGATACCGCACGACGTCCCGTACCGCGATCGGCTGGATCGACGTGCGCACCCAGCTCGGGGTGATCATCACCGGCAGCCGTTCGGTGAGATGGCGCAGAATCTCGAACGAGGCCGAGCCCGATCCGATGACGACCGCGGCCCGCAGTACGGCCGTCGGCACCCCGGAATCCAGCAGAATGCGCCCCACCTCGGCCCGCGACCGCAGATGCGGTGACAGTTCCCGCTCGGGCACCCCGGCCGGGGCGAGTCCCCCGAGGTACACGATCCGGCCGACCCCCGCGGCCCGCGCCTGCTCGCCGAAGATCCGGGCCGCCTCCCGGTCCCTCTCCTCGAACCCCGGTCCGGAGCCGAGCGCGTGCACCAGGTAGTACGCCACGTCCATGTCCCGCATCGCCGCCCGCACCGAAGCGGCGTCGAAGACATCCCCCTCGGCCACCTCGACCCTGTCCGCCCATGGATGGTCACGCAGCTTCCGCGGGGTCCTGGCCAGGGCGCGCACCCGGTGACCGGCGTCGAGGAGTGCGGGCACCAGCCTGCCGCCGATGTACCCGGAGGCACCGGTCACCAGACAACGCAGCGGCATGTCACCGGAGGATTCGCTCATCCGTCCGAGTCTTCCACCGGATCGCCGCTCGGGGCCCGGCGGAGCACTCCGAACGGCGGCATACGGGTCACCCGACCACACCGGGCTACGGACACGGACCGGCCGGACGGTCCAGCATGCCGTCGAGCACCCGGCCGAAGACCCGGCGGCCCGCCGCGGCGATCAACGGATCGACCCACCGCGGCAGCAGCCGGACGCTCAGCTCCTCCACCCACACCACATGGGACCCAAAGTCCGTCGGATACACGTCGATCGAAGCCCGACCCAGCACCAGCGAACCGCGCTTCGCCAGCCCGCACAGCCCCGCCCGCCCGGCTGCGGGCGGCGTCCACCGCACCACTTCCATCGGATCGTCGAACCCCAGCGCACCGACACCCGTACGCGCCACGAAGACGGTCCCCGTCCCGGTCGGCGGCCCCGTGCGGACGGTGATCGTGGTCAGCGGGACGTGCGCCGCGTGCCGTTCCCAGTCCGTCACCCGGCGCCAGGCCTCGGCCGTGGGCAGATGCGTGAAGCGCTCGATCCGGAAGACGGCCACAGCACGATCCTAGGCCGTGCGCAGCCCGGTCCGAGCGGAGCGGAAGCGACACACCGCCCGGCGCCTCAGGAGTCGCCGTCCTCGATCCGGCCCGTCACGAGCAGGCCCGGCAGGTGCTCCTCGATCTCCTCGCGGGCAGCGGCCGACAGACCCGCGTCCGTCACGAACGTGTCCACCTGCGACAGAGTGGCGAAGGAACTCAGGCCCACCGTTCCCCATTTGGTGTGGTCGGCGACCACCACCACACGACGCGCGGACTGGACGAAACGGCGGTTGGTCTCGGCCTCCGCCAGATTCGGCGTCGAAAGACCCGCCTCCACCGAGATCCCGTGCACCCCGAGGAACAGCACATCGAAGTGGAGCGAGGCGATCGCCTGATCGGCGACCGGACCGACCAGCGAGTCCGACGGAGTCCGTACCCCGCCGGTGAGCACCACCGTGGCGGCCCCGGTCCGCACCCCGCCCGCGGTCCCGGACCGCTGCGCGGAGTGGAACACGTCCGAGACCCTCACCGAGTTGGTCACCACGGTCAGATCCGGTACGTCCAGCAGCTGTTGGGCGAGCGCGTACGTCGTCGTACCGCCGGAGAGCGCGATGGCGCTGCCGGGCACGGCCATCGCCGCGGCTGCCCGCGCGATGTCCTCCTTGGCGGTCAGCTCCAGAGCCGACTTGGCCTCGAAGCCGGGCTCGTGCGTACTGGCCTCGACCACCGGAACGGCCCCGCCGTGGACCTTTTCGATCAGACCCTGGCGGGCCAGCGCGTCCAGATCCCGGCGGACGGTCATGTCGGAGACGCTCAGCTTGCGGGTCAGCTCATTGACCCGCACCCCGCCACGCCTGCGCACCTCGTCGAGGATCAGGGCGCGCCGCTGCTCCGCGAGCAGGTTCTGATTCTCGCTCAACGCCGGTCCGGTCCTTCCCTCAGGCCGCGCGACAGTCTCTCTTCGGACGGGGTCATCCTGCCACGCGGTGTCGTCGGCCGTCGCACTGGGGAGATTCCGTGAGAGCGGCGCGTACACCGGCCCGCTTCCACGATTCTGGTGACCGTGCGTCAGCACACCCCCCACGACCGAGAGAGCGAGTCACTCCAGTGCCACCTGCCACCCAGGCCCCGCAGAGCAGTCCGGGGCCCGCGCTGGAACTGCTGGTCCACGGCGTGGGCGGAGCCACCCCCCAGGAGATGCTCGACGATCCGCGTACGGTCCGGGTCACCGGCGACGCGACCGCCGCCATCTACCGGCGGGCCGACGACATGGACGCCGAGCAGCACTCGGAGCGGTACCGCGACCGGCCCATCGCCGAGGCCTACTGCTGGTCCAACCTCACCTCCGGCAACGGCTCCCGCGCCCTGTGGCTGCTGCTGCTCCCGTTCATGGTCGTCAACCTCGCCCACTGGATGCGCCCCACCGCCCGCGCCCGTACCCGCGCGGTACGCCTCTACGGCGTCGTCGTCCGGCTCCTCGCGCTCAGCCTCACGGTCCTGCTGATCGGGGCGGCCTGCGAGGTCGCACTCGATCTGACGGCCTGGCAGTGCGCCGGCGTGCCGGACTGCTCGAACCAGCGGTCCTGGCTCGGCTTCCTGTCGACCGCGCAGGGCGGCTGGTGGTCCCAGCCGGGCCGACGGCTCGCCCTCGCCTCGCTGATGCCCACGGCGGTGGTGGGGCTGCTCTGGTTCCTGTCGAACCGGACCTGGAGCGCGTACGAGTCACAGCGCCCGCTCACCGGGTCCGAACCGGACGACGTCGACCCGGAGACCGGACACGACCTGAGCACGTCCGGCACCGTCCCCGGCGGGCGGCCGGCCCTCGGCAGGCCCGGATTCTGGTACGGCCGCCGTCTGGTCGCCCGGCTGCGCGCCGCCCACACCGCCGCCGGATTCCTGACCGTCGCCGCGTCGGTCGCGGGCGCCGCGGCCCGCCACGACCGCGCCGTCAGCAGCCCCGTGCCCGGGATGCTCGGCCGGCTGATCGAGGCGGCACTGGTCCTGGGCGCGCTCGTGGTCCTCTGGGTCGTCTGCCGCCGCGGCCGGAGCGAACGGCGTCTCGACAACCGGCTCGACCAGGCACTCATCACCTATCTGCCCGGCGCCGCGCTCGCGCTGCTCGTCCTCGCCGCGGTGTACGCGTCCTGGTCCCGTCCCGCCTGGGTGTCGGCGGGCGCCCTGCCGGGTGACGTCGCCTTCAGCGTCGTCACCCTCGGTCAAGGAATTCTCGTCGTCGTCCTCGCGGTGGTCTCACTGAGCCTGTACCGCCGCACCCCCGAACCCCGCACCGTCATGTACGGACTCGGCGGACCGGTCGTCGCCATGCTCGCGTGCGCTCTCGGCGGCGTCATGACCGGCGGGATCGCCCAGCGCGTCGCCGACTGGCTCGACGGATCCGGCACCCCGGGCATGGGCAGGGGCTCCGTCATCGAGGGGCCACCGGTGCTGCTCAGTTGGCAGGCCTCGGTCATTCCCGTGCTCCTGGCGCTCCTGGTGATTCCCACCCTCCTGCTGCTGCTACGCACCTGGCTCGCCGCCCGCGCCCTGGAACCCGACGTCGACCGGGAGTACGGGCAGGAGCGGCCCGACCCCGCCCGGACCCGGCAGATCGCCCGGATCCGGGCCACGGCGGCCCTGACCGACTCCGCGCCCTGGATCCTCGGCCCGGTCTCCGGAGCCACGCTGCTGCTCGGCGCGGCGGCGGTCGGCGGGGCCTGGGAGAGCGGTGAGGTGCCCGGTCTGGCGCTCAAGGGCAGCGGCCCGTTCGCCGAGGCCGTGGCCGAAGCGGCCCAGTCCACCGGCTCCTGGGTGATCGGATTCGGATTCATACTCTTCGTCACCTGGGGGCGGCGCGCCTACCGCGACGCCTCCGCGCGGCGCACCATCGGCATCCTCTGGGACGTCGGCACGTTCTGGCCGCGCGCCGCGCACCCCTTCGCTCCGCCCTGCTACGCCGAGCGCGCCGTCCCGGATCTGGCGTCACGGATGTCCGGCTGGACCGGGCTGACCGGTGGCCGGCTCGTCATCTCCGGCCACTCCCAGGGCAGCGTCCTCGCGGCCTCCGCCGTCTGGCAACTGCCCGCCGAGACCCGTAGCCGGGTCGCGCTGCTCACCTACGGCTCGCCGATCGAGCGGTTGTACGGGCGCTGGTTCCCGGCCTACTTCGGCCCCGTACCGCTGCACGGGCTCCACCGGTCCGTGCACTGCTGGCGCAACCTGTGGCGGGCCACCGACCCGATCGGTGGCATGGTCAGGCTCGATGAGGGACCGGGGCCCGAGGTGGACCGGGGGCCGCTGAAGGATCCGCTGGTCTACGGCCGGACCCCCGAACACCCACTGCCCGAACCCGTCCTGGGGCACTCGGACTATCAGGCCGACCCGGTCTTCGCGGAGGAACGCGCAGCGCTGCTGGACCGGCTCGCCCCGGTCCTGCCCCGCCAGGCCGACGGGGCACAGGCCCCGAAGGCCCCACGGTCTCAGGGGAGCTCCGGCAGATCCTCCGGGTAGAGCAGGCTGAGGTCGTCCGTGCTCGGCTCGGCGAGCTGGGCGACCCGGCCCGCGTGCCGCTCCACCATCGACTCGAAGGTCTGCCGGGCCGTGCGGCCGTTGCCGAACGCCGGGCCCTTGGGCAGTTCGGTGAAGTACTTCAGCAGCGCCTCCCCGGTCCCGGAGGCCAGGCTGTACTCGTGCTCGTCGGCCTGCTGCTCGATGATCCGCAGCAGCTCGGCGGGCTCGTAGTCGCTGAAGGTGATGGTCCGTGAGAAGCGTGACGCCACACCGGGATTGACAGTGAGGAACCGCTCCATCTCATGGGTGTACCCGGCGACGATGACGACCACCGCGTCGCGGTGGTCCTCCATCAGCTTCACGAGCGTGTCGATCGCCTCCCGGCCGAAGTCCCGGCCGGAGTCCTCGGGCGACAGGGCGTACGCCTCGTCGACGAACAACACCCCGCCGCGCGCCCGGTCGAAGGCATCCTGGGTGCGGATGGCGGTCGAGCCGATGTGCTCACCGACCAGATCGACGCGGGACACCTCGATGAGATGGCCTCGCTCCAGCACCCCGAGCGAGGCGAGGATCTCGCCGTACAGCCGGGCCACGGTGGTCTTGCCGGTGCCGGGGGAGCCGGTGAAGACGAGATGGCGCCGGACCGACGCGGCCTTGAGCCCCGCCTCCTGACGCCGGCGACCGACCTCGATCATGTCGGTGAGGGCACGCACCTCCTGTTTGACGCTGTCCAGGCCCACCAGCGCGTCCAGCTCCCCGAGGACGGCGTCCGAGGCACGTACCGGCTCGGCGGCGGGCACCGCGGCGGGGGAGGGCTCGACGGCGCGCGGCCCGGGGACCGCGCCGAGCAGCCCGGGGGCCGACTGGGTCGCCGTCAGCACGGTGGGGGCGGGTGCAGCGGGGGCACGCAGCGCGCTCTCGTCGCTCGTGCAGTCCTCCACGACGGGCCCCGATCCCTGACCGTCGCCGCCCTCGGCGAACTCGTAGCCACCACGGGCGCACCGCTCGGTGCGGCAGCGGGTCAGCGTCGTACGGCAGCCGTCCATCACATGGAAGCCGTAGCCCTCGCTGCCGGTGACCCGGCAGCTGTGGAAGGTGCCGCGGCCCTCGGCGGAGACGTAGAAACCGGCCTCGGCGGGCGAGGTGACCGTGCAGCGCTCGATCGTCGGATCGGCGCCCTTGGTGACGATCACTCCGGTCTGTGCCGCGTCGACGGTGCAGTTGTTCAGCGTGCCGCCACTGCCGTGATCACGGAACCAGGCGCCGGTGGACGCCTCGCGGATGCGGCAGTCGTCGAGCTGGGCGGTCGCCCCGTCGCTCACCGACACCGCGGTGTTGCGGATCTGGGAGAGATCGCTGTCCACCACGTCGGCGCGCGATCCCCGGTCGAGCACGAAGATCGCGTCCGGTACGTCATGGACCCGGCAGGAGTCCAGTATCACGGTCGCCCCGTCGCTCACCCAGACCGCCGGGTAGTCGCCCGTGCTGTCGTGGATCTCGCACTGGTTGGCGTCGACACGGGTGCCGGGATCCCAGACGGAAAGTCCGTTGCGGCCGAACCGGCGGACCGTGGAGCGGGTGAGGGTGAGGACCGAACGGGAACGCAGGTCCACCGCGTTCTCCGGGATGTCGTGGATGTCGCAGTCGGCGAGCGTCAGTACGGCGTCGGTGTCGAGAGTGACCCCGTCCGCCGAAGTGCGGTGCACCGTGCAGTCGGTGAGGTGGGCGGCCGCGCGGGCGGTCACCTGTATTCCGCTGCCCTTGATCTCGTAGACCTCGCAGCCGACGGCCTCCAGACCGCTGCCCTCGCCGGTGATGCTCAGCCCCGCCCCCGACGCGTGGTGGACCCGGCACCGCTCCAGCCGCGGATGCGCACCGTCGCGCACCGAGACCCCGGCCTGGCCGGCCGAGACGACCTCGCACTGCTCGAACACCCCGCCCGCACCGTCGAGTACGGCGATGCCGGCCCCGGCAGGGTTGTCGACCGTGCAGCGGCGCACGGTCGGCCGGGCCGCACCGCGCACCTCGATCCCGGCGGCCGAACGCGTGACGATCCGCAGATCCGCGAGTTCCGGGGCGCCGTCCTCGACGAGCAGCGCCGGAGCGGTCGAGTCCTGACCCTCCACATGCAGGTCCGAGACGACCGCGGAGGCGCGGACGGTCAACGGTACGCCGTCGACCGGCGCGATCCGAACGGAGCCGACCGAACCCTCGGGGCCACGCAGGGTCACCGCGCGGTGCAGGACCAGATTCTCCCGGTAGGTGCCCGGCGCGACGGTGAGGACGTCACCGTCCGCTGCGGCCTCCAGGGCTGCGGTGAGGGAGGCGTATTCGCCTGTGCGGCGCCGCCACCGCGATGTGCCGGTGTGCGTCACCTGGACCGTGCCCTGTGCCATGGCGCTGTTGTGCCCCCGCCTCGTGCGTGTGTGATGCCCGGTCACCGGCCTTCCGGCAGCGGCGAACCCCGGCCCGCCCGCCGAGGAAGGGGCGGGCCGGTCCACCGTAGCGCGCGCGGCGGGCGGGAGTTGACCCGATCGGCAGCTGATCAGCTGCCGGTCCCGGTTCTGCCCCAGTCGGGACCGGCAGCTGCCCAGGCCCGGTCGATCCGGCTGTACCGCTTTTGCACCATGCGCCAGACGAGCAGACGCCGGCCTCCCTCGACCAGCCCGACGGCGAGCAGCATCGCCCCGAACCCGGCCAGCGCCGCATGCGTTCGAGCCGTGGGCGCGTCCATGGGGCGCAGAGCGGGGTGGCCGTCCAGGTCGGTCCAGATCTCCACGACGGCACCGGGGCCGGTCTTCCGGGAGTGCGTGCTCACCGTACCGTGGCGGTCCGTGCCGTCCGGGGCCTTCCAGCGCGCCACCACCAGGGTCTGCGGGGCGTGCTCCGAGGACACCTCGGGATCGGTGACGAAACGCGGCGCGTCCGGTGCCCGTCGCACCACGACCGCGGTCGTGGTGCGACGCTGTGCCCGCTGGGCGCGCACCGATTCCTGCAAGGCGTCGTCGGTGAGCGCTCCGCACAACCAGCCCAGCGCCGGCGCCGCCAGCACCATCAGCAGCAGCGCGACAAGAGCCGCCCACGCCTCGTGCCGGTCGGTGGCGCGGCGCAGAGGATTGCGCCGCCAGCGCCACACTCCCGTAACCGCTCGCACAGTCCCGCACCCCCTTCCGTATCCGTCTTAACCCGATACGGCACGCTTCGCGCGCTGAAGCGGCGAAGAGAGAGCAACGTCACCCCGCCCAACGCACGGACCACCCCAGTGAGTTCCCCGTCGACCGTCGGGGCTGACGGTCCGTCCGAGGTGTGCGCGCGGCTGGGGCCTCTCGTTCGGATCCGGCTTGATCCAAACGAAAGACCCTGGGAGGGCCGTTCGGCCCGGTGCGGGCACATCGAGGTCGTCGGCGAGTCCCCATGGCTCGACGACGACCTCGACGCGACCGTCGGTGATGACCGGCTCAGTACCCCCGGCCCTGGTACGGGCGGTTGTACGGGTCCTCGTAAGGAGAGGGGGCCGGGGCGGGCCGCGGTGACGCCGGACGCATCGCCTCGTACCCGGTGCCGGGCGCTGGCCGCTGCTGCTGCGGCGGATGCGGCGCCTGGTACCCGCCGCGGGCCGCGGTCGGCTGCTGCGGGATGTACGGGGCCGGGGCGTGCTGCAGCTGTGCGGGCTGCATCGGCGCGTAACCCTGCTGCGCAGGCTGCTGCGGGTAGCCGTACGAGGGGTTGGGCTGGGAAGGGGCCGCGGGAAGAGCCGGCAGTGCCGCCGGGAGAGCCGGCAGATAGCTGTTGCCGGTGTCATAGGCGGCAGGCACTCGGATCGGAGCGATCTGAGGGGTGCCCCGCTCCGCGACCAGGGAGTCGTAGATCGGAGTGTCGGGGAACGACGGGGCGGCGTAGTAGCCGCCGCCGTAGGTGGAGCGAGGGGAGGTCATGACACCTAAGTTAAGCCCACGATGTGCTGGTTGGGGAGTCCCAATCTTGGGGTCATCCGTTTTACGCTTGTTCTGTCCGCCTGACATGCCAAAAAATCGTTAGAGCTTCCGTTAACGGCGGGGGGCTTTTCCGTTGTAGGGCCCCATGGTTAACGAGAAGTGGCGGATGGGCTACAAAGGCCGACCCCCGCGCGGCACTCGCCAGGACGGAGGGCCTCGACCCCGAGCTCCTGGAACCTTACGACCATCAGGAGATCGCCATCGGCAACCGCTGCCTGCCGGGTCGCCGAGCACGCGCGGAGACTACTGGGCCCGTCGGCTCGGCGTCGCCGCCCACCGGTTTCGGGAGAACATCCACCCCCGCTACGCCGCCTGCGTCCGTCTCCACCCCATCTCCGACCTCGGCGCCAAGAAGGTCCCCGAGTCAGGGTCGAGGACGTACGCACCTTCCTCGACCGGCTCCGTACCACCCACCGATGCTGCGCCCAGAACCTGGTCACCGAACGGAAGAGGTGCCGGGCGATTTGGTCAGTGCTCCTGACATTGAAATGGAACAACATCAAGGTCTTCGGATAGGACGCAGCGGCAGCCAGGCTGCTTCAAGTCGGGCTGCCACTGTGCACGTGGATAGCGCTTGGCCGAAGTGGGATGCGTGCGGCGCGCGACAGGAGGCCGCAGGCTCCGTCCGCCGGATTGCGTGACTCGCATTGCTGGGAGAGCCTTTCGGCCGATGGGGAGGCCGTCCAAGCAGACGTAGGTGGCCCATACCGTGGCTTTCCAGGCTCGCCCGGAGCTTCGGGTTGGATCCGTAGACCTCGTCGGCGGCCAACCAGGGCGCCTGGTCCACGGCAGTTAGGAAGCGTTCGATCACCGCCGTGGCCGGCTACGGCTTGGTCGCGAACGCCGGCGGCTCCTCCAGGCGGGCTGATCGGCAGCGGTTGGCGTCGTCTGTCCAACTGTGCGGCAGGTACAGCTCCCGGTCGATGGCCGCATGCCCGCGGCAGGTAGCGTCGGCGAGGCAGACCCCGACCTGGGAATCTCTGATCCGACCGGCGGCGCTGGCGTACCGTGCCAGCCGACCGTGCCTGGTCTGTGCCAATTCGCGCGCTATTGGCTACTGGAGCGTACGTGGACTGCGGTAGCCGCGTTCAGCACCGCCCAGTGGCGGTCCTGTTCGAAGGTCCGGAGCAGGTCTGCCGCGACGCTCACCGCGATCGTGGCGGGTTCCTTGCCAGTGATCTCGGTAATTCCGATCGGGGTCTTGATCCGGCCGATGGTGGCGGCGTCGTGGCCGCCCTCGGTGGCCAGGCGTTGCCGGAACCGCGCCCATTTGGCGGCCGAGCCGATCAATCCGATCGAGCCGAGATCGGCGGTGCGCAAGGCGGCGTCGCACAGTGCGGCGTCCTCGGCGTGATCATGGGTCATGATCAGGATGTGGGTGCCGGGTGACAGCTCCGTGAGCACCTCCTCCGGAAGCAGCGGTGTGTGGTGCACGTGGATCTGCGCCACTGCATCAGCGAGCACGCCGAGCCGTTCGTCGGTGAGCATGTCGGGGCGGGTATCGATCAGGTGCAGATCGAGGTCGTGGCGGGCCAGGATGCGTGCCAGCTCCAGCCCGACGTGCCCGACGCCGAAGATCGCCACCGCCTGGACTACCGGCAGCGGTTCGAGCAGTACGCTGACGGTTCCGCCGCAGCATTGGACGCCGTGTCGGCTGGTTACCTTGTCGTTGAGGGCGAACTCCATCAGCTCCGACTCCGGATCGGGCGTGCCGATCAGCTCGCGGGCCCGATCGATCGCGACGGCCTCGATGTTGCCGCCGCCGATCGAGCCCCACGTTTCGGTCCGGCCCACAACGAGTTTGGCACCGGCCCGGCGGGGTGCGTGGCCGCGCACGGTCGCGACGGTCACGAGCACGCCGGGTTCCCGGCGTGCTCGCAACCGCGCGACCGCGGCGACCCAGGTCATGTCAGGCATGACTCAAAGCGCTTGCGTCGGTGGGGATCTCGCTGCCGTTGCGCTCCACGTCGCCCCTGCGGGCTACTTCGATTGCCCAGTACACCGCCTCGGGCGTCGCGGGGGAGGCGAGTTCCACGCTGACTCCTGCGGGCCCGAATGCTGCGGCGGCCTGCCGCAACGCTTCGCGCACCGAGAACGCCAGCATCAGCGGAGGCTCACCCACCGCCTTGGACCCGTAGACCGCGCCCTCCTCGGTGGCGTTCTCCAGCAGCGTGACGTTGAACTCCTCGGGCATCTCCGAGAAGCTCGGCAGCTTGTAGGTACTCGCGGCCTGGGTCAGCAGCCGGCCCCGGTTCGGCCCGTCACCGTTGTCCCAGCGCAGCTCCTCGAGCGTCAGCCAGCCCGCGCCCTGCACGAAACCGCCCTCGACCTGACCGATGTCGATCAACGGGGACAGGCTGTCGCCGACATCGTGCACGATGTCCACACGCCGGATGCGGTACGCGCCGGTGAAGCCGTCCACCTCCACCTCGGTTGCGGCGGCGCCGTAGGCGAAGTACTTGAACGGTGAGCCCCTGAACGTCTTCGCGTCCCAGTGCAGACCCTCGGTCCGGTAGAAACCGGCAGCCGACAGCTGAACCCGCTGGAAGTACGCGGTGCGCACCAGGTCGTCCCAGGCCAGTTCCTTGTCGCTGCCGAGGGCGCGCGCGATGCCCTCGACGATGTACACGTCCGAGGCGTTCGTACCCAGCTGGGTGCCGGCCACCTGCAGCAGCCGCTCGCGCAACTGCTCGCAGGCGTTCTTCACCGCCGCACCGTTGAGATCTGCTCCGGAACTGGCGGCGGTGGCAGAGGTGTTGGGAACCTTGTCGGTTCGCGTCGGGGCCAGCCGCACCTTGTGCAGCGGGATGCCCAGCGTGGTCGCGGCCACCTGCAGCATCTTGGTGTGCAGGCCCTGCCCCATCTCGGTGCCGCCGTGGTTGATCAGGACCGAGCCGTCCTTGTAGATCAGCACCAGCGCGCCGCCCTGGTTGAAGGCGGTGAGGTTGAACGAGATTCCGAACTTGATGCCGGTGATCGCCAGCGCCCGCTTGGTGTTCGGGTGCGCGGCATTGAAGGTCGCGATCTCACGCTTGCGATCGGCGATGCCGGCGTCGTCCTGAACCTGCTGCCAGATGGTGGAGATCCGTTCGGGGTGAGCGACCGGCTGTCCGTACGGCGTCGACTGGCCCTGTCGGTAGAAGTTGCGCTCCCGCAACTCCATTGGATCCAGGCCGAGCAGCGGCGCGCACCGGCCCATGATGTCCTCGACCACCAGCATGCCCTGCGGTCCGCCGAAGCCGCGGAAGGCGGTGTTGGAGACCTTGTTGGTCTTGGCGATGCGGCCGGCGACGCGTGCGTGGGGAATCCAGTAGGTGTTGTCGATGTGGCACAGCGCGCGGGCCACCACCGGCTCGGACAGGTCCAGGCTCCAGCCACCGTCCGCGGTCAAGGTGGCGTCCAGGGCCTGGATGCGGCCGTCGGCGTCGAAGCCGATCTTCCACTCGGTGTGGAACCCGTGACGCTTGCCGGACATGGTCAGGTCCTGGGTCCGGTTGAGCCGGACCCGGACCGGCCGGCCGGTCAGCTTGGCACCGAGCGCGGCGATGGCCGCGAACCCGTGCGGCTGCATCTCCTTGCCGCCGAAGCCGCCACCCATGCGCAGACACTGCACGGTCACCTCGTGGCTGTGCAGGCCGAGCACGTGCGCGACGATTTCCTGGGTCTCCGAGGGGTGCTGGGTGCTGCTCTGGATGAACACCTGTCCGTTCTCGTCGACAAGGGCCAGCGCGGCGTGGGTCTCAAGGTAGAAGTGTTCCTGATCGGAGAACTGGAACTCGCCGGTGAACACGTGCGCGGAGTCGGCGAAGCCGGCGTCGACGTCGCCGGTCAGCATCACGGGCCGGGCACCGTGAAAGCTGTTGGCCGCGATCGCGTCCTGCAGCGTGATCAGGGAAGGCTGTTCGTCGAGTTCCACCTCGACGGCCGCCGCACCGAGCCGGGCCGCCTCCAAGGTTTCGGCGAGCACCCAGGCGACCGCGTGGCCGTGGAACATGACCTCGTCGGGGAACAGCGGTTCGTCGTGCTTCATGCCAGCATCGTTGACGCCGGGCACGTCGGCAACGGTCAGCACGCGGACCACACCGGGCACGGCGAGCGCGGGCGCGGTGCGCAGCGCGGTGATCCTGCCGTGGGCCTTCATGACCTGGACCGGGTAGGCGTGCAGCACGTCCTTGGTGCGATGGACCAGGTCGTCGGTGTAGAGCGCGGTGCCGGTGACGTGCAGGTCGGCGCTCTCGTGCGGCATCGAAACGCCGACGACGGGTTTTTCGGGACGCTCGGACAAATGGCTCATGACGACACCGCCTCGGTGGTTTGCGCGTACAGCTTCAGCAGGCTCTGGCCGAGCATCGCGGCGCGGTATTCGGCGCTGGCGCGGTGATCGTTCATCGGCGTGCCCTGGGCCTGCAGCACCTGGGCCGCGGCCCCGACGGTCTCCGCCGCCCACGGCTTGCCCTCCAGGGCCGCCTCGGTGGCAAGGGCGCGGATCGGGGTGGCGGCCACGCCGCCCAGGCCGATGCGTGCCTTGCGGACGATCCCGTCCTCGATGTCGAGCGCAAAAGCGATCGCCACGCTGGAGATATCGTCAAAGCGCCGCTTGGCGATCTTGTGGAAGGCCGTGACCGGCGTCAGCGGCAGCGGGATGCGCACTGCGCGGATCAGCTCGCCGGGACGGCGCACGCTCTGCCGGTAGCCGGTGAAGTAGTCCGCCAGCGGGACCTCGCGCTCACCGTCGGCGTCGGCGAGCACCACCGACGCCTCAAGCGCGAGCAGCGCCGGTGGGCTGTCACCGATGGGGGAGCCGGTACCCAGGTTGCCGCCGATGGTCGCACTGTTGCGGATGAGCCGGGATGCGAACTGCGGGAACAGCTCTGCCAGCAGCGGGACGCTGCCGTCGAGGCGGCGTTCGATCTCGGTGAGCGTCTGCGCCGCCCCGATCTCGATGTAGTCGGATTCGACTCGCAGCTCGCGCAATTCGGGCAGCCGGTCGATGGCGACCACGCAATTCGCCCGGCGGGAACGGATATTCACCTCCACGCCCCAGTCGGTGCTTCCGGCGACCACCACCGCGTAGGGCCGTTCGCGCAGCAGCTGCAGTGCTTCGTCCAGGGTGCTCGGCCGCAGGAACGCGCTGTCGTCCTGGGTGTATTCGGTGGCAACCGGTTCGGGCGGGGACTGCTCGCGACGCTGCGCCAGGGGGTCGTCCTCGGTGGGCGTACCGACGGCGAACGCGGCATCGCGAATCGGGCGATAGCCGGTGCAGCGGCACAGGTTTCCGCTCAGCGAGTGCAGATCGAAACCGTTCGGACCGTGCTCGGAGTCGGTGCTGTCGGCCGAGTCCGCGTGCGCGCAGCGGTTGGGTCGGTAGTACTCGGCGGCCATGCTGCAGATGAATCCCGGTGTGCAGTAACCGCATTGGGAGCCGCCGCGGACGGCCATCTCCTCCTGCACCGGGTGCAGCGTGGGCGGCGTGCCGGGTTCGCCGACGGTGGCGAGACCTTCGGAGGTGATGATCTCCTGACCGTCGAGCGCCGCGACCGGGACCAGGCAGGCGTTGACCGCCACCCAGTCGGTGGGCTTGTTCACCCCGGGACGGGCTACCAGGACCGAACAGGCGCCGCATTCACCCTCGGCGCAGCCCTCCTTGGCGCCGGTGAGGCCGCGCTCGCGCAGAAAATCCAGCACCGTGCTGTGGGGCGCAGCCGGTGAAATCGGTGTTTCTTTCCCGTTGACCGTGATCCGTGCCGCTACCATGGCACATTCTCATTTCGGTGCGCGGTCGATCTGATTGTCCTAGTCGCCATTTTAGGAGCTTTCTATTTCGGTGGCGCGGCTTGAAAACCCGGAGCGCAAATCAGCACGCGACGACGTGCCGGGGGCGGTGACGGATATCGGAAGGTGCCGGGGCCGCAATCGGGCACGCCGGGAAGGGGGCCGCTCGGCAGCCGTGTGCAACGTGAAAGGGGCCGCTCGGCAGCCGTGTACTACAAGAAGGAGGCTGCTCAGCAGCCGTGTGCTACACGACCCGGCACCCAGGCGGTCTGGTGAGCGAGGCGATGCAGGTCGGAGATGGTCGACATCCGACTTCGCCCCCTTCCAGCAACTCACGAGTCGGTGCGCTCGAAGCTACTTTGTCGCAGGTCCATCGGTCAAGCCGACGTGCGGATACCAGTTGCATTTGCCGAATCCTGGACCGAGAACCGACAGCGGTGCCGTGCGGCGAAGATCCCCGACGGGCGTGCGATTGCCGCCAAGGGAGAGTTGGCAAATGCCATGGCGGCCCGCGCTTCCGCCTCACGATTACCGGTCGCATCGGTGGCGGCCGACAGCCTTTACCGGCAGGAATGGCGCTTCCGCCGGATGCTGGAGGAGACCGGAATCGGTTACGTGCCGGCCGTGCCCAAAGCCCAAAACCGGACGCGATCCTCACGCCACGCGACCGTCGGCCGACCCGGCGACGGCAGCTGCCCCCGGTGCTCACGAACCCTGCGCTGTAGCGGACCAGCACCCATCACTCCACCTCCGACTACGAGGTGTTGCGACGATCAGTTGAATCCACCCTGGGCGTCATGGCCGGTGTGTATGACCACCCCGGCGAGGCTGCCGCGGCATCGCTCGGCGACGGCCAACGCGTCGATGACAAGCCAGGTGCGCACGTGATCGGCAAGGGCCCAGCCGGCCAGGCGGCGCGAGGAGAGGTCGATGACGGTGGCCAGAGAGAGCAACTTCCCGTTCGCTACAGGGAGATAGGTGATGTTGCCGACGTACTTCGTGTTCGGATCGTTCGTGGTGACGTTGCGGCCGTTCAAGTCGGGGGCTTTCGCCGCGACAGTGGTGCGGTGCCTGCGACGCAGCCGCACTCCTGGCAGACCGATGCTCCGCATCACGTGCGCGATCCGCTTGTGGTTGATGGGCTCGCGGAGTTCGGCGGTGATCCTCGGGACGCCGTAGGTGCCGTCCGATTCGCGGTGCGCGGCGCGTATCCGGGCGGCGAGCCCGGCGTCGGCCGCCTGCCGGGCGGCTCGGTTCGCGGTCGTCCGGCGCCAGTAGGAGAAGTTGGAGCGGGCGATGCCGAGGATGCTGCACAGCAGCTTCACGCCGTAGCGGCGCTGGTGGTTGGCGACGAACTGGAAGCGGTTCATCACCAGCCCGCCTCCCCGGCGAAACACTTCGCCGCCTTCCGCGGGATCTCGCGCTCCTCCTCCAGCTCGCGGACCTTCTTCCGCAGGGCGGCATTCTCCGCCTCCAGCGGCGTGGGCGGCTCCGCCGGCACCTCCGCCCGGCGCCCCCCCGGGGCCGGCTTGCTCCGGCCGCCCGGATCCCGTTCCGCAGCGTCTCCGAGTTGACCCTCAGATCAGCGGCGACCGATCTGATCGCCGCTTCGGGCCGCGACCGGTACCGCGCGACCGCGAGCCGGAGCTTTCCGACAGTTGTGGACGCGTGGGCAGGTCGGTGAGCTGATCGCGAAGCTGTACCGGGTGCGGCTGACCGAGCAGGGGGTGGGCAAGTACCTGTGCCGATCCGCACACCCCGGTTCCCTGCAGACCGTCGACCAGAAGCCCCACCGCGCTGCGCACGCCGCTGTGCACGCAGCGTCTTCCTGCGGTTGCCGCCGTCGAATCAGATCGGTTCAGTCCGTGGAAGCCCTCTGCTTGACGACGATCTCACGCTTGAGGATTTTGCCGGTTCCCCCCTTGGGGAGTGCGTCGGTGAATGTGAGGATCCGCGGATACTTGTAGGCCGCCACCCGCTGTTTGACATGGTCGCGTATCTCATCGGCCGTGGTCTGTGCACCGTCCCGGAGTGTCACGACGGCGGCTATCTCCTCTCCGTAGGTCTCGTGCGGCACGCCGACCACTGCGGCCTCGGCGACGGCCGGGTGTTCGTAGAGCACCTCCTCGATCTCACGTGGGTAGACGTTGTATCCGCCGCGGATGATGAGGTCCTTCTTCCGGTCGACGATGAAGTAGTAGCCGTCCTTGTCGACACGGGCCAGATCGCCGCTGTGGAACCATCCGTCCCGGATGGCATCAGCGGTCGCATCCGGACGATTCCAGTAGCCCTTCATCACGTTGTCGCCGCGGATCGCGATCTCACCCACCTCACCCGGGCCCACCGAGGTGCCGTCGTCCGCCACGATCTTGAACTCGACCCCATGGATCGGGAG
The DNA here is from genome assembly GCF_055584025.1 of Streptomyces sp. NPDC104309. Lineage (NCBI taxonomy): Bacteria > Bacillati > Actinomycetota > Actinomycetes > Kitasatosporales > Streptomycetaceae > Streptomyces > Streptomyces sp. NPDC104309. The sequence continues at coordinate 45,508 of NZ_JBVJMV010000033.1, read as the reverse complement.
ACCGATCGAACCGGCCTTGCGCGGCCTGTCCGAGGGGTTGAACGACGCGACGGGCGACGTTTCCGACAGTCCATAGCCCTCCAGCACCGTGACGCCGAATGCCCGTTCGAAGTCGTGCAGTACCTCGACCGGCAAGGACGCACCGCCGGAAACGGCCAGGCGGAGTCGTGAGAGGTCGTAGCCGTCGGGGATCCCGGTGTGGAGCAGGGCGGTGTACATCGTGGGCACGCCCAGGAAGATGGTGGCCCCGTCGCGATGCATGATCTCCAGAGCCTTGGCCGGCTCGAACCGCGGCAGCAGGACCAGAGTGGCGCCCGCGGCGACGGCAGTGTTGAGAGCGCAGGTCTGCCCAAAGGCGTGGAACAGCGGCAGGCCCCCGAACAGTACGTCGCCCGGCCCGACGTGGAGCAGTGTCTCGGCCGCGGTGGCGGCGTTGGTCATCAGGTTGCGGTGGGTCAGCTCGGAGCCCTTCGGGGTTCCCGTCGTGCCCGATGTGTAGAGAATCACGGCAGTGTCGTCGTCCGCCCGGTCGGCGACCCGGGGCATCGGTTCGGCGGCCCGCACCGGGGTGTCGAACGCCGTCGAGTCGATGACCAGGCAGTCGGCCCCGACCTCTGCCGCAGCCCTGGCGACCTCGTCCGCGCAAGGCGGGAATGTCACCACGATCCGCGATCCGGAATCCTGGAGAGCGAAGGCTATTTCACGGGCCTTCAACAGCGGATTCATCGGTACCACCACGCCACCGCAGTGGAGGATGCCGTAGTACGCGACCGGGAAACAGGTGATGTTGGGCATGACCAGTGCGACGCGATCACCCGGCCGCACGCCCCTGGTCCGCAGCAGTCCGGCGAACCGGGCGCTCCGGCGGCTGAGTTGGGCATAGGTGAGGGCAATCTCATCCTGGCGAACGGCGACGCGGTCGCCGTCGGCCCGGGTGGATTCGGCCAGGAGTGTGGCAAGGTTGTTCATGCGTTTTCCTCTTCCGTCCGGGTTGGTGGCGATCACCGTTGGTGCCGGCAGCCGCCGAGGCCCACGGAGTTCTGTGTCGCGATCACGTCGCGAGGGGCAATCCCACCGAGATCGGGACCGCCGCCGGTGCTGTGCGGATCTCCCCACACGTCGGGCGGCAGGCTGCGTCCCTGCCGCACGGCCAGCCACAGCCGCAGGACGTGGCGTTTCAGTTCGGGCTCGGCGAAGTCCTCGTACTCCGTGCGGGAATGAAGAACCGTATGGTTGTTGAGGAAGAGTAGGTCGCCGGTCTCGAAGTCGACTTCGAGCCGGAGCTCCGGTGACCCTGCCAATGCGTCGACGAGGTCGAACAGTTCCACGTCCGTCGGCTCCAAGTGGGGAACGTCAGGAAAGCGCTGTGCGGATTCGAGGTAACAGCGGTTGTAGCGCATGCTGAGCTTGCCCCCGTTCCAGGACACGAGCGGGACCGCGGCGTACGGGCATTCGCCGGGGGCCTGCTCCTCCCGCAGGTCGAGGAAGTATGTACGGTGCAGTCGCTCGAGCAGATCCGGTCGCCGTGCCAGGACGGCGTTGTAGACCGCTGCCGAGCTGACGACGGCGGTCCGTGCGCCAGAGCGGGCCGCTTTCAGGCACAGCAGCCCAAGGACATCGGATCCGTCGGTGTGGAACGGCAACCTCGCTCTGGTTTGATATCCGCGCGTTCCCGGGTCGCAAAGACTACGGCCGGTATCCCGGGCGTGGCCGAGCATATGGCCCGATGCGTTCTGCGATACCGGAAGACCCAGGTGCCGGCCCAATCCCCAGAAAATGGTGCTCGCGGCCGCCTGGCTGTACCGCTCGACCGGAATGCGTTTGACGAGCACGAATCCGCGTCCGTTCTCCAGTACGCCGGCGATGCGTTCCAGTTCGCCGGCCAGGGTCGGCAGTGGAAAGTCGCCGGCGGTCATCTTCAACAGCGGAAGGCCCCGTGCGCGCACCGCGTGCAGGGCCGCCTCGAGTTCGTCGATCTGCGCCGGTGAGAGCTGCATGACCCATTCCTCGGAGTCCGCCAGGTCCGGACCCGCCCACACGGCCGGCCCGGTACCGGGCCGACGCGGCACATTGATCACGCTCGTCATGGTGACCTCCCTCAGGTCGTACATCTCTCTTCGGGCTCGTGTGCAGCTCATTGCCGGCTGGAACAGAAATCGCGCATATCACCGCCCTCCTTTCCCTGTGGAATATTTCTGGCGGATTCGGTGCGTGTCACCGCCCCGAATCAATTGATCCGCAGGAGATTCCAGACCGCTTTTTCAGGGCCGGTCAGCACTTGAACTTGTTCGTGATGGTGTTCTCCGCTCGGTCACCGATCGGCCGGGTCGCCGTATCCAGGCGGAGGACCCAACCGCAGTGGTGCAACGCTATGTCACGACGTGACCCATGGCTTGACGTGACGTGACATCTCACTTATCACTTGGGGACAAAGCCCCTGGAGCGCGCCCATGAAGCCTCTTGTCCGCAATGCAGCGCTGAACAACTATGTCGAGGTGAGCCGTTCGCTCGGCATCGATGCGCGGGCCCTGATGAAGCGCGTGGGCCTGGACCCTGTCGGCCTCGCGGTCCAGGACAGATGGATCCCCGGCACGGCGGTCACCCAGCTGCTCGAACTCTCGGCGGCGGCCTCACGGCGCGGAGATTTCGGCCTGCTCCTCGCCGAGCGACGCAGCTTCTCCAATCTCGGCCCCATCAGTCTGGTCCTGCGCGACGAGCCCGATGTCCGCAGCGCCCTCGAACTTCTCGTCCGCCATGAGCACATGTACAACGAGATGCTCCGCAGCAGGCTCTCCGGGGCGAACGGCCTGGCCACCCTCAAAGTGAGCCTCGAACTGGGGGAGGCCATGGCCGCCCGCCAGGCCACTGAGCTGGCAGTCGGGGCCTTCCACGGAGTCCTCCGCAGCTTTCTCGGTGCCCGGTGGCAGCCGTTGTCCGTGTGCTTCACGCACGACGCGCCGGCGGATCCCAGCACCCACCGGCGCCTCTTCGGCCCCGTAGTGGAATTCGACCGGGAGTTCAACGGGATCGTCTTCTACGCCGGCGATCTCAGGGCTCCCAACCCCATGTCGGACCCGCTGATGCGGACGTACGCCCGGCAGTATTTCGAGTCCGTCGCGGTCTCGAAGGACACCACCGTGTTGGACCGCGTGCGTGAGCTGATCGAAGTCCTGCTGCCCACCGGGCGCTGTTCGATCGAGCAGGTCGCAGACAGCCTCGGCATCGACCGGAGGACGATCCACCGGCACCTCGCGGCCTCGGGCGAGACGTTCTCCGCCCTTCTCAACGCCACACGTACCCAGCTCGCGGAGCAACTCGTGGCGAACCCGCGCCGCTCGTTCACGGAGATCTCCGGGCTCCTGGGATTCTCGGCACCGAGTGCTTTCTCGCGCTGGTTCCGCGAGCGGTTCGGCTGCAGCCCGAGGCAGTGGCGGGTCCGTGGGACGAGGCAGCAGCCCTCCGGCGAGGAGTGACCACCAAGATTTCTGTACAGGGGCGTGGAACGGCAGTTCACGCCCTACCCCGTCATGTCCCTGCCTCGGCCCGGGGACGACGGCCGCGAGGGCAAGGCATGTCCCCAAGCGGCAAGTCTTCTGTCACCCTCGGTCAAGCGCGCACCCTAGCCCGCACTTAACGTTGCCTCACCGCAAGGAACATGGCCGATCCCACGAGGACGGGCAGAAACCCTGCCCGCAGCCGAATGTTCTCTCCCGGGCCCGCTGATCGTATCCGAGACCCCGGCGAGCCCAGGCAGCCCGTCTGCATTCCCGCGTCCGCTCCTCGCCAGCCCTCCGGGCCTCGCATCGCAGGCAGTGATGCGTGCGGCGAGTGAAGACCGATCCGACAAAGGAGATGGACCATGCACTTCTTCGACGACTCCCTGTACCCGGAGAACCAGGAGAGGCTGGTCATCCAGGCCGCGCCCTACGGGCCGGAGTGGCTGCCCGGTGACGCCGACGACCTCCCGCTCACCATGGACGAGCACGTGCAGGCGGCCGTCGATTGCTACAACGCCGGCGCCACGGTGCTGCACATCCACGTGCGCGAGCTGGACGGCCACGGATCCAAGCGCATCTCCATGTTCAACGAGCTGATGGCCCGCCTGCGCGAGGCCGTGCCGGACATGGTGCTGCAGATCGGCGGATCGATCTCCTTCGCCCCCGAGGACGAGGGCGGCGACGCCAAGTGGCTCAGCTACGACACGCGCCACATGCTGGCCGAGATCACTCCCAGGCCCGATCAGGTGACGATCGCGATCAACACCAACCAGATGAACATCATCGAGCTCTTCGACGACGAGGACATCGAGGGCACCTCGATCGCCAAGCCGGGGTACCACAAGGCCTACCGGGACATGGTGGTCGAGGCTGGTCCGGACTTCTATCTCGAGCATCTTAAGCGGCTCCGTGCCCACGGCATCCAGCCGCACTTCCAACTCGCCAACATGGCACAGTTGGAGACCGTGGAGCGGCTGATCCGCAAGAGCGTCTACAGCGGGCCGCTGGTCCTCAACTACGTTGCCATCGGCGGCGGGTTCGCCGGCCGGCACCCGGCCGACCTGATCGAGTTCATCCGCCGTGTCCCGGATGGTGCCGTACTCACCATCGAGGCATCCATGCGCGCGGTGGCGCCGATGAACGCGATCGGCATCGCCCTCGGCACGCACGTGCGGGTGGGCAACGAGGACAACCTGTGGCGGCACAAGGGCAAGCGGATGTCCTCCGTGGAGCAGGTCGAGCAGATGGCCGAGATCGCCCGTGCGCTCGGGCGTGAGATCGCCACCGGGCAGGAAGCGAAGAAGATCTACAAGATCGGCGAATGGTACTCGGACGCCGACGAGACCCTGGCCCAGCTCGGCATGGTGCCTAACCGCCGCCCCGGCCACCGCGGTTCCATGCTGCGCGACCTCAAGAGCTGACCGGCCCCCAGCGGCGGCGGCCCGGGTTCCCGTCCCGCCGCCGCTCCACGCAGCCCTACACACGAGCAAACGGAGCACGCCTTGGTACATGCCATTCGATTCCACGAAACCGGTGGCCCTGAGGTCATGCGGTGGGAACAGGTCGCCGTCGGTGACCCGGGGCCGGGCGAGGTACGGATCCGGCACGTCGCCGTCGGACTCAACTTCGCGGACATCTATTTCCGCACGGGCCTGTACCCGGCTCCGCTGCCTGCGGGGCTCGGCGTGGAGGCCTCGGGTGTGATCGAGGCCGTGGGCGCGGGTGTGTCGCATGTCGCCGAGGGCGACCGTGTGACCTACACCGGCAGTCCGCTGGGTGCCTACAGCACGGAGCGGGTCATGCCCGCGGATTCACTGATCAAGCTGCCGGACGAGATCGGCTGCGAGACCGCCGCGGCGATGACCATGCGCGGCCTCACCTCGGCGTACCTGCTGCGACGGATCCACCCGCTGAATTCCGGCGATACCGTGCTGCTCCACGCGGCGGCCGGCGGCGTCGGTCTGATCGTCTCCCAGTGGGCGAAACTGCTTGGCATCACGGTGATCGGTACGGTCTCCAGCGAGGAGAAGGCCGAGGTCGCGCGCGCCCACGGCTGCGAGCACATCGTCCACTACCGGCGCGAGAACGTGGCCGAGCGGGTGCGTGAACTGACCGACGGCAAGGGCGTCCCGGTCGTCTTCGACAGTATCGGCAAGGACACCGTCGCCGGATCCATGGCTTCGCTGCAACGCCGCGGCCTGCTGGTGTGTTTCGGCACGGCCTCCGGAATCCCGCCGCTCGACGCCATGCAACTGGCCATCCACGGATCGCTGTTCGTGACCCGCCCCGCGCTGGCCGACTACATCGCCGATCCGGCGGAGCGGGACTCCCTGGCCGCCGAGCTGTTCGGGCACGTCGCGGGCGGCCGCATCAAGATCGAGACCAACCAGCGCTATGCCCTTCAGGACGCGGTGCAGGCCCATCGTGATCTGGAAGCGGGGCGGACCACGGGATCTTCTGTCTTCGTCCTCTGAGCTCGTCGTGCCCCGCACGTCACCCCCAGGAGTGAACACATGCCCCAGACCGTCCGCCCGAAGGAAGACACGCCCGCCCTGGTGCGCCCGGGTGTCCTCCGCAGCTCGATCAAAGTTGAGCCCCTGACCTGCACCATCGGCGCCGAACTGTCCGGTGTGGACCTCGGCGACGCTGCGCGCAACGGCGATCTCTTCGCCGAAATCAAGGCGCTGCTGCTGCAGTACAAGGTCCTGTTCCTGCGTGACCAGGACATCACGCGCGCCGAACACATCGCCTTCGCGGGGCGCTTCGGCCCGCTGGAGGACCATCCGGTGGTCGGCAGCGACCCCGGCCACCCAGGGCTCGTCCGTATCTACAAGGATCTGGACAGCAAACCCGAGCACTACGAGAACGCGCTGCACTGCGACGCAACCTGGCGCGCGTGCCCGCCCATGGGCGCCGTGCTGCGCTGCGTGGAAACACCAGAGGTGGGTGGTGACACGATCTGGGTCAACATGGCTGAGGCCTACCGTAGGCTGCCGGAGCACATCAAGACGCAGATCGCGGGCCTGCGCGCACGTCACAGCATCGAGGCAACCTTCGGTGCCGTGATGCCGACGGAGCAACGCCATCAACTGAAGGCCCGCTTCCCCGACCCGGAGCACCCAGTGGTGCGTGCCCACCCGGAGACCGGCGAGCAGATTCTCTTCGTCAACGCCTTCACCACGCACTTCGTCAATTACCACACGCCCGAGAACGTGCGCTTCGGCCAGGACTACGCGCCCGGAGCGGGCAGTCTCCTGAACTACCTGATCAGCCAGGCGGCCGTCCCCGAATACCAGGTGCGCTGGCGCTGGCAGAAGAACAGCGTCGCCATCTGGGACAACCGCTCCACTCAGCATTACGCCGTCCAGGACTACTGGCCCGCCGTCCGCAGGATGGAGCGCGCGGGGATTGTCGGCGACCAACCTTTCTGAGCCCTGACCAGAGACGAAATGGTGATGCCAATGGGACTGCACACTGCCGGTACAACGGTGTCAGGGACGTTTCCCGTCGCACCGACTGTGTCCCGGAGCTATGCCTGGCTGGTGTTCGCCCTCGGTTTTGGGCTTCTGCTGTCCGACTACATGTCGCGACAGGTCCTCAACGCGGTTTTTCCTCTGCTGAAGGCGGAATGGCTGCTCTCCGATGCCGAGTTGGGCTCTCTCAGCGGCATCGTGGCCCTGATGGTCGGTGTGCTCACTTTCCCCCTGTCGCTTCTGGCGGACCGCTGGGGCCGGGTCAAGATCTTGGTCGTCGCCGCGACGGCCTGGAGCCTGGCGACGCTGGGCTGCGCCATTTCCGCGAGCTACGGCCAGATGTTCCTGGGCCGGTTCATGGTGGGCGTCGGAGAGGCTGCCTACGGGAGTGTCGGCATCGCGGTGGTTCTCAGCGTGTTCCCCATCAACTTGCGAGCCACGCTCTCCGGAGCCTTCATGGCGGGAGGGTCGTTCGGATCCGTGCTGGGTGTGTCGGTCGGCGGTGTGATCGCCCAGGAGTATGGCTGGCGCTGGGCGTTCGGCGCGATGGGAATCCTCGGACTGATCCTGGCCGCAGTCTATGGCGTCGTGGTCACAGAGAAGAGGCTGAGCCCGGCGTCCATCCGTAACAGCGCCAAGTCCGGCGAACACGCCCCCATCCGGTCCCAATTGCCGCGACTGTTCTCCTCGGTCTCCGTGGTCTGCGCCTACATCGGCAGCGGGCTGCAGATGTTTATCGCGATGGCCCTGCTCGCGTGGATACCCAGTTTCCTCAACCGGTACTACGCCATGCCTCCTGCGAAGGCCGGCCTGGCCGCCGGAGTCTTCGCGCTGATCAGTGGCATTGGCATGATCCTCTGCGGGATCGTCGCGGACCGCCTCAGCCGGAAGGCCGCGGCCCGGAAGTGGATCGTTGCGATCGGCTGCGCGCTCGGGTCGTTCGTGCTGCTGATGGCGGGATTCCACCTGCCGGCCGGCCCGCTGCAACTCGTGCTGATCGCGGCGGGGACCCTGGTGGCCGGCGGCACAGCCGGTCCGGCGGCCGCCATGGTGGCAGATCTGACCCCCGCCGCCATCGCGGCGACGGCCTTCGCCACCCTGACCCTGGCCAACAGCCTGCTCGGGCTGGCTCCCGGACCCGCGGTGACGGGCATGCTCGCGGACCACCTGGGCCTGCTCGGCGCACTGCGGGTGATTCCGCTCGTCGCGCTCGCGGGCGGCGTGGCCTTCACCATCGGCAAGTTCTCCTACGAAAGAGATCTGCGCCGCCTGGGGCTGCTCCCCGACCTGGCGCTCAAGATCCCGGAGTTGCAGTCATGAGTCTCAGCGCACTGCCGACGGTCGTCATGGTCCCCGGGCTGCGCGATCACGTGCCGGACCACTGGCAGACGGTCCTCGCCACCAAGATCGCCGACGCCCGAACCGTTCCCCCGCTGGAGAAGGACAGGCTGAGCCGCGACGCCCAGGTTGCCGCACTGGACGAGGTCCTGTCCGATATTTCCGGCCCCGTCCTACTGGTCGCCCACAGCGCAGGGGTGATGACCACCGTGCACTGGGCGCAACGACACCGGCGTCCGGTCAAGGGGGCGCTGCTGGCGACGCCGCCCGACTTCGTCACCCCGCTGCCGGACGGCTATCCCACCCCGGTAGCGCTGCGCGAAAACGGCTGGACGCCGACGCCGCGGACGCCCCTGCCCTTCCCCAGCATCGTCGCAGCGAGCACGAACGACCCCCTGGCCGCTGCCGATCGCGTCGCTGATCTCGCCCGGGTGTGGGGGAGCCGCCTCGTGGACCTCGGCCCGGTCGGTCACCTCAACCCCGCCTCGGGCTACGGCGCATGGCCCCGGGCGGAGGAGTTCGTGCGCGAACTCGGCCGAGCCTCGTCCGACATGTCCGCGTGACCGGCGACGACCTTGTCTCACGGCTCCCTCCTGCCCACGCCGGGCAGGAGGGAGCCGTGAGCCGCAGAGCGCCCCTTGTCCACCAGCTGGATGGTGTGGAACTTCATGGTCGGCGGCCTGCTGCACGGCGCCACGATCGTCCTGTACGACGGCAGCCCCACAAACAGCGACATCAACGGCGTCTGGAAGGTCGCCGCACAGACGCGCGCGACGATGGTCGGCGTGGGAGCGGCCTACCTGGTCGCCGCAGAGAAAGCGGATGCACACCCAGCAGATCGGATCGATCTGAGCGCTCTGCGGTCCATCCTGCAGACCGGCTCATCGCTTCCCGGCAGCACGTGGCGTTGGGTTTACGACCGTCTCGCCCCCGACGCCCGGCTGCAGTCGATCTGTGGAGGGACCGATGTCTGCTCGATCCTCGCGAGGGCTCCCCGCTCCTCCCGGTGCGGGTCGGCCGGATGCAGTGTCCCGAGCTCGGCGTCGCCATCGCCGCCTGGGACGGCTCCGGGCAGCCGCTTGTCGGGGCACAGGGGGAGCTGGTGGTGTCGGCACCGCTTCCCACGATGCCGTTGCACTTCGTCAACGACCTGGAGATCCAGCGCTGTCTGGCGAGTTGCTTCGATGTCTATCCCGGTGTCTGGCGGCACGGCGATTGGGTCGCGGTCGAACCGGACCTGTCGGTGGTTGCGGTCGAAGCGGCCGGCGAGCCGGTCCAGGAAGTGGCACATCGCCTCGGCGGTGAATGCTTTGGTGAAGACCATGAAGTGCATCCGGCCCTTGGTGCTGATCGCCGATATCCGGCCCCGACGCGCCCGCCGGACGGTGCACGGCCGTTACGTCGGCGCCGCCCGGTCTTCTCGTTGATGCCGACGATCCGGCACGCCTCTTTGCTGCTCACACCCTGCCGCATGAGCTGAAGGCAGGGGCGCCGTGCCTCGGACAAGGCACGGCGCTCCTGAATGACGGACCGGTCCTGGATCTTGAAGTCCATCGCATCCCCTCAACTGGGGTGTTGCGACAACCACTGGAACTCATGCCCCCGGGCCCCGGGCCTCCAGCAGCTCCTGTCGGGCCGCGTGGAGCGGAGCCTGCCACGCCAATCACCTGACCGCTCAGAGCTCGACGGGCAGGTGGCGGGGGCCTCGCAGCATGGCGTTGCGCCGGTAGGGGGGCGGGTCCTGGACGAGGTGCGCGGTGCCGAGGCGGGGGATCAGCGCGCCCAGGGCGATCTGGGCTTCGATGCGGGCGAGCGGTGCGCCGTAGCAGAGGTGGATGCCGCTGCCGAAGCCGAGGTGCTGGTTGTCCGGCCGGGTGGGGTCGAACACGTCGGGGTCGCGGAATCGCTTGGGGTCACGGTTGCCTGAGGCGAGCGCGAGCACCAGAGGTGAGCCCTTGGGAATGGTGGTGCCGGCGACGTCCATGTCGGCGAGGGGGAACCGCTCTCGCATGTGGACCGGGGGCTCGTAGCGCAGCAGCTCCTCCACCGCGCTCGGCAGCAGGTCGGGGTGACGGCGCAGCCGGTCCAGTTGGTCGGGCAGGCGCAGCAGGGTGAGCACCCCGTTGGTGATGAGGTTGACCGTGGTTTCGTGTCCCGCGATGAGCAGCAGCACGGCGGTGGCGGCGAGTTCCTCGCGGGTGAGCGGTCCGGCCGGGTCGTCGTCGTTGACGTATGCGGAGAGCATGTCGTCGCCGGGCCGGCCGCGGCGGCGCTCGGCGAGGTCCACGAGGTAGTCGCCCATCTCGGCCAGCGCCTGCCGGCCTGCCCGCAGGCGCTCGGTGGCCTCCTCGCCCGGTCTGATGTCGGCGGATTCGACAATCGTGTCCGACCATCCCCGGAAGAGCGGCTCGTCCTCGCGCGGCACACCGAGCAGCCGGCAGATGACGGTGACGGGCAGCGGGTAGGCGAAGTCGTCGACGACGTCGATCTGCCGGCGGTCCTGGAGCGCCTCGAACAGTTCCTCGGTGATCCGGGCGATCTCGCCTCGCATGGCGTCGACCCGGCCCGGGCTGTGCGGCGGACCGAAGGGCCGCATCGCCAGGCTGCGCAGTCGCTGATGCTCGGGGTCGTCGAGCCGGAGGAAGGGCGGCCGCAGCTCCTCCTCGGACAGCTGGCTGCGCGGGACGCTGCGGTTGCGAGGGTCCGCGCTGATGCGCGGGTCGTGCAGCAGGGCGGCGATTTCGTGATACGTGCCGACCAGGTAGCTGCCGTCCGTCTGCCGTGCCACCCCCGCCTCACGGAGTTCCGCGTACAACGGGTAGGGGTCGGGTCGGTTGGCGTAGTCGGTGATCCGTTCCAGCAGCGTGTCGGCGGTCATGCGGTTGGGCTCCTCGTGGACGGGCGGGACGGTGGGTCAGCCGGTGTGCCGCACCGTGATGAGCCGGCGGTCCGGCAGGTAACCGGTGAGTGCGACGGTGGGGCCGTGCGAGAGCAGCTGCGGGTCCGGTACGTCGGAGGGGATCGCAATGTCGGCTGCCGTCGCACGGTCGGCCGCGCCGGGCGCAGGGGGGAACGGGGCCGCTGTCTCGATCAGGCCCTCGTAGTACTCAAGCCATTTGGCCATGTTGACGGTGACGGCGGCCGTGATGCGGCCCCGGTAGCCGTAGACCATCGCCAGACGGCGCTCGTCGAGCGAGCCCTGGGCGATGACCACCTGGTCGGAGAAGGTGGGGACGCCCACGGACTTGATGTTGAGTCCGAACTGACTCGACCAGAACACCGGGACCGTGAGGTGCGGGCGCCGCAGTACTCCAGGGTTGATCATGTTGTGGGCCGCCACCCGGGCCTGCGCGACCGCGTTGCCCCAGTGCTCCAGGGAGAGCATCTGGTACTCGAAGAGCGGGTGCGGGAAGCGGGCCACGTCGCCCGCCACGAAGACGTCGTCGGTGACGATCCCGTACATGCTGAAGGCGCGGCACCCGGCGTCGCAGGCGACCCCGCGCGGGCCGGCCGCGAGCCCGGAGTCCGCCAGCCACTCGGTGTTGCGGACCGCCCCCAGCGCCACGACGCACAGGTCCGCGTCGACGCGACTGCCGTCGGACAGGTCCGCGCCGGTGAACCGGCCGTTGCCGCGCAGCGCGGTGACCGTCACACCGCAGCGCAGGTCCACACCGTGGGCTCGCTGCATGCCCGCCGCGAGTTTCGACAGCGTTCCTCCGAGCGCGCCCACCAGCGGCGCGGGGCCGCGTTCGGCGACCGTGACCTCGATGCCCAGCTCCCGGCACGCCGAGGCGATCTCCGAGCCGGTGAATCCGGCGCCGATCACCAGCACCCGGCGCGGCCCGGCGGCCAGCCGCTCGGCCAGGCGGCCCGCGTCGTCGCTGGTACGCAGGGTGAACACCCCGTCCAGTGCGGCCTCCGCCGGGTTGGGCCAGGGACGCGCCCGGGTCCCGGTGGCGATCAGCAGCCGGTCGTACGGCAGCGGTTCCCCGTCAGCCAGCATCACCTGCTTCCTGACCGGGTCCAGCCCCGTAGCACGCACTCCGAGCCGCCACTCCGCTTCCGGGTCCCGCCCGACCGGCAGACCGGTGGAGTCCGCCGCCACCCGGCCGAGCAGCACCTGTTTCGACAGCGGAGGTCTGTCGTAGGGCGGATGGGGCTCGTCCCCGACCACGGTCAGTGGTCCGGTGAAGCCTTCCTCCCGCAGCGTCTCGGCGGCCCGCAGCCCGGCCAGCGACGCGCCGACGATGACGATCCGGCCCTCCCACAGGTCACCGGACATCGACGCTCACCTCCTCACCCAGCCGGATGGCCTGGACCGGGCACGCGGCCGCGGCCTGGCGCACGCGTTCGAGCTGGTCATCGGGGACGGCCGGGTCGTACAGCAGCGCCTCCTCCCCGTGCAGCTCGAACACGTCCGGCGCGAGGAATACGCACTGCGCGTACCCCTGGCAGCGGGTGAGGTCTACGACGATCCGCATTCCGAGCCACTCCTTCCATCGCCCCCGGTGTCCGGTTCCTTCCTACCGCCGTGCGGGGACAGGCGCTCGCGCGGTTACTCCGTCGGGTTGCGGTACGGCGCAGTGGTCCTGCGCGGCACCTTCGCGCCGGGTCGCCCGGACGAACGGCTTCGTCGGCCGCCCGGTGCGAGGGGAGCCGGGGTCCGCGGCAGAGATCCTCGGCCCGGCGCCGAGGGTGAACGCTCGGTCCGATTCAAGCCGTCGAGGGCGAGCCCGGCCTTCCGGCGTTCCGCACAGAGCCGGGCGACCCGCTCGGCGGGAGCCTGCCCGGGGTCGAGCAGAGCGGTGATCGGCCCGGCCGGGCTCGGTGCGGGGCTCGCCATGTGCGGGGAGGAGGGTGGCCCCGGCCCCGGTGACGCGGATCCGGTCGCCCTGGGCCTGGCGGGCTGCCGGCGCCGTGTCCGGCCGATTCGATGCAATCGCCCCTATACGCTGCTTATGTGAACTGTTCGGGTCGATTCTGGCGTCGTGCGGGCAGCGGTCTCGGGGAGCAGTTGGTGCGTCTGGCGCCCCTGGCACTGACCGCCGTCATCACCGTGCTGGCCTTCGTGACTCCCAGTGGTCTCTACTTCAGCCGCTTTCTCTCGCTCGCCCCCGCGTTCGCCGCCTCGGTGTGGCCAGTGGCCGGAACGGTGGCCATCGGTGGGCTCGCGGGGGCCATCGACGTAGTGATCGTTCTGACCATCGGCAATCCGGGCGAGAGCTCGCACACACACCTGTTCACCCTCGCGGTGATCGCGGGCGCCACCGCCGCGGCCGCCTGCGCCAGCTATGTGCGCCAGCAGCGGGAGCAGACCCTCGCCGACGTCCGCTCCGTCGCCGAGACGACCCAGAAAGTCCTGCTGCGCCCCATGCCGCACCGCCTCGGCAGGCTGGACATCGAGGCTCTGTACCTGGCCGCCGCGGCGCAGGCCCGCGTCGGCGGCGACTTCTACGAAGCACTGGAGACAGCCCACGGCGTCCGCCTGATCATCGGAGACGTGCGCGGCAAGGGCCTCCCTGCGGTCGGCATGGCCTCAGCGATCCTCGGCTGCTTCCGGGAAGCCGCGTACGACGAGCCGGACCTGGCACGGCTGGCACGCCGACTGGACGTCAGCACGAGCCGCTACACCGCGCTGCGGCCCGGCGACCGGATGGAGTACTTCGCCACGGCCCTGCTGGTCGAGGTCCCCGACGGCGGGTCGGCCGTCGGGACCGTGAACTGCGGACACCCTCCTCCGCTGCTGCTTCGCGCGGGAACGGTCCGCGAGGTCACCCCCACGGCTCCCTCGCCACCCATCAACATGGGTGCGCTGGTCGGGGAGGACTACCGCATCGACACCTTCTCCTTCGCCGCCGAGGATCAGCTGCTGCTCTACACCGACGGCGTCACCGAGACCCGCGACCACACCGGTGCGTTCTTCCCGCTGGTGCAGCACGCGGGACAGTGGGACGCGGACTCCCCGTCCCGGCTGCTCGGGCAGTTGCACAGCGACCTGGTCCGCTACAGCCACGGCCGTCTCGACGACGACATCGCGGCCATCGCCGTCCGTGCGGTGGCCGGCACGGCGTCGGACGGGGTGTGATGCGGGCCGGACGGTCGTTCACGCAGCCCGCCGCACAGGATCGTAGAAGGCCCCCCGGCCGCAGTGAGCAGGAACCGGCGAACCGACAGTGCTGACGGACGATCTACTCCGCAGACTTCCGCTCCCGACCAGCGTGAGCACCCACAAGACCGTCACACCAGCCCTTTGGCCTCTGGCTTCAAGTTGGCGGAGGCTCAGTGGACCCAGCCATTACCCAGCGCTCGGTGCCACGGCCAATGCGTCGATCTCGACCCGGAAGTCCGGGTGAACCAGGCCGGCGACCCTCACCAAGGAGCAGGCGGGCGGGTGTTCTGCGTCCTGGTATTCGTCTCGCACTTTACGGAACGCGCCCAGATCGTCCAGATCGGTCAGGTAAACGGTCAGTTTGACTACGTGCTCCAGGCTGGAGCCCGCTGCCTCCAGCGCGGTGGTCAGATTCGCGTAGACCTGCCGGACCTGGGCCTCAGCGTCCTTTTTACCGACCGGATTGCCGTCGCCGTCCATCGGAACCTGCCCCGAGACGGCGACCATCGCTCCGGTGAAGGCGACCGCGTGGCTGTAGCCGTTGACGGGCGGTGAACCGTTGGGACGTATGAAGTGCTCCATGGCGCCGATCATGCCACGCCCCCTTTCCGAGACGGAGAGTCGAGAATCGCGCTGGTCATTTGTGAGGTGTGCCAGGCATGCGGTGTGCGGGTCGGCGACCGCCGTGGCGCGGGCAGCGAACGGCACTGGCCGCGAGGGCGGCGGGCGCGGGGGTGCGTGGGACGGAGCCGTTCCACGCACCCCCGCGCTTCTCCCAGGACGTCCTCAGACCCGGCTGCCCAGCCACTCGTGGACCGCGAGTGCGGTGGTACGGGCGTGTTCCTCCAGCATGGTGAAGTGGTCCCCGGGCACGGTGACCTCGGCGTGCGGCAGGCCCCAGTCCGGGGCGGGTTCGGCGCCGGGCAGCAGGTCCCGGGCTCGTACGTACAAGGTGGGACAGGCGAGCGGCGCGGGTTTCCAGTCACTGAAGAGCTCGAAGTATCCGGCCATGGCGGTGAGCCGGTCGGGCTCGGCAGAGGCGAATTCCGCCGCCCGGCGCAGCATGTCCGAGGTCATCGCGGAGAGCGCCTGACCCCGGTCGCCGTGACCGGGGGGATGGGTGTCCACCAGGACGACGGCCGCCGGGGCGGCACCCTCGGACTCCAGACGCTCGGCCACGGCATGGGCCACCCAGCCACCGGCCGACCGCCCCAGCAGTACCGGGGGGCCTTCGACCGCGGCTGCGCGGACGGCGGCGGCCTGGGCGGTGACAAGGGCGTCCAGTGTGGCGGGCAGAGCCTCTCGGGGCTCGAACCCCGGGTGCCGCACCGCGGAAACCGGCCGCAGCCCCCGCAGCCCGGCACCGAGGCGCGCGTACTCCTGCGGTCCGGACAGCGCGCTGAGCGCGGGGGAGCAGACCAGCCGGGCCCCCGTGCCGCCCGCCGCGAGCACGACGGGTACGTGCGTCGCACCGGGCGCCCCGTCCCTGTCGAAAACCGGGCGCAGGCGCGCGGCGACGGTGATGAGCACCATGCCGTCCCAGCTCTGTCCCCGGGCGCATGCGGTACGAAAGAGCGCGCCCAGGGAATCCGGAGCTTCCCCGGCGTGCGGTGCGTCGGCGGCCTGTACCCGGGCGTCCGGCGGAGTGCCCGCCCCTGGACCGCCCCCCGCGCCGTCGTCCGCCGGTCGCCCCGGAGAGCCGGCCGCCTCGGGCCGTACCGGGCCGGCGGACGCGGCGCCCACAGGAGGTGCCTCGGCGGCATACCGCCGCGTCAGTTCGGCGGCGAGCGCGCGCGGCGTCGGGAAGTCGAACAGCAGCGTGGACGGCAGTGCCAGCCCCGTCCACTCCGCGAGCTCATTGCGCAGATCGACCGCGGCCAGGGAGTCCAGCCCCAGGTCCGCCAGCAGGGTGTCCTCGTCGATCTCGCTCGCCTCCTCCCGGTGGCCCAGGACGCGGGCCGCCAGGATCCGGACCTTGGTGAGCAGCACCCCGCCCTGCTCGTCGGGGCGAGCAGCCGCCGGCGCCCGGCCGAGTGGGTCCCCGTCCGCGTCGGCACCAGGCGTTCGGAGCCTGTTCGCCGCCGGGTCGCCGCCGCGGAGAGCAGCCGGGGCGAGGCGGGCCGCCACCACCACAGGTTCGTCACCGGCCACCGCGGCGTCGAAGAGGACCAGGCCCTCTTCCGGCCCGAGCGGGCCGAACCCGGAGCGGGCCATCCGCTGCCGATCCGCGTCGCCGAGGTGCGCCATCATGCCGTCGTTCTGCCGCCAGGGGCCCCAGACGATCGACGTACCGGGCAGTCCGAGCCGCCCGCGGTGCCGTGCCAAGGCATCGAGCACGCAGTTGGCCGCGGCGTAGTTGGCCTGGCCGGCGGAGCCGAAGGTACCCGCCACCGAGGAGAACAGCGCGAACACGGCCAAGTCGTGTCCCAAGGTCAGTTCGTGCAGAGCGAGAGCGGCATCCGCCTTGGGGCGCAGTACCCGGCGCAGACGGTCGGTGGTGAGCGCCGCGACGACGCCGTCGTCCAGCACTCCCGCGGTGTGCACCACACCGGTCAGCGGGTGGGCCGCCGGTACCACGTCGAGCAGGGCGGCGAGCGCGGTCCGGTCCGCGACGTCACAGGCGTGAACGGTCACCCGGGCGCCCGCCTCACGCAGTTCCGCGACGAGTTCCCGGGCCCCTGGAGCGTCCGGCCCGCGTCGGCCGGCGAGCAGCAGATGCCGGACGCCGTGGGTGGTGACCAGGTGCCGCGCCACCAGCATGCCCAGGGAACCGGTGCCGCCGGTGACCAGGACGGTGCCCTCCGGGTCGAGCGGCCGCCGCTTCCGCGGCTTCGGTGCCGCCGTGGCCAGTGGCACCAGCTTCGGCACGTACGCCGTCCCCCGACGTACGGCTGCCTCCGGTACCGAGGCGGTCAGCAGGGCGGGCAGGGCACTCCAGGAGTCGGGGTGTTCGTCCACGTCGATCAGGGCGAAGCGGCCCGGGTTCTCCCGCAGGGCCGAGCGGACCAGTCCCCACACCGGTGTGTGCAACGGTACGGACGCTGTTTCGCCGGATCGGCCGTCATTCCCGCGACCGGCGCCGTCCGCAGGGAAACCGTCGTCGGCCGAAGTGACGGCGCCGGACGTCACGAGGACGAGACGGGAGCGGGACAGGTGCGGTTCGGCGAGCCACTCCTGCACGAGCCTCAGCGCCCAGTCCGCTGCCCGCAGCACCCCGGCAGCTTGGTCCCGCGCGCCGCCGGTCGTGTCGGGCGGCGGCGGGCACGGTGCCACGACGACGGCCGACGACGCGTCGCACGCCGCCGGGCCGGGGTACACCGGGACGACGGAACCCGGGGGCACGAGGGCGTCCACCAGCCGTGTGCCCGCCGTGCCCAGAACCCCCCAGCGGGGCATCGCCGCAGGTGCGGGCGGCTCGGTCAACGGCACCCAGTCCGTCCGGTGGAGAGCACCGGTGACTGCGTCCGTCGTCGCCGATCCGGTACGCGGAAGGGGCCGGAGCGTCAGCGAACGGACCGTCGCCACCGGTGAGCCCGTCCCATCGGTCAGCTCCACTCCGGCCCGCCCGTCGGGCCCGGGGGTCACCCGTACCCGCAAGCGCTCTACGCGGGTGGTGTGCACGCGCACTCCGCTGAAGGCGAACGGCAGGGACAACCCGTCGGCTGCCGGACCGGCTGTCCCGGAACCGTTCGTGCCAAGGCTGTCCAGGGCCAGGGCGTGCAGCGCCGCGTCGAGCAGTGCGGGATGCAGGACGAAGTCCGGGCCGTCCGCCTCCGGGCGCGGGGCCCGGGCCGCTTCGGGCAGCGCGACGTCGGCGTACAGCTCCTCCCCGTGCCTCCAGGCGGCGCGCATGCCCTGGAAGGCGGGGCCGTAACGCAGCCCGTCGGCGGCCAGCCGCTCGTACGGTCCGGTCCCCGGATCGTCGGCATGCACCGGCGTCGCCGCCTCCGGCGGCCAGGACACGTGCGGCCGGGGCGCGCCGCCGGTCTCGACGGCGGCCGCTTTCCGGTCCGCGGGCGGCTGCGCCGGCGAAAGAGTGCCGACGGCGTTCCGGAGCCAGGGCTGGTCACTCGCCGGAGTGTGCGGCCGGGAGTGGAAGAGCACGGTCCGCCGTCCCGCGTCGTCCGCCCCCGCCACCTTCACCTGCAAGGCGACGGCACCGTCCGAGGGCAAGGGCAGCGGCGCGGTCAGGACGAGCTCGTCCAGGACGGCCGCGCTCACCAACTCGCCGGCGTGGAGGGCCATTTCGACGAAGGCGGTCGCCGGTAGCAAGATCTCCCCAGCCACCACATGGTCGGCAAGCCACGGCTGGTCGCGCACCGAGAGCAACCCGCTCAGCAGCAACCCGTCGTCGTCGGCCGTGCGGGTGTCCGACCGCAGGAACGGATGAGTGGGCTCGGCCGTCGGGGACACGGGCGGATTCCCTGGGGCGGACTCCAGCCAGTACCGGCGGCGCTGGAAGGCGTACGTGGGCAGTGCGACGCGCCGCCCGCCGCGCCCGGCGAAGACGGCCCGCCAGTCGACGGGCACGCCGTGGGCGTGCAGCGCGGCCAGCGTGTCGAGCAGGGCGTCCGCTTCCGGCCGCGTCCCGCGCAGTGTCGGCAGGACCAGCGGTGCCGGGCCCCGCTTGCCGCCGCCCGCTTCGCCCGTGTCCGGGTCGGCCGGGGCCGGTCCGGACGAGGCGAGGCAATCTCGTACCAGGCCGGTGAGCACCCCGTCCGGCCCCAGTTCGACGTAGTGTGCCGCGCCTCGCTCACCCAGGTGCGCCACCGAATCGGCGAAGCGGACCGGACGGCGGACATGGTCCACCCAGAACTCCGGTGTGCACAGTTCCTCGTCGGTGGCCGCCCGGCCCGGCACGGCGGTGATCAGAGGCAGCCGCGGCGCGGCGAACGACAGACGCCGGACCACGTCCGCGAAGTCGGCCAGCACGGGCTCCATCCGAGCGGAGTGGAAGGCATGGCCGACCCGCAGCGGCGTCGCCGAACGGCCCCGCGTCCGGAAGTACGCGGCGGCCTCCCACACCGCGGCCTCGTCGCCCGAGACGACCACCGAGGCGGGCCCGTTGACCGCGGCGATCTCCACCGCACCCCCGGTCTCGGCGAGGTGGGCGGCCACCTCGTCCGCCCCGGCGGCCACAGCCACCATCGCGCCGCCCGGAGGCAGCGCGTCCATCAGCCGGCCCCGGGCCGCCACCAGTGTGCACGCGTCCGCGAGGGACAACACCCCGGCGACATGTGCCGCCGTCACCTCGCCCACCGAGTGCCCGGCCACCAGGCCGGGGCGTACCCCCCAGGCCTCGAACTGCCGGAACAAGGCCGTCTCCAGGGCGAAGAGCGCCGGCTGCGCGAACCGGGTCGTATGCAGCAGCGCGCCCGACTCCGTACCGGGCCCGGCGAACATGACGTCCCGCAGGGGCACCGGCAGCAGTGTGTCGAGCAGGGCACAGCACTCGTCCAACGAACTGGCGAAGGCCGGATGCAGATCCCGCGACTCGTACAGTTCACGGCCCATGCCGACACGCTGGCTGCCCTGACCGGTGAACAGCAGGGCCGGCGGGCCGTGGTGGCGGGACGTGCCCGTGTGCACTCCGGGCCGGTCGCCACCCTCCGCCACGGCCCGCAGGGAGCCGAGCAGCTCGGCACGGTCCCGGGCCACCACCACGGCCCGGTGCTCGAAGGCCGCACGCGTGGTGGTGAGCGAGTAGCCGATGTCCACCGGGGCCGCATCAGGGGCGGCGACCGCATGGTCGTACAACCGTCGTGCCTGGTCCCGCAGCCCCGGCATGCTCCTGGCCGACACCGGAAAGGCCACCGCGGCCGGTCCGGGGCGTGTCGCACCTTCCAGCACCGCCCCGGGCCCGACGCGGCTGCTTGCGGTCCCGCCGTCCGCCACGACGTACGGCGGTGCGGCCTCCCCGTGGCCCGGGGCCTCTTCGAGCACCACATGGGCGTTGGTGCCGCTGATGCCGAACGAGGACACCCCCGCCCGTCGCTGACGGTCCGTCGCAGGCCACTCCACCATGCGGGTCAGCAGCGCGATCCGCCCCGTCGACCAGTCGACACGGGGGGTCGGCTCGTCGGCATGCAGCGTACGCGGCAGCACGCCGTGCCGCATCGCCTGCACCATTTTGATCACGCCGGCCACTCCGGCGGCGGCCTGGGTGTGACCGATGTTCGACTTCACCGAGCCCAGCCGGAGGGGACGCTGCCGCGCCTGGCGCCCGTACGTCGCGAAGAAGGCCTCCGCCTCGATGACATCCCCCAGCCGGGTGCCGGTGCCGTGCGCCTCCACCGCGTCGATGTCCCCGGGATTCAGCCCCGCGTCCGCGAGTGCCTGCCGGATCACCCGCTGCTGCGCCGGTCCGTGCGGTGCGGTCAGCCCGTTGCTCGCCCCGTCCTGGTTCACCGCCGAACCGCGCACCACGGCCAGTACCGGAAGTCCGGCGCGGCGCGCCTCGGACCACCGGCTCAGCAGCAGCATTCCGGCGCCCTCGGCCCACCCCGTGCCGTCGGCCGACGCGCCGAACGCCTTGCAGCGGCCGTCCGGAGCCAGCGCCCGCTGGCGACTGAACTCCACGAACGACGAGGGCCCCGACATCACCGTGGCGCCGCCGGCCAACGCGAAGGCACACTCACCCCGGCGCAGCGCCTGGGCCGCCAGGTGCAGGGCCACCAGGGACGAGGAACACGCCGTGTCCACGGTGAGGGCCGGGCCTTCGAGACCGAAGGTGTAGGCGATACGACCCGAGGCGACGCTTCCGGCGTTGCCGAGGCCGAGGTAGCCCTCGACATGCTCGGGCGTCCTTGTCAGGTGGCGGGCGTAGTCGCTGTACATCAGCCCGACGTACACCCCGGTCGCCGAGCCGCGCAGGGTGCCGGGGACGAGACCGGCGTGCTCGAAGGCATCCCACGCCACTTCGAGCAGCAGCCGGTGCTGCGGGTCCATGGCCAGCGCCTCGCGGGGAGAGATGCCGAAGAAGCCGGGGTCGAAGCGGTCCACACCCGAGAGGAAACCGCCCTCGCGCACATACGTCCGTCCGGGCCGCCCGGGGTCCGGGTCGTACAGCGCCCGGGTGTCCCAGCCCCGGTCGGTGGGGAAGGGACCGATGGCGTCCCTCCCGTCCGCCACCAGCCGCCACAGTTCCTCGGGAGACGTCACGTCTCCGGGATAGCGGCATGCCATCCCCACGATCACCACGGGGTCGTCGTCCGACCGGGCCGCACCCCGGTTCATGGGCCCGGCACCGGCCGGCGCGGCGGCGTTCCGTGCCCCGAGGTGGGCGGCGAGCGCGGCGACCGTGGGAAAGTCGAAGGCGACGGCCTCGGAGAGCGGCAGGCCGGTGACCGCCGACAAGCGCTCCCGCAGCACCGTCGCCGTCAGGGAGTCCATACCCAGGTCCCGCAGTGCCGTGTTCGGCTCCACCGCCTGAGCCGCACAGCCGAGCACGGCCGCCACCTCGTTCCGCACCAGGGTCAGCAAGCCCTCCGACGGCTTCCCGGTGGTCTCCGCGCCCAGCGCCCGCGCCGGCCGGCCGGCGAGGTCCCGTCGCAGGGTCTTCCCGGAGGTGGTACGGGGAATCTCCGTCACCTCGAACAGCTCGACGGGTACCTTGAAGCCGGACAGTTCCGCACGGCAGGCGGCGAGGATGCGCCCCCTGTCCAGCACGCCGCCATCGGGCTCGGGGACCAGGTAGCCGACCGGCACCTCGCCGAAGACGGGGTGCGGGCGTCCGGCCACGGCGGCGTCCGCCACCCCCGGCAGCCGCCGCAGCACCGCCTCCACCTCCGAGGGGTGGATGTTCACCCCGCCCCGAATGATCAGATCACTCGCTCTGCCGGTGACCGCCAGTCCACCGAAGGCATCGATCCTGGCCAGGTCACCCGTGCGGAACCAGCCATCGCGCAGTACCTCCGCAGTGGCTTCCGGCCTGCCGTGGTAACCGGCCATCACACCGGGCCCGTTGACCCACAACTCGCCCTCGCCCGTGTCCCGGCCGTCGGGGCCCCCGCCGACCCGGACCCGGGTGCCGGGAAGCACCCGGCCGCACGCCCCGGACGTCGTCGCCTCGCCCGGCGCCGGCATGGTGACCGGGCCCGCCTCCGTGCTGCCGTAGTGCTCCAGATAGGGGGCACGGCAGATCGCCTCGAAGGACTCGCGGAACCCGGGCCCCGCCGCGGCGCCAGCACTGACGCAACCCCGCAGCGCGGGGGCGCCGAGACCGCCGCCGTCCTTGCCGCTCTCCTCGCCCCGGACCGCGTCGAGCAGCGCCGAATACGTGGTGGGGACCCCGCCGAGCAGGGTGAACGAGGTTTCGCCACGACGCAGTTCGCCGAGCACCCCGGCCACCGAGAACCGGGGCAGCAGCATCGCGCTCGCCCCCACCGCGGTCACCCCGAGGAAGCACACGATCTGGCTCATCGCGTGATGGAGGGGCAACGGCCACAGCACCCGGTCCCGTTCGGACAGGCCCAGGACGCCGACGAGGCCCGTCGCGACCGGCGCGAGGCGGTTTCGCTGGGTGGACAGGACGCCCTTGGGCACGCCGGAGGATCCCGAGGTGTAGAGCAGCCAGGCCACTTCGTCCAGTGCGAGATCGTCCCGGGCCGGCGTCCGCGGCTCCGTACCCGCCAACTCCTCGTACCGCAGAACGCCGCCCGCGACCGCGGCGGGCCGGCCCCCGGTTGCGCCGGCCCCGTCCGTCGGCTCCTCGAAGTCCGCGCACCAAGGCGAGTTCCCGTCCCCGTCCTCGGCGCCGCCTTCGGCCACCACCACGGTCAGCCCGGGTCGCGACGGCAGCGTTCGCCGCCGCGTCAGGCAGGCGCCATCGGTGATGAGCACCCGTGCCCCGCTGTCGTCCAGCAAGCGGGTCAGCTCCTCCTCCGAGGTCCCCGGGTCCAGAGGTACCCCCACGCCGCTCGCCCGGGTGACGGCGAGCAGGCTCTCGACCGCCTCGACACGGTTGCCGAGCAGCACGGCCACCCGGTCACCGCGCGCCAGGCCGAGTTCTGCCAGGTGACCGGCCAGCCGTGCGGTTCTCCTTTCCAGCTCCAGGTAGGTCACACGCCTGAGCCGGTGCTGGAAACAGACCTTGTCCCCGAGGCGCCGGGCGTGGTCCCCGAGCAGTTCCGGCAGTGGTTTGACGATGTCGGCGTGCGGACCCACCGCATGACCTCCTTGAGACGACCTGTCGTTGAGGACGACGGCACGGTTCACCGGGTTGCCTCCTGGCGGTGGCCGCACCGCTGTGGGCCCCGTGGCGCGCAGGGGATTAGGTTGTCGGAGAAAAGCCTTCGGGCAGCCGGACTCGCGATGGGGGCGAGCATGATCATGCTAAAAGGTGCCAATGTTCCGGTGGCGGCTCGGGCCGTGCGGGTCGAATTGGGGTGGCGCGCCCTTCCGGGGACGCCGGATGTGGACGGCTCGGCACTGCTTCTCGTGTCGGGAAAGGTGCGGGACGACGCCGACTTCGTCTTTTACAACCAGCCCTCCCACGCGTCCGGCGCGGTTCGCCACGAGGGAAAGCGCACCACCGCTGACGGGGTGACGGACAGCCTTGCCGTCGATTTGGCACGCGTCGAGCCGGCCGTCGAGAGCATCGTCCTGGCGGCCTCCGCGGACGGCGGCACCTTCGGTCAGGTGACGGGGCTCTACGTACGCGTCATGGACGCGTCGAACGGCTCGGAGATCGCGCGCTTCGACAGCACGGACGCGACGGTCGAGTCCGCCTTCATCCTCGGCGAGCTCTACCGGCGCCAGGGCGCCTGGAAATTCCGTGCCGTCGGCCAGGGATACAGCAGCGGTCTCGAAGGTCTCGCGACGGACTTCGGTATTTCCGTCGATGAACCACAGCGGCCCCAGCCGTATCAACAACCCCAATCCCCTCAACAGACCCAAGGAGGTACGCGGGTTGACGATCTGCCCCCGCCTCCGCCGGTGCTCCCGCCCGTACCGCCGACGGCGCCCCCCGTGCCTCCCGCCGCCCCGCCCGTCCGGCTGTCAAAGGTGACGCTCACCAAGGAGGCACCCTCGGTCTCCCTGGCCAAACAGGGCGGCACCACGGGAGTCCTCCAGGTCAATCTCAACTGGCAAGTGCGCAAACAGTTCAAGGGCTGGGCGAGCAAACTCGGCAGAGCGGTCGCCGACCACGCGGACCTCGACCTCGATCTCTGCGCCCTCTACGAACTCACCGACGGCCGCAAGGGAGTCGTACAGGCACTCGGAAACGCGTTCGGCGCACTCAGGCAGCCCCCTTATATCCATCTCGACGGAGACGACCGCACCGGCGCCGTCGCCACCGGTGAGAACCTCACCATCAACCTCGACCAGAAGGACAAGCTCCGCCGCGTCCTGATCTTCGTCACCATCTATGAAGGCGCCCGGAGTTTCGCCGATCTCCATGCGACGGTCTCCCTTCGGCCCCAGCACGGCGCCCCGATCGACTTCTCGCTCGACGAATGCACCGTCCCGTCCACCGTCTGCGCGCTCGCGCTCCTCACCAACAACGGGGGAGACCTCACGGTGCAGCGCGAGGCCCGCTATCTCGTACCCGAGCGCGGAGTGAGCCCGCAGCGCACCATCGACTACGCCTACGGGTGGGGTATGAACTGGACGCCCGGTCGTAAATGACCCCCCGGGAGTCCGGCAGGCACTGCGGTCATCGGCCCACGGCCGGCTCCGCTCACCGGTCCGGCGCGGCCTCGGGACGGGCGTACGTACGCCCCTTCCAGGCCGCGCCGCGCCCCCGGTGGTGCTGCACGGCGGAATCGACCGTCATCAGCAGATAGAGCGCGGCGGTGAACGGCAGCAGCGGCGCCAGCCACAGCGACTGCCGGTAGTAGCCGAGCATGGGCATGTACGTGCCGGCCATCACGGCCCACGCCGCCCCGCCCGCCCACGCCGCCACCGGAGCACCGCCGAGCAGCCCGGCGACGAGCGTGACCGGCGGCGCGAGGTAGACCAGCGCGAGCCCCAGGACCGTCCCGAGGAGCACCGGCGGACTGTGCCTCAACTGGGCGTACGCGCTCCGCGACACCATCCGCCACAGATCCGCCAGGCACGGATAGGGCCGCACGCTGTCCACCCGTTCCGCCAGCCCCAGCCAGATCCGCCCGCCGCCGCGCTGCACCGCCCGCGCCAGCGACACGTCGTCGATCACCGCCTGCCGGATCGACTCCGGCACCCGGGCCCGCTCCGCCGCTTCCGTCCGCAGCAGCACACACCCTCCGGCCGCCGCGGCCGTCCGGGCACCCGCCCGGTTCACCCACCGGAACGGATAGAGCTGCGAGAAGAAGTACACGAAGGCCGGCACGACCATCCGCTCCCAGACGCTCGACACCCTCAGCCGGGCCATCTGCGAGACCAGGTCGAACCCGCCCGAGACGGCGGCGGCGACGAGTTCCCGCACGCTGTCCGGCTCATGCGCGATATCGGCGTCCGTCAGCAGCAGATACTCCGGCTCCCGGGCCCGTGCCAATGAGATCCCGTGCCGCACGGCCCACAGCTTGCCGGTCCAGCCCGGCTCCGGCTCACCGGGCGACACCACCGTCACCGGCAGGCCCCCGTAGCGCACGGACAGCGCGCGGGCGACATCCCCGGTGCCGTCCTTGCTGCAGTCGTCGACGAGGAAGATCTCCGCGACCCCCGGATAGTCCTGCGCCAACAGTGACGGCAGGCTCACCGGCAGCATGTCCGCCTCGTCACGCGCGGGCACGACGACCGCGACGGACGGCCAGTGCTCCAGGGCCTCCCGGGGCGGCAGCCGCTGGTCGGTGCGCCAGAAGAAGCCCTGTCCCAGCAGCAGCCACACCCACGCGGCCAGCGAACCCACGGCGATCCAGGCAACGGCACTCATTTGCCGCAGTCTGCCCCACTGTGACGGAACCGCAAGGGCGGTCGACTAAGGTGACCGGGTGAAGATCGCGCTCATGGACTCCGGAATCGGCCTGCTCGCGGCCGCCACCGCGGTACGCCGCCTGAGGCCCGACGCCGATCTGGTGCTCTCCTCGGACCCCGGCAGCATGCCATGGGGGCCGCGTACCCCCGAGGACGTGACTGCCCGCGCGCTGGACGTGGCCCGAGCGGCCGCGGCCCACCGGCCCGACGCACTGATCGTCGCCTGCAACACGGCCTCCGTGCACGCCCTGCCGGCGCTCCGCGCCGAGCTCGAACCCGCACTGCCGGTCATCGGCACCGTTCCCGCCATCAAGCCGTCCGTCGTCGGCGGCGTCCCCGTCGCGATCTGGGCCACGCCCGCCACCACGGGCAGCCCGTACCAGCGCGGACTCATCCGTGAATTCGCCGGCTCCGTCGCCGTCACCGAGGTTCCGTGCCCGGGTCTCGCCGACGCCGTGGAGCACGCGGACGAGGCGGCGATCGACCGGGCCGTGGCCGCAGCCGCCGCGCTCACCCCGCGTGATGTGCGAGCCGTGGTCCTCGGGTGCACCCATTACGAACTGGTCGCCGAGCGCATCCGTGCCGCCGTCCGGCAGCCCGGTCTGCCTCCCGTCGCGCTCTACGGCTCCGCCGGTGCCGTCGCCGCCCAGGCGCTGCGCCGGATCGGGGCCGAACCCGCTCCGTCGGCCGAATCGGCCGGAGGCCTCACCGTGCTTCTCAGCGGACGCACCGCCGACCTGCCGGAAGCCGCTCTGGCCTATGCCGAGGGGCGACTGCTCGGCGCCGTCAGCCCCGCCCGCTGATTCTGCGCGGGCCATCGGACCCATCTCCGGCGTGCGGGTTCTTGAGTACGCTGCTTGACATGAGGGACCACCCCCGAAAACCGAGGCACACCGGAGCCGACCCCCACTCCGAGGTCTGGATCGGCCGGGCCACCAACCGGGCCCAGTGGGTGCTCGCCGCCGCGGGTGCGGCCTGTGTGGCGCTCGGCGTCCAACTGGCCGTGACCTCCAACTGGACCTCCGGCATCGCCCCGCTGCTGATGTCCGTGATCGGCTGCGTCGCCGCCGGACTGCTCATGCTGTTCGGCACTCTGGCCTTCGTGAACGTGGCCGTCAGGGTCGACGGGGACGCTCTGGAAGTACGCTGCGGCCACATGGGCCTGCCGCGCCGCCGGATCCTGCTCACCCATGTGGTGGGCGCGGAATTCGCGCCACGGGTCACCCCGCGTCAGTGGGGCGGCTGGGGCTACCGCTGGCGCCCCGAGCAGGGCACGGCCGTGGTGGTCCGCAGGGGCGAGGGGCTGGTGCTCAGGCTCGGTGACGGCCGGACGTTCACCATCACGGTCGACGACGCGGAAGCGGGCGTACGGTTCATCCGCGAGCGCTTGCACCTGCGGGGGACCGGCGCGCCGGCCGGAGCCTGACCCGCGGCACCGTAACGGCAGGGGACCGGATCTGCGCGGGAAAATGCCGAAACGATCCGGCATGAAGGGTTCCGTCACGCGAACGGGACTGCCCGGCACACAGACGATCACCGTAGACTCCGCCGGGTGAGCGCCACCATCACCTCAGTCGACGACCCGCAGCAGCCCGCATCCACCCCCGTGCCCCGGGGGAGACGGCTGACACAGCGGCTCGTACGGCCCGCAGCCGCCGTGATCTCCGGAGTACTCCTCTACCTGAGCTTCCCCCCGCGCCCCTTGTGGTGGCTGGTTCTTCCCGGATTCGCACTGCTCGGCTGGGTGCTCCACACACGCAGACTGCGCGCGGGGTTCGGCCTCGGCCTCCTCGCCGGGCTGGGCTTCATGCTGCCGTTGCTGTACTGGACGGGCGAGGAGGTCGGTCCGGTGCCGTGGCTGGCGCTGGCCCTGGCCGAGGCGCTGTTCATCGCGGTCGGCTGCCTCGGGATCGCCGCCGTCTCGCGCCTGGCCTGCTGGCCGGTCTGGGCCGCCGCGGTCTGGGCCCTCGACGAGGGGGTCCGGGCGAGGGTGCCGTTCGGCGGCTTCACCTGGGGGAAGATCGCGTTCGGGCAGGCGGACAGCGTGTTCCTGCCGCTCGCGGCCGTGGGCGGCACGCCGCTGCTCTCCTTCGCCGTGGTGCTGTGCGGCTTCGGTCTCTACGAAGCGGTACGCCAATTCCGTAAGTACCGCAGCACGGGCGAGATGCCCCGGGCCGCCGTCGCCGCGGCGGCCGCGACCGTTCTTGTGCCCGTCGCCGCCGCCTACGCCGCCCTGCCGCTCGTGGACGACTCGGCCGAGGACGGCACCGTGACCGTCGCCGCGATCCAGGGCAACGTGCCGCGGCTCGGACTCGACTTCAACGCCCAGCGCCGCGCCGTCCTCGACAACCATGTGCGCCGCACGGAACAACTCGCCCAGGACGTGAAGGCGGGCAAGGTTCCCCAGCCCGACTTCGTCCTGTGGCCGGAGAACTCCTCCGACCTCGACCCCTACCGCAACGCCGACGCTCGGATCGTGATCGACGACGCGGTGAAGGCGATCGGCGTGCCCACCGTGGTCGGGGCGGTGGTGGAGCCCGACACCGGCAAGCTGCGCAACACCCTCATTCAGTGGGATCCGAAGAAGGGGCCCGGTGAGACGTACGACAAGCGCCACATCCAGCCGTTCGGCGAGTACATCCCGATGCGTTCCTTCGTACGCCTCTTCAGCTCCGACGTGGACCGCGTACGACGGGACTTCGGCCCCGGCAAGAAGGTCGGAGTCTTCGATCTGGCAGGCACGAACGTGGGCCTGGTGACCTGCTACGAGGCCGCGTTCGACGATGCCGTGCGGGACACGGTCATGCACGGCGGCCAGATGATCGCCGTACCCAGCAACAACGCCGCCTTCGGGCGCAGCGAGATGACCTACCAGCAGCTGGCCATGTCCAGGGTCCGGGCGGTCGAGCACAGCAGGTCCGTCGTCGTCCCCGTGACCAGCGGGGTCAGCGCGATCATCCGCCCGGACGGGACCGTCGTCCAGAAGTCGAAGCTGTTCACCCCGGACGCGCTCGTGGACAAGGTGCCGCTGAGGTCCTCGCTGACGCCCGCGACCCGGATGGGCACGCTTCCCGAAGGAATCCTCGCGCTGATCGCCGTGGCGGGGCTCGGCTGGGCAACCGCGCGTGCGGTACGGATGCGGCGGAGCCGCTGAACCACCCCGCCCGCCACGTAGGGTCGGTCCATGGCTACTCCTGATTTCATTCGCGAGATCCGCGCCACCGCCGGCCGACAACTGCTCCTGCTGCCGGGAGTCACAGCCGTGGTCTTCGACGAAGAAGGCAGAGTGCTCCTCGGACGCCGGTCCGACACCGGAAAGTGGTCGGTCATCGGCGGCATCTGCGAGCCCGGTGAGCAGCCCGCGACAACGGCGGAGCGCGAGGTGTACGAAGAGACCGCCGTGCGCTGTGTGGCGGAGCGGGTGGTCCTCACCCAGGCCCTGGCACCGGTGCAGTACGCCAACGGCGACCGCTGCCAGTACATGGACGTCACCTTCCGCTGCCGGGCGACCGGTGGCGAGGCGCGCGTCAACGACGACGAGTCGCTGGAGGTGGGCTGGTTCCCGGTGGACGCGCTGCCGCCGTTGAACGAGTTCTCGCTCTTCAGGATCAAGCAGTCACTGACCGACGAACCCACCTGGTTCGAACCCACCGCTCAGCGGTGACGACCGGTGCTCGTCGGACGGGCCCGGTTCCCCGGCCCGTCCGACGAGCACGGCTCAGACGCCCCGGGCGTCGGCCGGCAGCGCCGCGGGCGCGTCCGGCTCCGGGGCGGCGGCCCCGTCGATGTCCGCGAGATCCCGGTTCCTGGTCTCCTTGGCGCAACCGACCGCCAGTACGGTGATGAGCACCGCGGCTATGACGTACAGCGAGATGGGTGTCGAGCTGTCGAAGTCCGCGAGCAGAGCGGTGGCGATGAGCGGCGCGGGGGCACCGGCCGCGACCGACGAGAACTGCGCCCCCATCGACGCCCCCGAGTAGCGCATCCGGGTCGCGAACATCTCCGAGAAGAAGGCCGCTTGAGGCGCGTACATCGCGCCGTGGAAGATGAGTCCGACAGTGACGGCGAGCAGCAGACTCCCGAAGCTCCGGGTGTCGATCAGCGCGAAGAACGGGAACATCCACAGCCCCACGCCGATGGCGCCGACCAGATAGACGGGCTTGCGCCCGATACGGTCCGACAGTGCGCCCCACGCCGGAATGACCGCGAAGTGGATGGCCGAGGCGATGAGCACCGCGTTGAGCGCCGTCTGCTTGCCCAGATCTGCCGCGGTGGTCGCGTAGACGAGGATGAACGCCGTGATGACGTAGTAGCTGATGTTCTCCGCCATCCGGGCCCCCATGGCGATCAGCACATCGCGCCAGTGGTGCCGCAGCACGGCGACGAGCGGCATCTTCTCCGTCGCGCCGGCGGCCGACCTACGCTCCTCAGCCTGAGCCAGCGCCGCCTTGAACACCGGCGATTCATCGACGGAGAGACGAATCCACATGCCGATGATCACCAGCACCCCGGAGAGCAGGAAGGGGATGCGCCACCCCCAGGCCCCGAAGGCCGAGTCCGACATCAGCGCGGTGAGAGCGGAGAGCACCCCGGTGGCGAGCAACTGCCCGGCCGGAGCCCCGGTCTGCGGCCAGGAGGCCCAGAACCCACGCCGCTCGGGGTCCCCGTGCTCCGACACCAGCAGCACGGCTCCACCCCATTCACCACCGAGGGCGAAGCCCTGCACCAGACGCAGGACGGTGAGGAGCACGGGGGCGGCGGCCCCGACCGTGGCATGCGTCGGCAACAGCCCGATGGCGAACGTCGCTCCGCCCATCATCAACAGACTGAGCACCAGCAGCTTCTTCCGGCCGAGCCGGTCGCCGTAGTGCCCGAACACCAGGGCACCGAGCGGCCGGGCGGCGAAGCCGACCGCGTAGGTCAGGAACGAAAGCAGCGTGCCGACGAGCGGGTCGGACTCGGGGAAGAACAGCTTGTTGAAGACCAGCGCGGCGGCTGACCCGTACAGGAAGAAGTCGTACCACTCGATGGTGGTCCCGATGAGACTTGCGGCGACGATGCGCTTGAGCGAGCGGGTGGTCGGCGGGGCGGATGCCGAGGCAGCCATGAACACCACTTCCGGGCGGTTGGCGGGGACGGATTCGTGTCGCCACACCGTAGGAATGGGCAGGTCAGAGGCACATGTGGCGGGACACCATAGTTCTCGGGCCGGGTGTGCGCGGGGCCACCATGACAGGCACGTCGAGACTGCTTCGAGGACCGTATTGAAGGCCGGCAGGCGCCTGTCAGGATTGCGCTATTAGGCATGGTTTATTGCCCTGGTGCTGACTCCCGTGCTGGTTTGGTGCTGACCTGAAACCGCATGTCAGCACCCCTGATCACCTGTCCCGTGCTGACTTGGTGCTGACTACGCAGCGATGAACTTCGGCATTCGGGGCGGATCGGGCGGGTAGTGTTCTCCCCTTCCGCGCGCCTGGGGTCAGGCCTGGCGGGTTTCTGCGGAGCCGGCCATGGTTGGTGGCACATGGTCCCGCACCGGCAGGCCCCCTCACCGTGAAACCCATACATAGACGGCCGGATGAACCCACGCGACCACATCCATGCCCCGCCAACCGCCGCTTCACCACCATCGACCCGGAACCCTCCACGGCCGGAACGCCCGACTCCTCGCCGTACGCCTGTGTCAACAACGCCCCCCAATCAGTCCGCCCCCCTCCAGCCGCTGCCTCCTGTGCTTCTCCGCAGTAATCGGCGAACCGTCGCCACGCGGTGTGAGACCAACGCGGCTGGTTACCGGAGCCACCAAGCAGCCGGGCAGCGGCAGCGCATCGGACAGGCCATCGACTTCGCCGACGTCCCCCGCGACGACATCGCCCCCGTCCTTGCGGAACTCGTGCGCCAGCCCGGCATCCGCCGCCGCATCCTCGAACTCACCGCAGGACCCACCCCCATCGCGGACGCCGTTGCCTGCGCAGTTGCAGCTCCAGGTCGCAGGTTCCGTGGTGGCCGATGCCCGTCATGTCCCCCGTGAAGCCGGGGATGAGGTCGACCTCTTTCGGGGCGGCTTTGAGGTAGACGAGTGTGCGAAGCCGCGGCAGTGGCAGGCGGAGCGCAGGGATGGCTTCCATGCGCTGAGGCACACGTACACCTCGATCGTCCTTGAGGGCGGGGAGTCCGTGGTGACACTGGCGGGCTGGGGCACTCGTCTGCAACCATCACGCTGGACCACTATGCCCACTTCGTGCCGGAGGCGCGTTGCCCGATCGACAGTCTGCTCGATGGTCAGGCCGAGCGCCGGTCACCTCCCCCTCTCGGGCCACTTCGGAGGGTTGAGCTTCTTGAGCTCGGCGGAGCGGGTCCCTGGAAACCCTGCTTTCCGGGCTCTCCGCGTCCACTCCTGCGCGGTCCGGAGTTCCACTCGCCATGCCTGGATGACCAGGTCGTGAGGCTTGAAGCCATGGCGGAGGGCGAAGCGGTGCACGGTTGCGACGGCCTGGAGATGCTGGGGGCTTCGGCGTGGATGGTTACCCGTGAGCGCCGTCGTCATGATTGTCGTGAGATGTTCGATCTGAATCTCGGGTCCGAGCGCCAGCGCCAGGTTGCGCACCGCAGATGTCGAGTTGGCAATCTGCTCGGACCGCGTGGCCGCGCGTGGTGGTCAAGTGTCGCTCCGCGTCCCGCAGCTCCGGTGGGAATAGTTGGGTCACGTTACAGCCCTCCAAGGTCCCTGACCCTTCGCGCGAGCGAAATAAAAGCGTTCCGCTTGGTCTCGCGCTGCTCCTCCCGCTCCCGCCTCTCCGCCGGGACGAGTCGCGCCGCTGTCTGGACAGCGTACGTGTCCGGGTCGCCGAAAACGGACTCGGCTTCCTCTCCAGTGTCAGCGCAATAGGTCGTCACTTCCTTGACCGCTTGGAGCACGACGGGACGGTCCACGCCCGGTTGCAGAGCCAGCCGCACCTGGAATCGGGCTATCCAGCGTTCGCGCGACTTCTCCTGGGGCGTCTTCACGACCTTGCCACCTCTGGCCATAGGTTCTCCCTGTGATTTTGGTGACGTGCTCTGCAGAACTGGACGTGAGAACCCCCGACACGGTTGCGGTCGGCACGAAGTTGGGGCGCCCGGCCGAGCGGCGGACGCAGTCACGGCAATGCCACCAACCGTGAGGGCGGATACACACTCGAAGGATATGACTGATGAGCTCCACCACAACTTGAAGGCGCAAGCCAAAGGGCTGGCGTGACCGGCACGCTGAAGGCGCCCGAGACGACCTCGGTGCGGCCAGCCGACGGTTCCCGCACCCGGCTGGATCTTGACCGCCCGGCGCCGTCTTGCGACGGTTGCTTTCCGGGCACATTGCGACCCGCGCGACATTCGTTGTGGCGACTGGCTTCCCAGGCAGGGCTTCGGCGTAGTTGTGTGACGCCCGTTTTGTGATCACGCGAGGCCGAGGAGTGCGAGGGGGCGACGGGGGTCGCGGGCGTTGCGGCGAATACCGGCCGCGATGTTCTTCGCTCCGGCTGCCCGGAGGGCTCCGATGGCGAGGTTGCGCCAGGTGGCCATCGCGCGGGGCGTGTTGCCGGTCCGTAGCTGGGAGGCGTCCTCG
Organism: Streptomyces sp. NPDC104309; assembly: GCF_055584025.1. Classification (NCBI taxonomy): domain Bacteria; kingdom Bacillati; phylum Actinomycetota; class Actinomycetes; order Kitasatosporales; family Streptomycetaceae; genus Streptomyces; species Streptomyces sp. NPDC104309. Next base: position 11,593 of record NZ_JBVJMV010000033.1, on the reverse strand, counting down.
GCGAAGGTGGTGTCGCGGACGTGGTGCGGACTCTCGATCTGCCAGTGGTCGCGGACGAGTCGCGCGAGCTGGGCCGGGGTGGCCTGCTCGGCGGTCAGGCTGGTGACGGCGTAGACGGTCTTGACGGTGGCCTTGCCGGTCTTGCGGTCGGTGCGGCGGCGCTTGATCTGGACGGCCTGGCGGGCTCCGGGGAAGAGGAGGTTGTTCACGGTGGCGACCTTGATCCGGCGGACCTCCGAGCGGCCGTGGCCGACGCCCTTGGCGCGGCCCTGAAGCGGGATGTCCTGCTACGGAAGGGACTTGAGTTGTCTGCGCAGCTTCTTCTGGTTGCCCTTGACGATCACGATGTAGTGGGCACCGCGGCCCAGGAGGTAGCCGGCGTGCTCGCGCTGGGTGTGCATGGCGTCGCTCGTGACCACGACTCGTTCGGCGTGAATCCCAGGTTCGCGTGGATGTGGTCGCGCCGGTTTCCGGCCTGCGCTACCTGGTGCAGCAGCTCGGGCTTGGTACATCCGACAATGAGCCTGGCATCGACGACGGCGATCTGGAGCGCGAGTCGCGCCGGGTGCTCGTTCGAGTCGGCATGCTTCAGTTCGGCGTTGCGCTCAACCGTCCATTGTCGAAGAGCGGCAGTCACATCCGGTGTCGTGAGCAGCGCCGCTTGGTCGGCTTTCAGGATGTGATGGCGACCCTTCGTCCGGTTGCTGCCTTTGACGGTCGGCCAGGCCCAGAAATCGCCCTCGGGGGTGCGGTAGACCTGCGCGACCATCAGGCAGGGGACTTCCTGTCCGTTCAGCAGGAGGTCGGCGCAGAGGTCGTAGCGGCGGCGGCCGTCGCCTGCGCTGAGTAGTTCCGAGGCGCGGCCGATCACTTCGGCGACGGGGTCGGCACTCGTCATCGTGACGCTCAGCGCTGCTTTCGGCTTGCCGTCGGAGCCGTGCCAGACCTCGGTCGGCGTGAGCATCCACTCGGCGCTGGCCGAGGCCGGGTCGGCCGGGGAGCCCCAGCAGGAGTCGTTGCGCTCCCAGGTGCTGCCGGCGCAGCCGAACAGCCGCACATCCAGCTCCAGGGCTGTTTCGCCGCCGACGCGCACGGAGCGCAGGCGGGCGGGGTGGATGCGTTCACGACCCCGCTCGGTGGTGACGAGGTGTTCGACCGGCTCGGCGGCGTAGGCAAATGCGGCGGTAAGAGCCTCACGGGGCGCATTGATGCCGTCGGTAGCCAGTGCGGCCTCGACCAAGCGCTCGACGGTGTCGGGTGTGTGCGGATCCGGGTACTCGGATATCGGTTTGGCGGTCACGGAAAGAAATGCTCCTGGCGTATAAAGTGACAAGATGGCCAGATGCTTGCGCCTCGGGCGGGGAAAACGCGGGCTCTTGGCATTGCTGACCCATGGGCTCGCGACGTGCTGTATGGGGACTGCTGTGAGGCGTTCGGTTCAGGCGCGCACGGTTCCGCCGGCTTGCGACTCGTGTCAGAAGTCACCGCTGTGACCTGGAGCTCTCCAACCCGTCTCACCACATGTCGGAATTGATCAGTCTCACGACGGTGGCGGATCCCCAGAGCCGGGCTCGTCATTCGTCTTCGTCGTCGAAGTCGTAGGGCGGGATGGTCCAGCTCATCACCGTCCCGCCCGCCGTGTCGGCTTCAAGCGTGACCGGATAGACCTGGCCGGCATCCCGCTCACCGCGGTGCCTCATCGAGTGGTCCCCCTGGTCCCATTCGATGCCGAGTACCTGGCAGCCGCCGACCTCAATCACTCCGGCGCGGAGCGGGTGGTGCCACCCGGCTCGCCGGAAACGGTGGAAGTCGGTGTGCTTGTCGATCGAGACCACGAGGCCCTTGCCATGGAGGCGGTCGCACCAGGCAGTGAGTTCGGCCGCGCGCGCGGCTGCCTCGGCCAGCGGGAGGTCGAGCCACCCGTGCGGTCCGTCGACGCCGTACTGCGCGATCCGCTCACCGCCGAACTGCGCGTGCGCGTCGTCCGCGTACCGGCCCCAGTAGAAGACGTCGGCGAGCCCGTCGGCCGGCTCGCCGTCCATTCCCGTCCACGTGTCCAGCCCCGCAGCGTCGCCGATGACTATGCCACACCGGTCAACGGGCAGGTCCCCAAGCCGGATCTGCGCCGATCGGCCCGCGGTCCCGGGCCACGGGAGGCCGAGGCTGATCTCCAGGGTCGCGATCGCCGGTTCCTCGTCGAACGGGGATGGTGAGGTGCTCGCCCTCACCTTCAACGGCCGATCGGCGACGGCCGGGACCGCGACCGCCTCGCACAACCACTCGCGAAGATGGCGTCCTCCCGACGACGCTGCCGTCCTGGCGCGCTCGGGCAAGGGCTGCCCGAGCTCCCGCCAGTAGTCGATCCACCCGGCCATGCCGAGCACGAGCACGCCGGACGGCGCATTGACGGATCCCAGGTCAACGAAGGTCTCAGGCATGCGCCGATTGTGCCTTCCCAGCACGACAGGATTCTGTGCGAGGTACCGGCCCCCGCCGCCGGAGCCTCACACTGCGGTGGTCACGCCCTCGCCAACCAGCGTCACCTTCTTCTCTCCTGCGGCGGAGACATCCGGGGACCCGATATCTACTGGAAGGACTCCAGGTAGCTAACAGCGGACCGAAGGTGGTTCACAGAGTCCCTGAACCGGCCGAGCCCGTGGTTGCCAGCTGTTGCATAGGAGCCCTCGCACGCACTCGCCACATGAGATCTCAGCGGGGTGGCGTATCCGCCACCACCCCGCCAAGATCCACGAGATTCCGCCATGGATCGCGAGACCCTACATTTCGTGTAGGGTCTCGCCGCCGATGACATGTCGATCTTCTGTGACCTGCTGGTTCTCTGTTGTCTCACCGCGATGTCACCCAAGATCAGTCTCAGATCGATGCCATCTCCTCGGCGGAACGATGAGTCTGCGGCTGAGCCACCGAGCACGAGGACTACATGCGAGCTCAGATCGCGCACCGATGAGTTTCCCGCGCCGCGCCGGTCTGTACGCGTGAGACCGACTCACGGAAGGTTGGCGCCATGCGGAAACTGATCTACGGCATGAACCTGACTCTGGACGGCTACATCGCCGCGCCCGGCGACGACATCGGCTGGAGCGTGCCGAGTGACGAACTGTTCCAATTCTGGTCCGACCAGTTGCAGGCGACCGACCTGTCGCTGTACGGGTGCAAGCTGTGGCAGACGATGAGCTCCTACTGGCCGACCGGCGACCAGCAGCCCAACGCCACCCCGGCGCAGATCGAGTTCGCGCGCCGCTGGCGGGACATGTCGAAGGTGGTGTTCTCCTCGACGATCGACAAGGTCGACTGGAACACCCGCCTGGTCACCGGCGACGCGGTCGCCGAGATCACCCGGCTCAAGGCCGAGGACGGCGGCCCGATGGACATCGGCGGCGCGACGCTCGCCGGGGCGGCCATGCGGGCCGGGCTGATTGACGAGTACGTGCTGGCCACCGCGCCGGTCCTGGTGGGCGGCGGCACGCCGTTCTTCACCGCGCTGGACAGCTGGGTGAACCTGAACCTGGTGGAGACGCGGACGCTTCCCTGCGGCGTGATCCTGACCAGGTACGAGACGAGGCGCTGAGCGCCCGTCACGTGACTCGACCGCCTGCCGGGTCCACGCGAACGTGAACGCCACCACTGGGGTGGACAGCCGGCAGTGCGGCTTCACATCCACCACTAGAACTGGTTGGGGATGCACGGCAGTTGTCGCCGCAGGGGCAGGAGGCTCTGCGGTTGCGGGCGGTAGCCGCGTTGATGTCGGGCCGGGACCGCGAGGACGTCGCGGCGATGTTTCAGGTCTCGCTCAAGGCGGTGGAAGGCTGGTGGGTGAAGTGGCTGGCCGGCGGACGTCAGGCGCTACTGGCCCAGCCTCGCGGGCGGCGCCCAGGTGAACATCAGGTCCTCGACACGGCCGAGCAGCAGGCCATCCGGCAGTCGATTCTCGACCACCGGCCGTGTGACCTGGACCTTCGGGGCCAGTTATGGACGCGTGGTCTGGTGGGTGAGCTGATCGCGAAGCTGTATCGGGTGCGGCTGACGGAGCCGGGTGTGGGCAAGTACCTGCGGCGTTGGGGGCTGTCGTTCCAGCGGCCCGACAAGCGGGCGGTCGAGCAGAACCCGCAGGCGGTGCGGACCTGGCTGGAGGAAACCTGGCCGGCGATCCGCGCACAGGCGAAGGCCGAGGACGGCGAAGTGCTGTTCGCCGACCAGGTCGGCATTCGTTCCGACCAGGTCACTGGTCGTACCTGGGGTGAGAAGGGCCGCACCTCGATCGTGCGCCGCACCGGCAACCGGTTCTCCGTGAACGCGCTGTCCGCGATCAGTACGAAGGGCCGGATGCACTTCATGGTGTTCACCGAGACTTTCGACGCGCAGGTCATGTGGCGCTTCCTCGACCGTCTCCTCGGCCACTTCGACCGCAAGATTCACCTGGTGGTGGACGGTCACTCCGCACACCGCTCCCGCACGGTTCGCACATGGCTGGCCGATCACGCCGACCGGATCGAGCTACACTTCCTGCCCTCGTACTCGCCCGAGCTGAACCCCGATGAACTCGTCAACGCCGACCTCAAACGCAGCCTGCCCATGGGCAGCCGGGCACGCGACCAGGCCCAACTCGCGGCCGATACACTCAGGTTCTTCCACCGCCGCCAACGCCAGCCCCACATCGTCCGCGGCTACTTCGGCGGCCCCCACGTCCGCTACACCATCAGCGAGAACCATTTGAGTTTCTGATCAAATAGGTGCGCGCGAACTGCCGGCTCAGCTTGGCTGTCGTCGTCAGGCAGAGCTCTTTTGGAGTCGGCGGTGTTCGTCGCCGGGTTGAGGATCAGGTCAGTCACGACCGTGATCTCGGGGAAGGCCGCCAGGCGGCGGTCTTCGGAGGGATCTTCTTGTTGGTGGGGTGTGTCTCGATGCGGTCGAAATAGCGGGTCCACGCCAGTCCGAGGTCGACTGGCCTCTGCCAACAAGAACGAGAACGAGTGAATCCGCCAGCTTGGATACGACAGGTGAGGAGTTCGTCTCACTGGACTTGATGTCCTGTCGAAGTGCATCTGTCAGATGGTGAGCCGTTGACCTGGTGGGGTGCCACGTTGATTGAGAACGCTGGCCCTCAGTATTCTCAACTGACATGGCTTTCACGGAATCGTGCTGACGGATGGGACAGCTGACTCAGCCGTCTTGCTCTTCAGCGAAGCTGCCCATGGTCTCCCTCAGACGGCGCCGTGCCGTAGCCAGACGCTCCGCGTAGTCAGCAGCGAAGATCCCGGGGAGTGTCTTGTCCAATGTCCCCGCGAGCTTGTGGATCGGAACCCATGCGGCTGGGTCGTCGACCAGACGGCTGAGGTCGGTCATCTGAACTCGCTCCAGCCAGTCCGAGAGGACGAGGGCTTCGTCGGAGGTGAGCTTGATTGTGATCTCAGTGTCGTCCACGAGTCGAACTTGGCCCGGCGCCTCACGGAAGTCTCGTTCGCGGTAGAGACAGAAGCGCCGGTAGAGGGGGTCCTGGGTTCCGAGGGTGGTGTAAATCCGCGCGAATCGTCGGCGCCGACGGGCGGGTCCGCCGCTGCCGCCAGTGCTGGAACGCGCCGGGATCGCACTGGACACCGGGCTCCGACAGGCCCACCGTGACGGGCGCTACCTGCCGCTGTCCCTCAAGGAGTACGCCGTGCTGAAGGTGCTGGAGGTGCTGATGCGGGCGCGGGGCACGGTGGTCAGCGCCGAGGAGCTCCTGGAGAAGGCGTGGGACGCCAACACCGACCCGTTCACCACCGTCGTCAAGGTCACGATGAGCAAGCTGTGTGCCAAGCTCGGCAACCCGCCGTTGAACGTCACCGTCCCGGGCAGCGGGTGCCGCCTGTGAAGCACGGCCGGCATCTCACGCCACTGCGCGCCTGTCCTGAACCGCCGGATCACCCCCTCAAACTGATCCCGCAGCCGCTCGGGGTCCGGGCCGTACTCAGCTATCGGCAGGAACGGCTCGATCAACTTCCGCTGTTCGTCAGTGAGTTGCCTGCGCGTCGCGATCGTCTTCCCACCGGATCCGCCTTCCAGGCGGATCCGGATCTGCAAGATTGATCACGACATCACACAGGCCCCATTCAGGGGGGTCGACCCCGTTGCCTCGCTCAAGGTCAGCCCTGCTCTGCGGCGCTCACCCGACGCTGTGCCAAAGTGCGTTGCCGATGCAGCCGCAGCCCCGCCTTGGCCATCTCCGCACGGCCTCGCTCAGCGAGATGGTCGGCACCACATCGGTCCGCCAGCTCGATACCCTCGAACAGCAGCTCGGCTACCCTGTCGGTGCGGCCGTCGCGCCTGAGCTCCGCGCCGAGGTCAATCAGTGCCTCAGCGTACGCGTGCCGGTTGGGGGACCGGCTCAGTACCTTCACCGCGCGCTCTCGCTGGGGCAGCGCCTGCCCGTCCTCGTCCACCGCCGCGCCGAAGCGCAGCGCCTCACCGATGGCGGTGGGCGTGCCATAGCGCTCTGCCCGACGCAGCATCTCCGCTGCGAGGGCGCGGGCGCCCTGGGGGTCCTCCTCGGCGATGGCGATGGCGAGGTATCCCGCCCAGGGGCACCAGGTCGGGTTGAGGATGCCCTTGGCTTCCAGCCGTTTCCCTGCCGCGGTGAGTTGTGCCACGGCCTCCTCGCGCAGGCCACGGGCGAGAAGCAGTCGTCCGTAGACGGTTTGGGAGTCGGGAAAGGCCACCGCGTTCGGGTAGGGGGGCGCGAAGTCGTACGTCTCGGCGACGCGAAGCGCCTCCTCGACGCGGCCCCGGGACAGCAGGACGTCCAGCAACAGTCCGACGGCATACCATTGGGCGGGCACCCGGGGGCCCACCCGCTCGGCCAGGCGCACTCCCTCACGCGCGCAGTCCTCTGCTTCGACGAGCATCCCGCGCCGGAACCAGACCAGGCCGAGGAGAGTGAAGCCGAAAGAGAGGTGGGCACCACTCCACCCGACCTGCTCGCACTCTGCGATGGCCGAACTGAACAGTTCTTCCGCACGGTCGCACTCGTCGGCGTACATGTAGCTGAGCGCGGTCAGGCTCGGGAGTTCGAAACCCCAGTCCGGGTCGGTGTAGCTCAGTCCCAGGGCACGTGCGGCGATGGCCAGCGTGTTCGCGGTCGGTTCCCCGCGCAACATCGCGTCCCACGTTCGAACGCACAGCAGGGCCCGCTCCTCGATGTCCTTTCCGGGCACGTGCTCGGCAAGCCGTACGAGCCGACGGGAGCGCTCGGACGCCTGCGCCTCGTGCGCGTCGAAGGCCAGCCACAGATAATGCGCTGCCTGCAGGCGCAGCCGCGCTCGAGCGGACTTTGCCTGTGCTGCCTCGGCGCCCGCGACGGCGGCCGCTCTGGCGGGCTGGTCGTTGTGGGCGAATGCCTGAGCCAGCCGGAAGGTGGCGTCCTCCCTGAGCGCGGGGTCCAGGAAGGGCTGCTCCAGGGCTGCCGTGAGGTGATTGACGGTGACGGCCGGGGCAGTGAGCAGGGCAGAGCAGCCGAGTTCGTAGAGCACGCCCGCGCGATCCTCGGGCGCCGGCGGTTCGCGCAGCGCACGTTCCAGACAGCGTCGAGCCGCGTCGGGCGCGCCAAGACGGAGATTCTCGCGCGCGGCAGCGCGCAGTTGAAGGACGGTGTGTGGGTCGTCCTCGGGATGGGTCTCGAGCAGATGCCGAGCGGCGGCTGTGACGCCCAGCCCCGCGTCGGCCACCGCCCAGGCGGCCTGACCGTGCAGCGCGGTGCGGGTGGTCGGCGGGATGGCCTGGTACACAGCGGTGGCGACGAGTGGATGGATGAACTCGAGTGTCCGGCTGCCGGTGAGAATACGGGTGACGCGTAGCCGGTCCACGGCGTCCTGGGCCTCGGCCGGTGGCAGTCCGGCCACTGCTGCGGCCAGCTCCGGGGAGATCTCGGTGCCGAGCACCGCGGCGGCCCAGGCAAGCCGGACAGAGGCGTGGCCGAGCCTCTCCAGCCGTTTGACCAGTCCGGCGCCGCGTGCGCTCGCAGCGAGTTCGCGCAGCAGGGAGGCCGACTCCGCGTTCGGGGCGAGGCTGCGGTCCTGGACCTTGGCGATGAGCTCGACGGCCTCGTAGGGGTTGCCGCCGGTGACCACCCAACACTCGTGGCAGAAGAGGTCGTCGGCTTCCGCTCCGAGCGAACTTCGCACCAGTTCGCCCACTGCCTCCGGGCTGAGAACGTGCAGGGGGATCGGGCGTCCGCTGCGGCCGTCGATCAGTTCGCGGAACGTCGCGGCCTCAGTGGGCACTTCGTCCGGGCGGTAGCCGAGGACCACCAGCACGGGAAGTTCCTGCGCTCTCACCGCGAACGCGGCGAGCCAGGCGAGTGACTCCAGATCACCCCAATGGGCGTCGTCGAGAACGATCACTATCGGTGCCCGTCGCACGGCCAGCTGGGTGACGACCCAGTCCAGACCGTCCCGGACGCCCTGCGGGTCCGGGGCGGCGGTACCGGTCTGCTGAGCGAACAGACCAACGGCCGGGCCGGCGATCTCGTACCACCCGCCGAATATCTCGCGACGCTCGGCCTCGGTGCAGGAAGCGAGGACGGGCTGCAGCAGCTGGCGTACGACATGGAAGGGGACGGTATGCTCCTGCTCGCTGCCTCGGGCAGACAGTACAGTGCAGCCGCGGGCAGTGGCGATGCGCCGGACCTCGGCCAGCACGGTCGTCTTGCCCAGCCCGGCGGCAGCGCTGAAGAACAGAAGCCCACCCTGCTTGCCTTCGCCGTCCCCGCCGCCTGCGCAGATCCCCTCCACCGCATTCCGAGCAGCGACCACCTCGTTTTGGCGCTCGTACAGGGGCTTACCCACCCGATCGCGTCCGTCCACGACGGTGGTCCTCCCGGTGCGGTAACGTTCCGACACTTTATTCCCCCTGCTCTGCCAGCATGCGGGGAAGCCTAGCGAAACACACATATACACGGCAGAGATGTCGAGGGATTGGATGCGGGCGATCGTGCGGTGGCATCTCGCAACGCCGGCGTGGGGTTCGGCTTCGTACATCCACCGGCGTTGAGCGGTCCCCGGACGGGTTCGTCCCCGGTCCCGCCCCGGATGCGCCAGGCAAGCACGGTGGCGTCGCCGTCGAGTCCGGCCGCGGTCAGCCCACGGGCCGACTTGAAGACGTCGTTGGCCCAGGAGGGTTCGCGCGCCACCTGTGGGACGTGGTGAGGTCGCAGAGCCGCCAGGACGAGTCGTCGAACCCGGCGTCGGCCTCGGGGTTTTCCGGGGCGTACCGCCAGCCGCTGAAGGGCCGGCAGCAGGACCGGGTGCGGTCCTGCTGCCAGTACGCTCAGGACGCTTCCCGAGCCGGTCGGGCGGACATCGATCGGTCGCCCGTTCCAAAGCAATTCTGGCTCACAACCGCAGCCCCGCCGTTGCTGGGGGAACGGAGGCCTCGGCGTACCGTGCCGATTCCTGGCTGTATTCGAGAAACCCACGCGCCCATGCGCGGATCCCGTCCACGTACCGGTCAACTGCGGCCTGTTCCTGCACCGTCAGGTTCATGGCGAGGGCGGTGGTCTGCAGACTGGCCATTGCGGCAGGCAGTTCGATGATTCGCAGGGAGAGCCGGCGGTGCACCTCGTTGACAGCGTCCTGCAGCGTCAAGTGGTCATGGTGCTGCAGTATCACGACGAGGTTGCTGGTTTCGCCGGTGCGTAGTTCTTTGCCGAGGGAGTACAGGTCGTTGGTCCAGCAGATGATGTCGGCGGCGGTATCCCGCAGCTGTCGGCAGGCCGGCGAGGACCACACCAGCTCGGTGAGTTCCGCATCCTGTGCGTATTCGGTGAGGTCGAAGCACCAGCCGACCGCTCCGGAGACCCGGCGCCAGGCGACGTAGGCATGAGGCGTGGGTACGCTGCGTTCCACCCGGCGCCGGATCATGTCCCGGTTGGTGCTTATCCATTCCGCCAGATGCCGGCGGAAGCGATCGCTCCATGCGGGGCCCATCTGATCGGTCAATCGGGGCACGACCTCTGCCAGGACGCGTACGGTCCCCGGCGCCTTTTCGGGCACAACGTCCTGTGCGCAGGTGACGATGCGCATCATGGCTTGCAGCTCTGCGTCGACCGCTCCGGAATCGTCCCCGCGGGCGTCACTGCGGTCATCGACGACGAACATCCACAGGGTCAAGCGAGACAGCTCTGCCAGCCGTTCCGGGGGTGCCCATGGCCAGACCCGTCCGGCGAAGGCAATATGACGCTCCCTGCGGGCCTGCTCAGCCGCTTCCGCAGACAGCAGCCCCACTTTCTGCGCCCACGCCGTGACGTGCGGCTCTACGTGGGGAAGGTCGGGGTTGAGCAGCGAGAGGTCCCGGGTTTTGCACTGCAGGGGGGCAAACCATTGCCCGCCGTCCCCTGGGATGGCCCACCCTACGATCTCGGTGCCTGCGTTTGCAGGCGTTCGTCTCACGAGAACTTCCCTCCAGCCCGCTACAGCACGGGTAAGGACCGCGCCTTGTCATCTTTCCCTACGGACCGGCTTTTACCCGCCCCGCCGGGACACGGCGCCCTCTCTTCATGCATCGCGCCCTCGACGCGGAACTCAACGACGCGACTCTGCTGGTGATGTTGGGCAGATCATGCGGTGGCTGGGCACAGAGTGCGGAAGTGCGTGGCTCGGCGTCGTGTTCTGGGTGCGGTGTCGATCCAGTCGGTGACGCGGGCGACGTTGCAGGGCCGCCGAGTTCAGCTGCCACTGGAGTGAGGTCAGTGCGACTGTTCACCACCATCAGGCTTCCGCCGAGCCCGCCCCTGAAGGGGCGGGAGAGGACCTGCACCGGGGGGCGGAGAGGGTGAGGTTGTGCAGGCGAGCGATCCCGAGCATGGCGTGGTGGACGCCGTCACCTTTGAGGCGGCAGTCTCGAAGGATCTTCCAGGCCTTTATGCGGGCGAAGGTGTGCTCGACCCGCGCGCGGACCTTGCGGTGAGAGGCGTTGTGTTCCTCTTTCCAGGCAGGAGTTTAGCCTGGCCGGGTTCACGGCGGTGCGGGATGATCAGGCCGGTGCCCGGTAGCCACCGTCCGCGATCACCGTGGTGTGGCCGACTGCGTCCATCGCGCCGGACAGTTTCCATGCCTTCCAGTCGTTGCGGTTGCCCGGCAGGGGCCGGCCGACGGCGACCACGTGACGGGTGTCGGCGTCGATGTGAGGTTGATCCAAGGCCGGGTAGTTAGCGTTTCCGCAGGTCACGCAAGGGATTCGTCATCGGTGTGACTGCCGCGTAGCGGCCGGTGCGGACTCTCTTGATCATTCCTTTCTCGGTCCAGCGAGCGAGTTGTCGATAGGTGGCGACGAGGGTGATGTCGCCGAGGAGCTCGGCGATCTCCCTTGAGCGCCACAGCCGTTCGGGTTCTGCCTGCAGGATGGCCAGGACGCGTGCCATGCGGCTGCCGGGCTTGCCGTTGCCGGTGTTCTCCCGGACGGTCGTCGCTGGCAGTTCGGGCTCCGGCGGTGGTGGCGGCAGGAGGGTGACCGTCATTGAAGTCACGACCCGGCTGCCGTCGGGGCGGCCGTCCAGCTTCCTTTCCGCGTAACGGGAGATGGGGGACTTCACCTTGCGAGT